>CAYUHJ010000090.1:2972-23239 GCA_964444365.1 uncultured Alcaligenaceae bacterium | reverse complement strand
CCACCCGGCGAGTATCTCTGAGATGGGTCGAGGTCGGTTCCCCTCACCCCTAACCCCTCTCCCCCAAGGGGAGAGGGGGACCAGATGTTGGGTCATTTCTTCGCGAAATTCGTGCTCTTCACGTCGATCACCGCGTACCGCTTGTCGCCGTAGCGGACCTCGATCCGGTGCGGCACCAGCCGGCCGTCGACGGGCTTGTACCCGTCGAAGTAGAGTTCGCACGGGTCGCTGTCTTTCGTCAGGTACGCCTCGCACACGATCAGGTTCCCCGTGTCCTTGGCGAAGTACCACTTCGTTTCGAACTGCGCGTGTTTCGTCCGGAGGACGTGGCAGTCGACCCGCAAGTCCTTGAGCTGCTCCGGCTCCTTGCCGTCGGCCCGCGGCGGGTAGACGGGTTCGGTGCCGGCGTGGACGAAGCCGCCTTCAAAGGCCTCGCGGCCGCCGGTGAGCAGGCGGCGGTACTGGTACAGGGCCACGAGCAGGCCGCCGGACCCCTGGGGCACGCGGAGGGCGTCCCCCTTCAGCTCGGAGCCGAGCGGCCGGAGCGCGTCCTCGATCCCGCTGCGGATGAACTTCACGTCCGTCAGCCCCTCGGCGTTCTCGGCCATCGTGATCTTGAGGTCGCCCTTGCGGTCGGCGAGTTCGACGCCGCCTTCGATCGTCCACGGCCCGGCGACGCCGGTGAAGTCCGACTTTTCCTTGAACTTCGCGAGCAGCTTGTCCTGCTCGACCTTGTTGAAGTAGTAGTTCGCGAACCCCTTCTTCGCCTCGTAGAACTTGCGGGCGGGGTTCTTCGCGGTCGGGTCGCCGCCCGGCTGGATCGGGATCGGCGGCGGGTTCGGCCCCTTCGGCGGCGGCTTGTCCCCGACGAAGGCGTCCTGGTGGCCCATGAGCCGGACGAGGATTTCCTTGTTGCGGTTGTTCCGCCGGTAGGTCAGCGGCAACCGCCAGTCCTTCGGGAAGATGCCGAGGATGTTCTTGTACTGGTTCACGCTCGTCAGGTCGCGGCCGGCGAACTTCAGGATCTGGTCGCCGCGCTGCAGCCCCCGGCGGGACGCATCCGCCTCGTCGAGCACGTCGCGGACGACCATCTTGAGCAGGTCGCCGTCCTCGTTTTCCGTGCGGATTTCGGCCCCGAGCGTGGCGTGGTCGGTGTCGACGCCGGCGTAGAACAGGCCGAGGAAGTTCTTGATCTGGTTGATGCTGATGGCGTACCCGACGCCCGAGTTGACCCGGCCGCGCTTCTCGAACGACCCCCGGCCGTTGATGCCGATGAGCTCGCCCTTCATGTTGAACAGCGGCCCGCCCGAGTTGCCGGGGTTGATCGACGTGTCGAACTGGATGCAGTCCGTGTATTCGAGCGTCCCCTTGCCTTCCGGCGGCTGGTAGCGGTTCACCCCGGACACGAGGCCGAACGTCACGGTCGGGCTGAAGTCCAGGGAGATGCCGAACGGGTTGCCCATCGCGAGGGACCAGTCGCCGGCCTGCACCTGGTCGCTGTCGCCGAGCTTGACGTAGCTGAACGGCTTGCCCTTTTCCTTCGGCAGCAGTTTGACGAGCGCCACGTCGCCGACCTTGTCCTGGCCGACGAGGACGGTGTCGTACAGTTCGCCGTCGTCGAGGCCGCACTGCATGATCGGGCCGGTCGGCTGGACGACGTGGAAGTTCGTGAGGCAATAGCCGTCCGGGTCGATGACGACGCCGGACCCGCACGCCTTGCCGCCGACGAAGCACACGGCGGCGACGGCCGGCTTGACGGACTTGATGACCGCGATCCGCTCCGCTTCCGCGGCGGACACGCTCGGGTCCAGCGCGACCGTCGGCCCGCAGTAGGCGGCGGTCGCGGCCCCGGCGGCCCCCATCAGGAAGTTGCGGCGCGAGAACGGGGTGTCCGACATGGTGCGAATCTCGACGGTGGAATGGATTCCCGTGTAGCCGCGACGCGGGAGCGGAGCGCGGTGCGGTCAACGCGCTCCGCTATCGCGTCGCGGCTACACATCAGACGCACGACGGCCGCGAAACTCACTTCTGCACCCGCACGTCCGCGAGGTTCACCTGGTTCCCGAGGTACAGCGACTCCCGCTCGACGCTGATCTTCAGCTGCTTCACTTCCTTCACGTCGAGTGTCACCGTGCGGGGCTTGTCCTTGCGGCTGACGTTCTCGCTGAACAGCTTGCGGCCGTCGCCTTCGATCGTCAGGCGGACGTTGCTGCTGGCGACGGGGATGCGGTCGTCGACGCCGACCGTCGCCTTGAACTCGCGGTAGTCGCCGCCGAGGTTGTACGTCAGGGCGGTGTCCGGGAAGATGAGCAAACCCTTCTGGTACTCGACGCCGTCGAGCCGGAGCCGGGCCCCGTCCTGCGTGCGGTTCTTGAGGTAGGTCAGCCGGGGCTCGCCGGGGACTTCGTCCGGGCCGGCGACGGTCGGGTCGAGGTCGACGAGGTACTTCACGTTCCCCTCGGCGAAGTCGAGCTTGGCGAGGCCGGTGCCGCCGGGGTACTCGAACGTCGCGCCGCCGACGGTCGTCACCTTGATGCCGCTGTCCGACACCGTGACCGCCTGGGCGATCAGGACGTTGCCGAACACGTCGCGGACCTTGCAGACGGTCGGCGGGATCGCGTCCCGCGGCGGCTGGTTGAACACGAACCCGCCGGTGGCGCGGGCCTGGAGCAGCCGCCGCTTCTCGTCCGACACCGCGTCCTGGAACTGAATGCCGACGCCCTTTTCGTCCCCTTCCAGGAACGTCCCGGCGAGCGGGCTGAGGTTGCCCTTCTCGTCGATGGTCACGAACAGGTCGCGCTTGCCGCGGTCGGTCAGGAGCTTCTTCCACTCGGCCCGGGCCTTCGGGTCTTCGGCGTTCCGCATGACCCAGTACAGGGTCGTCATCGGCAGGTCGACGGTCGGGGGGGTGGCCCCGGCGGGCGCGGGGAGGAACGCGAACTCGACCTTCTTCCCCTTGATCGCGACCTCCGGGGCGACGAGGACCGACCCGTCCACGAGCTCGATCTCGTTCCGCTTCACGGTCGGCCCGAGGGCCGGGAGCCTCCCGCCGAGGTTGACCTCGCCGACCTCCTTGACGGGGATCTTCGCGAGGGTCCCGGACCCGGCCTCCTTGAAGGTGACGGTCTGCGCGTCGACGGCGACCACGTCCCCCTTGAGGGCCTTCCCGGACAGGGTGACGAGCTCCCCGGCTGACGCGAGCGCGGCGAGGGTGCAGGCGGCCAGGAACGCGGCGGCGAGACGGGGGGCGCGGGTCATGGCGGGTCCGGGGGTCGGGTGGTCGATCTCACACCAACCCGAAGCGCAAGCGAGGGTCTTGGGGGGTTCCTCGCTGGCGCTTCGGGTTGGTGTCTCAAGCGAGGGTCTTGGGGGCCCTCGCTTGCGCTTCGGGTTGGTGTCTCAACGGAACGCGGGTCTCGGGGCGTCCCTCGCTTGCGCTTCGGGTTGGTGTCAACGGAACGCGGGTCTCGGGGCGTCCCTCGCTTGCGCTTCGGGTTGGTGTCAACGGAACGCGGGCGGCGGCGGAACTGGTTCGCGCCGCCGCCCGTGTCGGTTCCGAGTCGCCGCGTCAGTTGCCGAAGCCGTTCACGCGGTTGAGCGACTTGAAGAACTCTTCGATCTGGGGGCGGAACTTGGCCGGCACGTCGCGGGTGATCTCGCGGATCGCCTCGGCCCGCTTGTCGGCCGGGAGCTTGCCCCAGGTGTCGGCGTACTGGCGGAGCTTCTTCTCGTCGACCTTGCCCTCGCCGGCCATGCCGCCGACGTAGCTGTCGCCGGCGGGGCCTTGGGGCGGGCCGCCCGCGTTCGCGCCGCCGGAACCCGGCGAGCCGCCGTCCGGGCACCCGCCGCCTTCACACTCGCCCGGCTTGCCGCCGCCACCGCCACCGCCACCGCCCTTCTTCTTGTTTTCCAGTTGCTTGATCTTCTCGTCGAGGCGGAAGACGATCTTCTTCTGGATGTCTTGCGTCTGGGTGCCGGCGCGGGCCAGCTCCAGCCGGCGGCCGCTGTTGTCCATCAGCCGGCCGATGTTGGCCAGGTCCTTCTCGTCCCGGGACCAGCTCTGGATGTCGAAGAACATCAGGTAGGCCATCGCCTTGTACCGGTCCGGGGCGTCGGTCACGTCTTCGAGCAGCCGGACCAGCGAGGACAGGGCGGCGTCGCGGCGGATCGTGCCGTGCTCGGCGACGGCCTTGTAGAAGTAGAAGCTGGCCGGGTCCGCGAGCTGCTCGGGGGTGACGGCCTTGGCCGCTTCCAGGGACTCCTCGTAAGCCCGCTTGGCGGCGAGGGTCTTCGCGTAGGCGGCGGCGAGGTTCGTCTTCACGAACTCGTCCAACTTCGCGTCCTTCAGCACGTCCGGCAGGGTGCCGGCCGGGGCGTCGGTCTGCTTCGTGGCGGCCAGGGCGGCCCCGGCGTCCGGGAGCCCGAGGGCGATCGACTCGGTCGTCAGGTCGGCGACCGACCGCTCGGACTGAGCCCAGACCGCGTCGAACTTCGTCTGGTCGAACTTGCCGGTCGCCTTCAGCCACGCTTCGACCTTCGCCTTGGCGTCGGCCGCCGGCAGGGTCTTCAGCAGGCCGAACGCGAACGCGGACTTGGTTTCGCTCTTGGCCGGTTCGGCGGCGGGGGCGAAGCCGGCGGACGCGACAATCGTGCTGCCGGTCGCCAGGGCGGAGGCGAACCACTTGCGGAGGGTCACGGGGATCTCCTGTGTTCGGAAGTCGGGTGCGGGGTGTACTTTGCGGCAACAGGCGGGTCGCGGGGGTGCGCAAACGCCGTGCCGGATTAACGGAAAGACGCCCGAGGCGGGGGAAACCAACACCTCGGGCGAGAAGTTTTTCCCGGCGGCAGACCCCGGTCAGTCCGCGGAGCCGCTCGCGATCTTGTTGATCATGTCCTGCAGCTTGGCCTGACGCTCGGCCAGTTGCTTGAGTTCCTTCTGCAGGATGGGGTCGTTGGTGAAGTCCCCGGCCTTGCGGCCTTCGAGCTTCGTCCGGTTGTTGACCTGCTCCTGCAGGGTCTTGATGAGCTTGAGTTCGGCCAGCAGGTCGATCAGCTTCTTGTTCTGCTTGCCGCCGCCGCCACCGCCGCCGCCGCCACCACCGCCGCCCGCTTGCTGGTCCTGTTGGGCCTTTTTGAGGGCGGCCGCCATGTCCTTCAGGAGGGCGATGATGTTCTCTTCGATCTCCTGGGTGTCGGTGTCGACGCGGCCGTCGGCGAGCCGCCGCTGGACGGCGATCATGTCCTGGCGGACCTCTTCGAGCACCCGGGCGAACGCGACGGCCGAGCCTTCGCTTTCGAGGAGCTTCATCGCCTTGTCGGCCTCGGCGACGATGTTGCCTTCGACGTCGGCTTGCGTCTGGGACTTCTGGTGGTCGGTCGCGGTCTTCTGGCCGCCGTTCTTGGTGACGGAGGCGTGGATGTCCTTGGTCGCGTTGTAGACCTCGACCTGCATCGCGAGCATGCGGTTGCAGCGGGCCTCGATGTTCGCCAGCAGCTTGAGGAGTTCTTCCTCACGCAGTTGCTTCAGCCGCTTTTCCATCTCGGCGATGGACTGGCCGATCTTCTCGATCGCCTTGTCCTGGCCCTTGCCGGCCTGGGGGCGGTTGTTCTTCTTCAGCTCGTCCTCGGCGTCCTTCTGGTTGGGGTACGCTTCTTCGAGCTGGCGACGGCCGGGTTGCTCCTTGGCGGACTGCTGGCCGCCCTGGGAACCGCCCTGGCTGCCCCCCTGGGACCCGCCTTGCGAGCCCCCCTGGCTGCCGCCCTGGGACCCGCCTTGCGAGCCGCCGCCCTTGGAGCCGCCGGCCTTGGCGGAGTCGCCGCCCTGGCCGCCCTGGCCCCCCTGGCCACCTTCGCCGCCCTTGCCCTTGCCTTCGCCGCCCTTGCCGCCGCCCTTGCTGTCGCCCTTGCCGGCCCCGGCGGACTTGCCTTCGCTCGGCTTGCCGCCGCCCTTGCCGGCTTCGCCGGGCTTCCCGCCGTCACCGGGCTTGCCGCCCGGCTTGCCCGCGCCTTCGCTCGGCTTGCCGCCGGCGGAGGGCTTGCCTTCGCTCGGCTTGCCCGCGCCCGGTCCGCCGCCGGGCTTGCCGGCCCCTTCGCTGGGCTTGCCGGCGGACTCGCTGCCCGGCTTGCCGTCCTCGCCGCCCGGCTTGCCCGCGCCCATGTCGCCGGGCTTGCCGCCGTCGCCGCCCGGCTTCTCGGAGCCGTCGCCCGGCTTGCCGTCGCCGGAGCCTTCGCCGCCGCCGGGGGACTCTTTGCCCTCGCCGCCGGACTTCCCTTCGCCGCCGGACTTGCTCTCGCTGCCGGGCATCGGGGAGCCTTCACCGGCCCCCGGCTTCTCGGCCCCGGACTCCTTGCCCATGTCGCCGCCGCCCGGCTTCTCCTGGGCCGCGCCTTCGGGGCCGGCCTTCGGGTCGCCGCCGGCCGCGGGGTCCTTGGAATCGGCCTTCTCGGACCCGGTGTCGTTCTTCTTCTCGCCGGCGTTGTCCCCGGACTTGGCTTCCGTCTTGGGCTCGGCCTTGGCGACGGCCTTGTCGTTCGGGTTGTCGCCGCCGGCCTTGGACGGGTCCTTGCCCGCGAGCTTGTCGATCAGATCCTTCAGTTCCTTGGCGTTCCGGGCTTCCTCTTTGGCGAGCCGTTCCGCGTCCTGCTTGGCGATGTCGGTCCGGGCGCGGATGCTCTCTTCCTTCTGCTTGATCTCGCCGGCCTTCTTGATGGCCTCTTCGAGGGACTTGATCTCGGCCTTGCGGCGGGCCGAGTCGTCGTCGGTCATCAGGATCGCGAGGATGTCGTTGAGCGACTTCGTCAGCTGGGCGTCGTCCTTGATGAGCTTGCCGATGGCGGCCGGGTTGCCGGTGCCGTCCCCGGACAGGCCCTTGAGCAGCGCCTGGAACTGGTTCTCGACGTTCTCCCGCTCGGCCTTCTCCAGGGCGGCGATGATGACCTTGGCCCGCTCCTGCTCCTCCGGCCGGTCGCTCCGCTGCAGCTTGGCGGCGAGCTTGAGCAGGCCGTTGCGGAACTCGCGGAAGGTCTTGAGGTTCTCGGCCGACTTCGTGGCGACCTCGCCGCCGGTGCCGGACTTGGCTTCCACCACCGAACCCGTCGGGGCGACCGGCTGCTGCGCGCCCAGGAACGAGGTCATCAGGAACACGCCGGCCGTCGTGGCCGTCACCGTCGGCAGGATCGCCGACAACCGGGGCAACATGGGTCTTCTCCGCTGAGTTGGTTCGGGGTGGGACACGAGTGCGGTGTCTACGCATACCAAGACGAGCGACGGGTGTCGGACCAACGGCCGGAAGTGTAACGTGTTGCGCGGCCGTTACCCGGCACCGATCACTGGGCGGAATCCGGGTCCGGGTCCGGAGCGTGAGGGGGCGAGGCCGGTCCTTCGGGGGCGACGCGGAGATTCGGCGCAAGCCGTTCAGAATCAAGAGATTGCACGCGGCAACCGGTCTACAGGCGGATCGTCCACCTGTGGGGCCGGTCGATCTTTCCCGCGATTCAGGAATTCGGCGGCTTTCACCCGGCGGGTCACTTGGCCCGCCAGCAGGACAGGTGCGTCTTGTCCTTGACGACGATCGTGCCGCCGTCCACGGCCGGGTGCGCCCACAGCCGGTCCCCGGCGACGGTGTACTCCCGGACCGGCTCGTACTCCTTGGCCGTCGCCTTCAGCACCCGGATCTTGCCGTTGTCGGTCTGCACCAGCACGTGCCCGCCGCTGACCACGAACGCGGCGCACTCCCCCTGGTTCCCCTTCTTCCACTTCACGTCGCCGTCGGCGAGGTCGACCGCCATCACCGTGCCGCCGTCCGCCATCGACAGCCCGAACAGCCGGCCGCCGACCGCCACCGCCGAGCTCATGTACAGCGGGTGCTCGCGGACGTCCCACTTCTCCGCGAGGGCGAACCCGGCCCCCTTCTTCTTGACCTCGATCGCCTTGAGGGAGGTCTGGTACCCGGAATTCACGACCACGTCCCCGACCACCAGCGGGGTGACGCTGTTCTGGTCGTAGCCGGTGGTGAACTTCTGCCGCCACAACTCCTTGCCGGCGGTCGGGTCGACCCCGAGGAGCAGGCCCTGGGACTGCGTGACGAGCTGCTCCGTGCCGGCGATGTTGGCCAGCACGGGGGAGGTGTACCCCGGCCCGTCGACGGGGAGCGTCCACTTCTCGCCGCCGGTCCGGGCGTCGAGGGCGGTGAGCGCCCCCTTGCCCTTCCCGCCGGCCCACACGATCACCTTGCCGGCGTGGACGACGGGCGAGGTCGCGGTGCCGTACACCGGGTACGGCTTGGGGAAGGCCTTTTCAAACGTGTTCCGCCACAGTTCCTTGCCGGTGGCGGCGTCCCAGCACACCAGGACGCCGCTGACGCCGAAGGTGTACACCCGGCCGTCGGCGACGCACGGGGTGGACCGGGGGATCTGCCCGTGCCAGCCGACCGCCCCGTCGAGGTCGGCGGACGCCTTGTACCGCTTCGCCCACACCTCGGAACCGTCCGTCAGCTTCGCGGCCCGTACCACTTCTTCGTCGCCGACGCGGGTGAGGGTGAACACCCGGCCGTCCGCGATCACCGGTCCGGAGTGCCCCTCGCCGACCTCGACCTTCCACACTTGTTTGAGTTCGGCCGGCCACTCCTTGGGCGGGTCGGCGGCCACCCCGTCGCGGGTCGGCCCCCGCCATTGCGGCCAGTCCGCCGTCGCCACCGCCGGGAGGGCCAGGGCCACGCACCACACCAGAACCCGCTTCATGAACGCCTCCGGAACGCGGACCGGGACCGCCGAGGAATGGGCACACCAGAACTTCCCGCGCCGGGGCCGTTTCTTTCACTGCCGCAGGATCTTCTCCATCTTCTTCCCCCTGGCCAGTTCGTCGATCAACTTGTCCAGGTAGCGGACGTTTCGCATGAGGGGGTCTTCGACGTCCTCGACGCGCACGCCGCACACGACGCCCGTGATGAGCGTGCAATTCGGGTGGATGCCGGGGGCCTCGGCGAAGAAGACTTCCAGGTCGACGTCGCGTTCGATCTGCCGCCGCAACCCCGCGCCGTCGTAGCCCGTCAGCCAGCAAATGACGCGGTCGACCTCGTCCCGCGTCCGCGACTTGCGCTCCGCTTCTGCACGTACAGCGGGTACACCTTCGCGAACTTCATTGCGGAGAGCGGGGTTCTGGGCATGGTTATTCCCCGGCGGAGTTCTGAACATGCCGGCGGGCGATCCGTCGCCGCCCCCAGCGCGCGTACTCGACCCCGGCTACCACACCCAGCGTGAACCCGACCGGGATACACAGCAAGATGTATGCGTAGCTCGCCGTTGCCGGCACGCCGACTCGCTGATCGGGTGTGAGCCGGCCGAGTTCGAAGCCGAACCACACGAGCCCTGCGAGCGACCCAACAGCCGACCCCGCCATCCCGAATCCGCACCCGCTGCCGATGATGGACGGGCTGCGACCCGAGGCGGCCACCGCGGAGGGTTGGGGTTCGGGCATCGTCATTCTCTCGCTGAACTTGATATGCAGTCGAATCGGCCAAGTCACTCGTCTAGCGACATCTGGTCACGGAACACCGCATAGTAGTCTTTAAGGTTGTGCTCCGGTCCGATTGTCAGCCGTTTGCGAACTTTGTCGTAAGGGAATAGTTTCACTCCGCCAGATTCGAACGCGATTGCTTTGCCGAACTGGTCCTCCCAGTTGATCCACTCGCCATCGACGTGTCGCCGAAAGACCTCGCCAACATATGCACCCCAGACCCGGCAGAGCAGGTCGATGTTCTCCTGCTTCGGGCCCCCCGGCATCGAGTACTTGATGTCGTCAACGAGTCGCTCAATGGTGGCGATACTGTCTTGCGAATAGTCAAGCACTTCGCAGAAGTACGCGTCGGTCAACTTCACCGCGTCACCCGCCGCCGACACCATCGACTCCTTCAGCGACTTTGCCATGACACACACACCCCCCGGCTCCCTGGCTTTACATTCTCTGAGTCACCACTCCCAGAGATTCTGGACTGAGAATACCCGACTCCACCAGTAGCAAGTCGAGCTGAGGGCTGAGAATTCTCACAACGGCGAGATCGCCCATCTGTTACGCCATCCTCGCCCGTATGGTAAGCGACTCGGTTGACCACGCCGAAGAGACCGACACCATGCTCCCCCCGCGGTATGGTCCTGTCCACCGAACCGACCCGGCCGGTCGAATCCCCGACAGGCAACAGGGGCTTCCTGCCGGCGGCCGCCACGACAGGCTCTTCGGGACATTCCCACCTTCGGATTCCAAGCGGGTTCGCCGGCCGGGCCGCGTGGGACGGCACGCCGGGGCGGGGGTCCGGCGCAGGCCGACGACGCCATCCGCGCGCGGCCGGTGTCGGGTCCGGATAGCCGGGTGTCGGGTCGGGTGATTCCCCCCGCGGCGTCCGTCCGCTAAAGTAAACTCCTCGCCGCGCCCGCACTCCCGCCGGGGCTCTCGCCATGCCCGTTCGCTTCGCCCTCCTGCTCCTCGCCGCGACCGCGGCCCGCCTGTCCGCGAACGACGACGAGTTCTTCGAGAAGCGCGTCCGCCCCGTGCTCGTCGAGCACTGCTACAAGTGCCACTCGGACAACGGCAAGGAACCGAAGGGCGGCCTCCGCGTCGACGGCCGGGCGCACCTGCTCAAGGGCGGGGACGGCGGGGCGGCACTCGTGCCCGGCAAGCCGGACGCCAGCAAGCTCATCGAGGCGGTGCGGTACGGCAACCCGGACATGACGATGCCGCCGAAGGGGAAGCTCCCCGCCGCCGCGATTGCGGACCTGGAAGCCTGGGTGAAGGCGGGTGCCCCGTGGCCCGGCGACACCGGCACGACGACCGTGAAGGCCGGGTTCGACATCGCGAAGCGGAAGGCCGAGCACTGGTCGTGGACCCCGGTGAAGCCGCAATCGCCACCCGCGACACGCGATACCGCCTGGGTCCGCGACCCCGTCGACGCATTCGTTCTGGCGAAACTCGAAGCGAAGAATCTGAAACCCGCCCCCGTCGCGGCGAAGTCCGTCTGGCTGCGGCGCGTCACGTTCGCGCTCACGGGCCTGCCGCCGACGCCGCGGGAACGGGACGAGTTCCTGAACGACGAGACCCCGAAAGCCGCCGAGAAGGTGGTCGACCGGTTGCTCGCGTCCCCCGCCTTCGGCGAGCGCTGGGGCCGGCACTGGCTCGACCTCGTCCGGTACGGCGAGACCCGCGGCCACGAGTTCGACCCGGACATCCCGAACGCCTGGCAGTACCGCGACTACGTCATCCGGGCGATGAACGCGGACGTGCCGTACAACCGCCTCGTCCGCGAACACGTCGCCGGGGACGTGCTCCCGGACCCGCGGATCGACGCGACAACCGGGGCGAACGAATCCATCCTCGGCAGCGGCTTCTGGCACCTCGGCGAGGAAGTCCACTCCCCCGTCGACATCCGCCAGGACCAAGCCGACCGCTTCGACAACCGCATCGACGTGTTCTCGAAGACGTTCCTCGGCCTGACCGTGAGCTGTGCCCGCTGCCACGACCACAAGTTCGACGCGATCAGCACGAAGGACTACTACTCGCTGTTCGGCGTGCTCGAAGGGAGCAGCTACCGGCAGGTCCGCTTCGACGGGTGGGAGGCGAACCGCAAGGCCGCCGGCGAACTGGCGACGCTGCGCGAGAAGACCACGAAAGACGCGGGAATCGCGACGAAGCCGCCGGCCGTGCCCGTGTCGACCGGCGTGACCGCGTGGCTGGCGAAGGCAAAGGTCGTCGTCGACTACGCGACCCCCGGCCCGGACGACTTCTTGCCGGACGACGTGAGTTTTTCGCTGCGGAAGCCCGGTGACATCGCGGTGTCACTGGAGAAGGGGAAGCCCGCGCTCCGCGTCGAGGACCGGGCGTCCGCCGCGTTCGACCGCTTCTGGGCGGGGTTGAAGGCCGCCCCCGGTTCCGCGAAGGACGGCGGCGCGATCGGCAAGCTGCCGCGGGCCGGGTTCTCGATCCGCACGCCGAACGTGCTGCTGGAACGGGACCACGTCTACTACCTCGTCCGCGGCAAGGGCATGGCCTACGCCGGCGTCTGCGGGCACACGATCATCAACGGGCCGCTGCACGGGGCGCTCGTCGCGGACTTCCCGGACGCCGCCGAGTTCCGCTGGGTCGCACACAACTTGACGGGCTACAGGGGCCAGCGCGTCGCGTTCGAGTTCACCGCCGACCCGAAGACGGACTTCGCCGTCGCGATGGTCGTGCAGGCGGACGGCCCGCCGCCGGGCGTGCCCAGTGCCGCCATCGAGAAGGCCGAAGTCCCCGCCGCAATTGCGGACAAACTGCTCGAATCCGTGACGACTGCCGAGAAGGAGCTGTCCGCGAAGGTGAAGTGGGAATCTCGCCTCGCCCCGGCGCTGTGGGACGGCAACGGCGTCGACGACGTGGTCTTCGTCCGCGGCAACCCGCGTGCGCCGGGCGAGGTGGCCCCCCGCCGCGGGCTGGAAGGGCTCGACGGCCCGGACCGCATCAAGCACGACCGCGGCAGCGGCCGGCTCGAACTCGCATCCAAACTCACCGATGCGACGCGGAACCCGTACATCTCCCGCGTCGCGGTGAACCGCGTCTGGCACCACCTGTTCGGCCGCGGGATCGTCTCCTCCACGGACAACTTCGGCGTCCTCGGCGAAGCCCCGACGCACCCGGAACTGCTCGACTACCTCGCCACCGAGTTCGTGAAGGACGGCTGGTCCCAGAAGCGGCTCATTCGCCGACTGGTGCTGAGTTCCACGTATGCGATGTCGTCCGAGGCCGCGAAAACGGACGCCGACCCGTCGAACCTGCTGCTGCACAAGTTTCGCCTGAAGCGGCTCGAAGGGGAGGCGATCCGCGACGCGATCCTCTTCGCCAGCGGGCGGCTCGACCCGGTGCTCGGCGGGCCGTCGGTGCCGATCCACCTGACGCAGTTCCTCGACGGCCGCGGTCGCCCCGGCAGCGGCCCGCTCGACGGCAACGGCCGTCGTAGCGTCTACCTCGCGGTCCGGCGAAACTTCCTGTCCCCGTTCCTGGTCGCGTTCGACACGCCGATTCCGTTCAGCACCGTCGGCAAACGGCAGGTGTCGAACGTCCCGGCCCAGGCGTTGATTCTGCTGAACGACCCGTTCGTCCACGGTCAGGCGGAAGTGTGGGGCAAGAAACTCGCCGCCTCGCCGGGAACGGCGGACGAGCGACTCGCGGGGATGTACCGCACCTGTTTCGCGCGTTCGCCGAAGCCCGAGGAACTCGCCGCGTGCCGGGCGACCGTCGACGGAAAAGAGACGGACGCCGCCGCGTGGACGGAACTGGCCCACACGCTGTTCAACGTGAAAGAGTTCGTCTTCGTGCCGTGAATTGATCCAAAGTTTTTTGACAGGATTAACAGGATGGGCAGGATCAAGACGGGTTTGAGATCCTTTACATCCTGTTAATCCTGTCAAAAAGTCTTCCTCTGAGTTCCCATCATGTTCACCCGCCGCGAAATGCTTGCTCGCACGGCCAACGGGTTCGGGGCCGTCGCCCTCGCGTCGATGCTCGCCGAGGAGGGCCGCGCCGCGGACGGGAAGCCCGTCAATCACCACCCCGCCAGGGCGAAGGCGGTCATCTTCCTCTACATGGACGGCGGCGTCTCGCAGGTGGACTCGTTCGACTACAAGCCGCTGCTCGAAAAGCACCACGGCGAAGACCCGCGCAAGGCCATCGGCAAGCTCGAACCGACGCAGTTCGCGAACGTCGGGAAGGTGCTCAAGTCCCCCTGGAAGTTCCAGAAGCGCGGCGACTCCGGGACGTGGGTCAGCGACCTGTTCCCGCACATCGCCGAGCGAGCGGACGACCTCGCGGTGATCCGGTCGATGACCTCAAAATTCCCGGAGCACACGAGCGCGAACTACTTCCTGCACACCGGGTCCGGCATCCAGGGCCGACCCAGTTGGGGGGCGTGGTGCGGGTACGGCCTCGGGTCCGGGAACAAGGACTTGCCTGGGTTCATCGTCATCAACGGCGGGCTGATCCCGCCCGGCGGGCTCGACAACTTCAACAGCGGCTTCCTGCCGGCCGCGTACCAGGGGAGCGTCTTCAAGCCCGGCAACCCGCCCGTCGCGAACATCGCCCGCCTCGAACCGACCGACGCGAAGCAGAAGGCGAAGCTCGACCTCATCCGCAAGCTCGATGGCCTGAACCCCGCTCACGGCGAGGACGAAGTCGAGAGTGCCATCGCGAACTACGAGACGGCGTACCGCATGCAAACCGCGGTGCCGGAACTCATGGACGTGTCGAAGGAGACGAAGGAAACGAAGGCGATGTACGGCCTCGATTCGCGGTACCCGCACACGGTCACGTTCGGGACGCAGTGCCTCGTCGCCCGGCGGCTGGTCGAACGCGGGGCGCGGTTCATCGAACTCACCTGCCCGCACGTCGGCACCGACCGCTGGGACCAACACTCCGACCTGAAGAACGGCCACGAGAAGAACGCGAGGGCCGTCGACCAGCCGATCGCGGCACTGCTCGAAGACCTGACGCGGACGGGGCTGCTCGACACGACGCTGGTCGTGTTCGCCGGCGAGTTCGGCCGGACGCCGTTCGCGCAGGGCGGCGACGGCCGGGACCACAACCAGTTCGGGTATACCATCTGGATGGCCGGCGGCGGCACGAAGCCCGGCACCGTCTACGGCGCGACGGACGAGTGGGGGTACAAGGCGGTGCAGGACAAGGTCGAGATGCACGACCTGCACGCGACGATCCTGCACCTGCTCGGCGTCGACCACACGAAGCTGACGTTCCGCTTCGGCGGCCGCGACATGCGGCTGACCGACGTCCACGGCGAGGTGGTCAAGGGGGTTCTGGCCTGAGGGCCGGATCGAGTTCGGGCTTGAGTTCCTCGGGAAACACGGCCCAACTCTGGTCGTAAGATTTTTCCAGCGGACACGGGACGTACCGCTCTTCGTCGAGGAACAACGGCATGTCCGGCAACGCGTCGCCGACGGCGATCGGCTCGACGTAGGCCGTCTTCACCGCACCGGCCGAGTACGCGACGAGTGTCAGCGGCTTGTCAGCGGGCAACTCGAACGGCTCCTCGTGGATGTCGTCCCAGATTTCCTTGTGTATCCCGTGCGGGTCGCGCGGCCCCGGCGGGAACGGGTCCACGATCAGCAGGTTGACCCCCTGTTCCAGCAACGACGTCGACTTCTCCACGAACGCCCGAAGCGCGTTGCGGCTGTCCTTGTTCCCCGGCGAAACGATCTCGACGACGGAAACGATCCGCCCCCGCTTGTGCCGGACGACGACCCGATTGGCCTTTCGCGCGTAGACGGCGTGCTCGGACTGGTGAACGAATCGCGTCTGCGGCGGGGGCAAAGTCGCGACTTGCTCGCCCGACGGGGCTCGTGATGACCGGAGAGAAAGCACGTCGGGAATCGGCCCGCCCGCAACCTGTTCGCCGAGGGCAAAGTAACCCTTCGGCAACCCGCCCGTGTTCAGCAGGTCACAAATTGCGGAGATCCATCGTTGATGAAAGTGGTGAAATAACCCGGCCTCGACTCGCGTCCAGTCGTGCATCGGCATGGCGACACTCCTGGGGACTTCGCCAAGATTATACCCCGCTCACCCGTGTCACCGCAGCGTCGAAGATGCGGCGGACCAGGTCCGCGTGGGAGACGCCGAGCAGCCCGGCCATGATGACGAGGTCGCTCGACTCGGGGTTGAGGCCGGGCAGCGGGTTCAGTTCCAGGAAGTACGGCACCCCGTCGCGGATGCGGAAGTCGAGGCGGGCCACGTCCCGGCAGCCGAGCGCGGCGAACACCGTCAGGGCGGCTTCTTCCACCTCGCGCAGCACCTTCCCCGGCACCTTCGCGGGGCACTCGTAGTCGATCAGCCGGACGAAGTCGCGCTTCACCTCCAGGCTGTACACGAAGTGCTCGACCGGCTGCTTCATCGAGATCTTCATCACGCCGAAGACCTCGGGCGGGTCGTTGCCGAGGACGCCGACGGTGACTTCCTCGCCGGCGATGAACTCCTCGACCAGGACGGGTTGCCGGTAGTCCTTCCACAGCGAGACAACGGTCGGGCCGAACTCGTCCGGGGTGCGGATCAGGCACCGCTTCCGGATGCCCTTGCTGGATCCCTCGAACGTCGGCTTCGCGATCACCGGGAGGATCAGCCCTGCTTCCGCGAGGACGGCCGGGAACTCGGCGAAGTCGCCGTCGTACTCGCCCGGCGGCGGGGTCAGGACGATGCCGTCGGGCACCTTCACCCCCGCTTCCACGGCGAGCCGGCGGGTCATGTCCTTGTCCAGGGCGACGCACTGCGCGAGCGGGTCCGAGCCGGTGTACGGGATGCCGAGCATCTCGCAGACGGCCGGCACGCGGGCCTCGCGGGACCGGCTCGCCCCGGTGCCTTCCGCGAAGTTGAAGACGAAGTCCGGCGGGTCGCGGAGGACGGCTTCGAGGAACGGCTTGCCGTCGCCGAGTTCGCGGACGGCGTGGCCGGCCTCGCGCAGCGCGTCGGCGATGGCGCGGATCGTGACGGGGGCGTCGAACTCTTCGTGCAGGTCGTCCGGCGCGCCGGCGGGAAGGGGGCCGTCCGGCTTCAGGTCGAACGCGATGCCGATGTTCATGGGGGCTCCGGAAGGCGAACGGCGAGCGAGGGGAAGTGTATCGAATCCGGGCGGGGACTTCCCGCCGGGGCTCGGGGCGGCGTATACCAGCCCCATGCCCGCGCACCCCTCCGCCGACGTTCCGTTCGTGTCGACCGGCCGGCTGCCGCCGTCGGACGCGGTCCGCGACCTGCTCGCGGAGGCGCACGCCCGGTTCCGCGACGACGACGCCGGGGAGAACTCGGCGGTCTACCCGGCCCTGGGCCGCGTGCCGAGCGACCTGTTCGGCATCTGCCTCGTCGGCGTCGACGGCCGGGTCTACGAGGTCGGGGACGCCGCCCACGGGTTCACCGTGATGAGCGTGTCCAAGCCGTTCGTGTTCGCCCTGCTGTGCGAAGCCCTCGGCCCGGACGTGCTCCGCGACGCGGTCGGCGTGAACGCGACGGGCCGGCCGTTCAACTCCGTCGAGGCGGTCGAGCGCGGCCCGGACGGGCGGACGAACCCGATGGTCAACTCCGGGGCGATCGCGACGACGAGCCTGACGCCGGGGGCGACGGCCGACGAGCGGTGGGCGTTCCTTCACGCCGGGCTGTCCCGGTTCGCCGGGCGGGAGTTGCGGGTCGACGAGGAGGTGTACGGGTGCGCGTCCGCCACGAACGCGCGGAACCAGGGGCTGGCCCGGCTGCTGCAGAGCTACGGCCGGCTGACCGGCGACCCGGCCGAGGCGGTGGACCTGTACACCCGGCAGTGCTCCCTGACCGTCACCGCGAGGGACCTGGCCGTGATGGGGGCGACGCTGGCCGACGGCGGCGTGAACCCGGTCACGCGGGACCGGGTCGTCGGCCAGCGGGTGTGCCACTACACGCTGGCCGTGATGGCGACCGCGGGGAACTACGAGGCGTCCGGCGACTGGCTGTTCGACGTGGGGCTGCCGGGCAAGAGCGGGATCGGCGGCGGGATGGTGACCGTCTCCCCCGGCAAGGGCGGGCTCGGCACGTTCTCCCCGCGGCTCGACCCCGCCGGCAACAGCGTCCGCGGCCGCCGGGCGGCGGAGCTCCTGTCCCACCGGCTGGGGCTGGACCTGTTCGTGTCGAAGCCGGACGGCTGACGGGCGGCGGGGCGTCAGCCCGCCTCGCCGGACGTCTCCAGTTACTCGGCTGCGGCTTCTGCCTCCGGAGGGTGGGCGTAAGGCCACCCGATCCCGTCGATCCAGGTTTCGAGCCTTTCCAACCCGAAGGAGCGACCAGAACGGGACGGCTGTGACAACGGGATATCGCAGGCCGGGAGCGGCAGCGTGCCCGTTCGGGTCGTCGGGTTGAAGCCCGTGGAGCTTTGGACGTCGATCGAGAACTTCCGGAGCGTCCGGCCGGTATCCGCCACATGACGGGCGAACGTCCGCAGCATCATCAACGCCGGGATGACGTGATTGAACCAGTCTTCCGTCGGGTGTTGGCCGTGGAGTTTCGGGTAGCGGTAGGCGGTGTTGCCGAGGTGCTCCCAGCCGAGGCGCTCGAAGAAGCCGCGGATGCGGTTCAGTTCTCGGGATGTCGGTTCTTGTACGTCGAACGTCACGATGATCGGCACGTCCGACTCCTCGGTTCAGATCGCTTCCGCGAGCGCCACGGTCGGTCGGCCCTTCGCGGACTGCCACTCCCGGTTCAAACGGTCGAACAGCTCGGCAACCCACTCGTCGTCTGCGGCCGCGTCCGGGCCGACGTACTCGTTGCCGGACAGGAAGGTTTCGAACCGCAGCTGCGCGTCGGGCATGTCCGCGTCCGGTTGAGGAGCGGAGACGGGTGCGACGTGGACGTCGCCGAACTTACTGACCCATAAGACGTGGTGGCTGGCGGAATCGTTCAGCGAGCGAAGCAGGGTTCGGAGTTCGTCGGGAGTGGGGTTCGCGTTGAGGTTCATGGCTGAGTTCCGTCGGGGTCCCCCCAAGCCCAGCGTCGTCGGCGTCCGCTGGGCTTGGCGTCGCAACCCGTCTGTCAGTGGTGCCCGTTCCCGTTGTGGCCGTTGCCGTTCGCGGCGTAGACGGGCAGCGCGATCTTGCCGACGCCGAGCGTGCCGCCGTCGGTGCCGGCGGGTTGCTCCTCGCCGCCGCAGGGTTCGGCGGGCTCGGCGTGCTTCTTCCGGCGGGCGTGCCGCTCGTTCCCCTCGGGGATGATGGCACTGCGGGTGCCCTGCACGAGGCTGGACACGCCGCGGGTGATCGTCGGCTTGATCGTGCCGGGCTTGTCCTCCGCCTGGTAGCGGACGAGCATCCCCTCGAAGTTCCGGAGCACGACGGCGTCGTCGCTCATGCTGACCATGTAGTTCGGCATGAGCGGGATCTTGCCGCCCCCGTGGGGGCTGTCCACGACGTAGGTCGGGATGCCGATGCCGGACATGTGGCCCCGGAGCCCTTCCATGATTTCGAGGCCCTTCCACACGCTGGTGCGGAAGTGGCCGGCCCCGGTGACGGGGTCGCAGTGGAACAGGTAGTACGGCCGGACCTTGATCCGGAGCAGGCCGCGGAGCAGCCGCCGCATCGTTTCGAGGTCGTCGTTGACGCCCTTGAGGAGCACGCTGTGGTTGTTGATCGGCATGCCGGCCCGGAGGAGGCTCTTGCAGACGCGGGCCGCCTCGGGGGTGATCTCCCGGGGGTGGTTGAAGTGCGTCTGGATGTAGACCTTCTCCGCGGACGCCAGCAGGTCGACGAGTTCCGGGTCGTACAGCCGCTGCGGGAGCGTGACCGGGACGCGGGTGCCGATGCGGATGACGTCGACGTGGTCGATGGCCTTCAGGTTCTCCAGGTAGTACCGGAGCTTGTTGGTCGGCAGGGTGAGCGGGTCGCCGCCGGAGATGATGACGTCCCGGATGGACTCCGTCTTGCGGACGTACTCGATCATCCGCTCGTCGTCCTTGCTGATGCCTTCCCAGCCGCCCCGCGTCAGCGTCGCGCGCTTGCGGGTGCAGTACCGGCAGTACATCGTGCAGTTCGGCGTGGTGATCAGCAGCGCGCGGTCCGGGTAGCGGTGCGTGAGCCCCGGCACCGGGCTGTCCTTGTCCTCTTCGAGCGGGTCTTCCAGTTCGTACCCGGACGGGTTGTTCGCCTCCAGCGGGTTCGGCACCGACTGGATCCGGATCGGGTCGGCGGGGTCCGCGGGGTCGATCAGCGAGAAGTAGTACGGCGGGATGGCGACCTTGTAGTCGCGTTCCAGGTCGCCGATCGCTTCCAGTTCGGCGGGCGTGAACGGAAGGAGGTGGCGGAGCTGGCGGACGGACCGGATCGAGTTCTGCGTCTGCCACCGCCAGTCGTCCCAGAGGGCGTCGGGCACGTCCTGCCAGGCGGGGTGGCGGCGGGGCTGACTCGGGGGTTCGTCGTCCTCGAACCCGCTGGCGGCCGGGACGGCCGGGAAGGGCAGCGGGCGGGCCGCGTCAGGCTCGAACATACAGGAGGTGACCTCCGGGCCGGGTCCGGGGTGATGCGGGAACCGTTCCCGCGCCGCCGGATGACGCATCACCTTTCACCGATGTGATAAAAGGCGGCCGTCATTAAAGAGGAATCGTAACGCACCATTTCCGAAAAACAAGTTGCCGCTGACAACTCCCTGTCACCGGACGGCGCGGCGACCGCCCCGCGCGGCGTCTCGCGCGAGCCCGCCGGATACCCGCGGGAAAAGCCGCGGTCAATCCGGACTCTGG
>CAYUHJ010000090.1:0-2962 GCA_964444365.1 uncultured Alcaligenaceae bacterium | reverse complement strand
ACGGGGCGGGTGTCGGCATCCCGAGCACGACGAGCCGCGAAAGAATTTCCCCAGCCGCGCCATTTTTTTCGAGCCACCGCTCCACCTCGCCCCGCGACTTGAACCGCCCCCACCCCGGCGGCGGGTACCCGTACCCGTTCACCGTCGGCACCCCGGTGTCCGTCGCCGCCCACATCGCGTCGATCGACACCGACACGTACTCCATCGGGTGGACCGAGTCCGCCGCGTTGACGTAGGCATAAAACGCCGCCGCCTCCGGGTGCGCCCGCACCTGCGCGCCGAGCGCGTCCCGCCGGCCCCGCGCGTCCGCGATCGCGAACCGCATCCCGGTCCACAACTCGTCCGCGGCCGGCCGCGTCGCCTGGTCGACCGCCACCCCGAGCAGGAGCCCCGCCGCGACGGCCCCCTTCCACTTCGGTGACGTCGCCGCGACGACCCGGTCGACCGCGACCCCGAGCCCGACCCCGAGCGGGAACAGCAGCACGAGGATCACCCGGCCGACCGCGCGGATCCCGCCCACGCCGGGCAGGTCGAACGTGTACCGGTAGAGCGTCTCGTCCGCGACCTTCGTGGTGACCGCCGCCACGAGCACCGCCGCCACGGCCCCGACGCCCGCGAACCGGACGGCGTCGGCCGCGGACCGCCGGGCCGTGCACGCCGCCCCGAGCCCGACCCCCAGCCCGACCAGCCCGGCCAGCCCCGCGAACATCGACTGCTCCGGCAGCAGCGAATCCTTCGTGTCGAACGCCTCCCAGAGCGGCGTCCAGCACGCCGCGAACGGCGTCGGCCGCAGCCAGCTTTCCCACGCCGGCACCATCGCCACCCGCAGCTTGTACTCCTCCGTCGTGAACCCCCGGCTCGCCGTCATGTGCGGCACCACCAGCGGCAAGGTGACGAGACCCGCCACGATCACGACGGCACCCCATCCCGCCGCGTCGCGCCACCGCAGTTCCTTCCACGGCACGCTCCGCCCGAGCACCGGCGGCGCGGCGAGCAGCATCGCGACGATCAGCATCACGGCGAAGAACCCGATGTACACGGTGCAGTACAACTGGCACGCGACGGCCGCCGCCGTGAGCGCCAGGTTCCGCCACCCGAGCCGGGTCAGGAACGCCCACCACCAGACCACCGCAGGCGGGACGAACAGCCGCGGCGTCAGTTGCGCGTGGTTCATGAACCCGGCCACCGGGATGCCGAACGCGAACAGGTACGCCGCCGCCCCCGCCCCCGCCGGCCCGAGCCCGAGCTTCCGCGCCGCCCACCACGCCGACCAGAAGTTGAGACTGCCGAGCAGCAGGAACCACACCTGGAACGCGCGCTCCGGCCCCGCCCCGAGCGCGCGGAACGCCGCGTACACCGGCAGCGTCCCGAGGTGCGCGTCCGAGAACCCCATGACCCACCGCGTCGGGTACATGAACGGCGGGTGCCAGAACTCGACGGCGTCGCCGGTCATCCACCGGTAGCCGTGCTCGAGCATGACGTTGTTGAACCGGTTGTCCCCGATGTCGCCGGGGAGCGAGTCGAACGCGAGCGTGACGGGCTTGAGCGGGACCTGATAGCTGCCGACGAGGAACGCGAGGACGGCGACGGCGACTGCGAGGGCACGGCGGGAAGGATCGGCAAGCACGCGGGAGCCTCGGGGGAACGCGGACGTGGGGATGATGAACGGAAACGGGGGCGCGGTGCCAAGAGTCCACACCAGCCCGAAGCGCCAGCGAGGGACGAGCGCCGACCCTCGCTGGCGCTTCGGGCTAGTATCCGACGGCCAGTCGCGTCAGCCACTCGTGTACCACAGCCGCTTGCTCGTTCGCCGCGCGCTCCGCTTCTTCCAGGCTCGCGCGGCGGAACCGCACGACCGTTCCGGGGCGGAGCTGCGCGAGCCGGTCGAGGTCGGCGCGGACGACGTGGGCGACCTTCGGGTAGCCGCCGATGGTCTGGCCGTCGACGCCGAGAACGACGGGCAGCCCGTCGTTCGTGACCTGCACCGCCCCCGGCGCGACCGCCTCGGAGACGAGTTCGCCGGCCCGTCGGGCGAGCGGCTCCCCGGCGAGGCGGACGCCCATGCGGTTGCCCGCGGGGGTAACGGTGTACGGCGTGTCGAAGAAGGCGTCGGCCGGGAACCAGTCGCGTTGCGGGCCGTCGACCGCGCGGAGGAGGGTGCAAGGCAACTTTCCCGATCCGTCTGATCCCCTCCCCCCTTGGGGGGGAGGGTGAGGGTGGGGGGTGTCTGCCAGCCCCAAGCGACCCCCACCCCCGCCCTCCCCCCTCCCAGGGGGAGGGAGTAAGAGGTTTCCCGATCCGTCTGATCCCCTCCCCCCTTGGGGGGGAGGGTGAGGGTGGGGGGTGTCTGCCAGCCCCAAGCGACCCCCACCCCCGCCCTCCCCCCTCCCAGGGGGAGGGAGTAAAGCCGGGTCGCCGGGTCGGAGGGGGGAGGGGTGGCCTTGCGGAAGTCTCACGAACCCCAGCGACCGGCCGCGCATCGCGGACGGTTCGCACCGCAGCACGTCCCCGGTCTTCAGCGGGTCGAGCGCCGACCGGCTGCCGAGGATCACCGGCGAATCGAACCCGCCCGGCACGCACAGGTAGCCGCGGACGCCGTCCGGGGTGCCGCCGATCCGCAGGGTGTCGCCCGCGTTCAGGGTGAACGTCGTCCCCGCGGAAATGACGCGGCCGTTGATTGCCAGGGAAAAGTTCGCCCCGAAGACGACACCGGCCGTGCGATCGTCCGCCCGTAACGTCGGCCCGGCGAGGGTCAGTTCGAGGGCGACCGCGTCCGGTGGATTCCCGACGAGGGCGTTCCCGAGCGCGAACGCGGCCCGGTCCGCCGCGCCGCCGAGGGGCACGCCGAGCGCCCGCGAACGGGGCCGACCCGCGTCGACGAGCAGCGAGTACGGGCCAGGGTCGAGGACGGTGAGGCTCATATTCTTTCTCCCCTCTCCCCTTGGGGGAGAGGGGTTGGGGG
>CAYUHJ010000089.1:0-23488 GCA_964444365.1 uncultured Alcaligenaceae bacterium | reverse complement strand
GTGTTCGCCGCGCTCGACCTGTTCCACGCGAAGCGACCCGTCCCCGCCTGCCCGACCCCGGCGGCGTACCGGTACATCGCCCGCCGGCAGGTCGAGAGTCTGCGGCTGCCCTTCGGCGCGATGCGGTACTACGCCTGGCAAACCCGCCGCGAACTGGGCCAGCGCACCGCGGCGGTCGAGTGGCCGCGGGTGAAAGCGGCTCTCGACTCCGGGCACCCCGCGACGCTCGGGCTGGTTCTCGTCCGTTCCCGCGACCCCCGCCAGACGGTGAAGAACCACCAGGTTCTGGTCTACGGCTACGCGGTTCGCGGCGACTTGATCACGCTGCACACCTACGACCCGAACTACCCCGGTGACGACGGGTTGTCACTGACTCTGGACCTCGCGGACCCGACCGGGCCGGTGTGGCACTCCGTCGAAGGGCCGCGGGTCCGGGGGTTCTTCCGGACGGGGTATTCGCAACCGAGAACGGTGCCCGAGTTGACGTGAGAGGAACATCAGCCCGAAGCGCAAGCGAGGGCGTTGGTCATCCCTCGCTTGCGCTTCGGGCTGGTGGAGAATCACCCGGCGGGCACCAGCGTCAGCACGTTGATTTCCGGCGGCGCGTTTACCCGCAGCGGCACCCCGGCTTCGCCCAGCCCGCGGGACACGAACACCGCCGACGCGGGGCCGGCGACCAGCCCGCGGAGGTACTTCGCCCCGTACCGCGACGGCAGCCACCGCGTGCCCGGCTCGCCGAGGTAGACTTGCCCGCCGTGCGTGTGGCCGCTCAGAATCAGCCCGACGCGCGGGTTCGGCTTGAGTTCCGCGAAGTCCGGGTTGTGGCTCAGCAGCACGACGGCGGCCCCGTCCGGGACGCCCCTCAGCGCCGCGGTCTGGTCCGGCTTGCCCCACCACAGGTCGTCCACCCCGGCGAGCCAGAGCTTGTCCGCACCGCGGGAAACGGGTTCGCTTCGGTTGGTGAGATCGGTCAGTGAGGTGCTGGCGACCGCTTCGCGGTAGACCTTCCCGCCCCGGCCCATGTCGTGATTCCCCGGCACCGCGAACACGCCGAGCGGGGCGCGCAACGCGGAGAGTTCCCCGAGACACGGCGGGATTTCCTCGGCGGCGTGCGTCCCCCGGTGGCCGTAATCCCCGACGAGCGCGAACAGGTCCGGCTCGAGTGCGTTCGCCCGCCGGACGACTTCCCGCACGAAGTCGAGCGACACCCACGGCCCGTAGTGCAGGTCTGCGAGCACGCCGACCGTCACGCCCGCGAAGGCCGACGGCAAGTTCGGCACCGGCACGATCCGCCGGTCGACGCGGACGTGCGCGGCTTCGTACAGCCCGTACCCGACCGCGGCGGTCGCGGTCCCGGCGACGGCGAGCGCCGACTGCCCGGCCCGGCGAAGGAACTTGCGGCGCGTCCACATCCTGCGGACTCCTGGGGAAGAAACTCTGTCTTGTAGGGTGGGTCGAGCCGCTTCGGCGATGACCCACCGGTCCGGGCATGCGGTCGTTGCCGCTTCGGTGGGTCTTCGCCGAAGCGGCTCGACCCACCCTACGAACCTCGGAACGCCTTCACCGCGGCGACGTACTTCTTCGCCAGGTCCGTGATCTTCCCGAATTCGCCGGCGGCGACGAGCTTCGGGTCGACGAGTTGCCCGCCGACGCCGAGGCAGACCGCGCCGGCCTTCAGGAACTCGGCCGCGGTGGTCAGGTCGACGCCGCCGGTGGGCATGAGTTTGACTTGCGGCAACGGGCCACGAACGGCCTTGAAGAACGCCGGGCCGACGACGTCTGCGGGGAAGACCTTGACGATGTCCGCGCCGGCTTCCCACGCCGTGAGGATTTCTGTGGGGGTGAACGCGCCGGGCATGATGAGCTTGTCGTACCGCCGGCAGATGCGGATCACGTCCACGTTCACGGCCGGGGACACGATGAACTCCGCCCCGGCCAGGAACGCGGCCCGGGCCGTCTCGGTGTCGAGGACCGTCCCCGCCCCGAGCAGAATCCGGTCGCCGAGTTGTTTCTTCGCCTCGCGGATGACGTCCACCGCGTTCGGCACCGTGAACGTGACTTCCGCCACGGTCACCCCCCCCTCGGCGAGCGCTCGCACCACTTCGACCAACGGGCCGGGGTCGGAGAAACGGACGACGGCGACGATGCCGCAATCGAGAACGCGCTTCAGGTCGGTTTCGCGGGGCATGACGGTTCCGTAGCGGGTGCGGGCGGTTGGGCAATATCCATCACATGCTCAGGATTGATCCTTCTCCCTCCCCCTTGAGGGGGGAGGGTTGGGGTGGGGGTGAAAGGTTCACTCCCCAAGCCACCCCCACCCTATCCCTCCCCCCTCAAGGGGGAGGGGACCGGAAGGGGAAGGGGTCGAATCATCCCGAGTTGAGGGTCGGAACCGTTTTACTCGATGGCGGCCCGCAGGTCTTCCCGCAAATCGGCGAGGTCCTCGATCCCGACGCTGAGGCGGATGAGCCCCTCGTCGACGCCGCGCTTGAGCCGCACTTCCAGGGGGATGCTGGCGTGCGTCATGGTGGCCGGGTGGCAGACCAGCGACTCGACGCCGCCGAGACTTTCCGCGAGGGAGAACAGTTTCGTGCGGCCCAGGAACCGCCGTGCCGCCTCGGTGCCGCCTTTCAGGCGGATCGAAATCATCCCGCCGAACGCCTTCATCTGCTTCGCCGCGACGGCGTGGCCGGGGTGGTCCGTGCGGCCGGGGTAGAAGACCTTCTCGACGCCGGGGTGCGACGCGAGCCACTCGGCCAGTGACACCGCGTTGTCACAGTGGCGGTCCATCCGCACCGCGAGCGTCTTCATTCCGCGGAGCGTGAGGTACGCGTCGAACGGCCCCGGCACCCCGCCCGCGGCGTTCTGGTAGAACTTGATCGGGTCCATCAGGTCTTTTCGGCCGATCACCGCGCCGCCGACCACGTCCGAGTGCCCGCCGAGGTATTTGGTCGTGCTGTGAACGACGAGGTCCGCCCCGAGTCTTAGCGGTTGCTGGAGGTACGGCGACGCGAAGGTGTTGTCGACGACGAAGGTCGCCCCCGCCTTCTTCGCCACGTCCGCGACCGCGGCGATGTCGATGACTTGCAGCAGCGGGTTCGTCGGCGACTCGACCCAGACGAGTTTCGTCTTCGCGGACACGACCGCCGCAAAGCCTTCCGGCGTGGGGTCGTCGACGTACTTCGCCGTCAGACCCCAGGGTTTGAAGACCTTGTCCAGAAGCCGGAACGTCCCGCCGTAGAGGTCCGCGTTCGCGACGACCTCGTCGCCGGGCTTGAGCAGTCCCCCGAAAATCGCGGTCGAAGCGGCCAGCCCGGACGCGAAGGCGAGCCCCCGGTCGCCGCCTTCCAGCGCGGCGAGGCACGTTTCGAGTGCGGTCCGCGTCGGGTTCCCGCTGCGGCTGTACTCGTACCCCTTGTGCTCGCCGGGGCCGGCCTGCGTGTACGTGCTCGTCGCGTAGATCGGCACGACGGTCGCCCCGGTGGCGGGGTCGGCGTCTTGCCCCGCGTGGATCGCCCGGGTGGAGAAGCCGGCTTCGGTCGGCGTCGGCATGGGTCACCAGATGACGGGGACGAGGGCGGCGAGGGTGGCCGAGCCCCGGATTTTTGAATCGGAACTGACCAGTGGCAATCGGGCCGCGACCGCGGTCGCGGCGATGATGCGGTCGGGCATGTCCGGGATCTCGTCCCGTGGAACCCGTTGGATCGCGTCTGCGACATCGAGCGTCACGGGAAGCGCTTCGAACGGCTGCGACGAGTTCCGGATCAGCGGAACCAAACGATTGAGGGCGTTCGGGTACGAGAAGGACGGTTTTGGGACGAGGTAGACGAGTTCGACGAGGGTGATGACCGACACGAAAATCTGTCCCGATTTTGAGGCGGTTGTGATTGCCGCGTCGGCGGCGGGCGACAGCCGTGACGGATCAAACAGGAACCAAAGCGCGGCGTTCGTGTCGGCGACGACGGCGCTCATGACTGTTCTCCGGTGATTTCCCCGAGCCGCTCGTCCATCCGACGTTCCCACGCCGCGGACATCTCGCGGCGGGCGGCTTCAAATTGCTCGGCGGTCCAGCCACCGGTCGTCTCGTGAGCGAACCGGCCGCGCAGGGGCGTGCGATCCGGTTCGGGGTCGCCCGACGGGACGGCGGCCCGGCGGGCTTCATCCACGATTTCCGAGACCCGGGCGATGACTTCTGCCGGGAGTCCCGTCAAGTCGATCGTCATGGCATGCACCCTCCGTTTCCCCTCACGTTACCCGCCATTTCGTTGGTTCGTCCAGTAGTCGATCAAATCGATCCGCGTCACGATGCCAACAACCGAACCCGCATTCGTCGCGAGGACGCCCGTGTTGCCGGCCATCAGCAGGCGGTACGCCTCGTCGAGGTGCGTCCGCACGTCGAGCGTCGGCAGCGACTTCGCCATGATGTCCACGACCTTAACCTTCTCCGGGTCGCCGTGGTCGTGCAGGACGCGGGCGAGGGTGATCTCTTGCACGCCGCCGACGGGTTGGCCGTCCTTCATGACGGGAACCTGCGAAATCCCCGCGGATTGCAGCACGCGGATCGCGTCGGCGGCGGTGGAATCCGGGGAGATGGACAGCAGCGGTCGGTCCCCCTTGCGTTTCAGTAAATCCCCGACGGTGTGCGGGGTGTCGGGCACCCACTGCAGGTTGTTGGCGGCGAGCCAGGCGTCGTCGTACATCTTGCTCAGGTAATTCCGCCCCGTATCCGGGCAGATGACCACGACGAGATCGGTGGACGTCAGCCGCCGGGCGTACCGCAGCGCGGCCGCGACCGCGGTGCCGCACGACCCGCCGACGAGCAACCCTTCCCGGCGGGCCATCTCGCGGGCGGTGTGGAACGACTCGGCGTCGCCGACGCGGACCCAGTCGTCGACGAGCTGGCTGTTGAACGTCTTCGGGACGAAGTCTTCTCCGATGCCTTCGACCTTCCAGCTCGACGGGGCACCGCCGGACAGGACGGACCCCTCGGGGTCGGCCCCGATCACCTTCACCTCGGGGTTGCGTTCCTTCAGGTACTTCCCGACGCCCGAGATGGTGCCGCCCGTGCCGACGCCGCCGACGACGTGCGTGACCTTGCCGTCGGTCTGCTCCCAGATTTCCGGGCCGGTCGTGCGGTAGTGGATGTCCGGGTTCGACAGGTTCGCGAACTGGTTCGGCCGCCATGCGCCGGGGATTTCGCGGGCCAGCCGGTCGGCGACGCCGTTGTAACTGTCCGGGGAGTCCGGGGCGACGTTCGTCGGGGTGATGACGACTTCCGCGCCGTAGGCTTTCAGCAGCGAGATCTTCTCGTTCGACATCTTGTCCGGGAGGACGAAGATGCAGCGGTAGCCGCGGACGGCCGCCACGAGCGCCAGCCCGAGCCCGGTGTTGCCGGCGGTCGCTTCGATGATCGTGCCGCCGGGGCGGAGCCAGCCGCGGCGCTGGGCGTCGTCGACCATCGCCACGGCGACGCGGTCCTTCGTGCTGCCGCCGGGGTTGGCGGCTTCGATTTTCGCGGCGATCGTCGGGGCGAGCCCTTCCGCGAGCCGCCGGAGGCGGACGAGGGGGGTGCGTCCGACGGACTGGAGAATCGTTTCGTGCATCGCCGCCTCCTGCGAACGGGCCGGCCGCCCGGCGGGATGAAAGTCTTCCTTAACGGTATCGCCGGTCCGGCGGACGGGTCAACGGCGAACCGGGACGGGGTGGCCGTGTGGTCGGTCCGGGGCGCTAGAATAAGATGACCTCACCCGAACCCCCGAACGAGCCAGCCGACCGCCAATGAGCACCGCGATCAACCCCAAAGGCCCGCCCGTGTCCGCCCCCGGCACCGACGCCGCGACCTGGGCCGAGACTTACCTCGCCTCCTCCGTCGGGTCGAAGGTGCTCGTCGCCCTGACGGGGCTGGGGCTCGCCGGGTTCGTCGTCTTTCACATGATCGGGAACCTGAAGCTTCTCTCCGGCCCGGACGCGATCAACGCCTACGCCTACTTCCTGAAGCACGAACTCGGGGCGCTGATCTGGATCGCCCGGGCCGGGTTGCTGGGCCTGTTCGTGCTGCACCTGACGATCACGATCCGCCTCCAGGCGAAGGCGTCGTCCGCCCGGCCGGTCGGGTACATGAACCAGCGGCCGGCCCAGGCGACCCTCGCCTCGCAGACGATGCTCCTGACGGGCGTTGTCATCGGGGCGTTCACGCTGTTCCACCTGGCGCACTACACCTTCGCGATCGCCCACTCCGCGGACCTCGGGGGCGGCCGGCACGTCAACTACCTGGACTTGATGCAGGAACTGCCGGACGGCACGAAGCGGCACGACGTCTACTCCATGATGGTCGCCGGGTTCCGGACGCCGTGGATTTCCGTGCTGTACGTGCTCGCCCAGGTGGTGCTGGCCGTCCACCTGAGCCACGGGGTGCAGAGCGCGTTGCGGACGCTCGGGCTGGTCGGGAAGCGGTTCCTGCCCGTTGCGCAGGGCCTCGGGTATGCGGTTGCCGGGACGGTCCTGGTCGGGAACGTGGTCATCGTCGCCGCCGTCTGGACGGGCTACGTCGCGCCGATTCACCCGATGGTGAAGTGACCACCCGCCCCGCGCTCCGCTTCGCGTCGCGGCTACACGAATACTCAATGCACATTTGACGTGGGGACACCCCGATGAACCTCGACTCGAAGATTCCGTCCGGCCCGCTCGCTGAGAAGTGGACCAGCTACAAGAAGAACCAGAAACTCGTGAACCCCGCGAACAAGCGGAAGTTCCGGGTGATCGTGGTCGGCAGCGGGCTCGCCGGCGGGTCGGCCGCGGCGACGCTCGCCGAGCTCGGGTACGAGGTCCTCTGCTTCTGCTTCCAGGACTCCCCCCGGCGGGCGCACAGCATCGCCGCGCAGGGGGGCATCAACGCCGCCAAGAACTACCAGAACGACGGCGACTCGGTCTACCGCCTCTTCTACGACACCCTTAAGGGCGGCGACTTCCGCGCCCGCGAGGCGAACGTCCACCGCCTCGCGGAAGTGTCCGTCAACATCATCGACCAGTGCGTCGCCCAGGGGGTGCCGTTCGCCCGCGAGTACGGCGGGCTGCTGGAGAACCGCAGCTTCGGCGGGGCGCAGGTGTCCCGGACCTTCTACTGCCGCGGGCAGACGGGCCAGCAACTGCTCCTCGGGGCGTACCAGGCCCTGTGCCGCCAGATCGGGGCGGGCAAGGTGAAGATGTTCCCCCGCACGGAGATGCTGGACCTCGTCGTGATCGACGGCCGGGCGAGGGGGATCGTCACCCGCCACCTCGAAACCGGCAAGATCGAGTCGTTCTCGGCCGACGCCGTGGTGCTCGCCACCGGCGGGTACTCGAACGTCTTCTACCTCAGCACGAACGCCCAGGGGTGCAACGTCACCGCGACCTACCGCGCGTACAAGCGCGGGGCGACGTTCGCGAACCCGTGCTACACCCAGACCCACCCGACGTGCATCCCCGTTTCCGGCGACCACCAGTCGAAGCTCACGCTGATGAGCGAATCCCTGCGGAACGACGGCCGCGTGTGGGTGCCCAAGAGCCCCGGCGACGTGAACAAGCACCCGTCCGCGATTCCCGAGTCCGACCGCGACTACATCCTCGAACGCCTCTACCCGAGCTACGGCAACCTCGCCCCGCGGGACGTGTCCAGCCGGGCCGCCAAACGGGCCTGCGACGACGGCAAGGGCGTCGGCCCCGGCGGGCGGGGGGTGTACCTCGACTTCGCCGACGCGATCGCCCGGCAGGGGTTGCACCGCGTCCAGGAGAAGTACGGCAACCTGTTCGACATGTACCAGCGGATCACCGGCGAGAACGGCTACCAGCGGCCGATGCGGATCTACCCCGCCCTCCACTACACGATGGGCGGGCTGTGGGTGGACTACAACCTGATGTCCAACGTCGACGGCCTGTTCGTCGCCGGCGAGGCGAACTTCTCCGACCACGGGGCGAACCGGCTCGGGGCGTCCGCCCTCATGCAAGGCCTCGCGGACGGGTACTTCGTGCTGCCGTACACGCTCACGAACTACTTCGCCAGCACGAGCCAGGACCGCAAGCCGGCCGACCACCCGGAGTTCAAGCGGGCCGAGGAAGAGGTCCGCGGGCAGATCAAGAAGCTGCTCGCGATCAAGGGCAAGAAGACCGTCACCGAGTTCCACCGCGAGTCCGGCAAGCTCCTGTGGGACAACTGCGGCATGAGCCGGACGAAGCAAAGTCTGGAGCACACGATCAAGCGCTACCAGGAGCTTCGTGCCGAGTTCTGGTCGTCGGTCAACGTCCCCGGCAGCGACGCCAACCTGAACACCGCCCTGGAACGGGCCGGCCGGGTCGCGGACTTCCTCGAGTTCGGCGAGTTGCTGGCCCGCGACGCCCTGACCCGCGAGGAGTCGTGCGGCGGCCACTTCCGCGAGGAATACCAGTCCGATGATGGCGAAGCGAAGCGCGACGACGCCCACTACGCCCACGCCGCCGCCTGGGAGTACGCCGGCCCCGACAAGGACCCGATCCGCAACACCGAGCCGCTGACGTTCGAGGTCGTGAAGCCGTCCGTGCGGAGTTATAAGTGAAGGTGCGGCTCCGACTCCGAACGGGAGACTGTCATGAACGTGATTCAGACGAGTGGCACGACGGCGAGTGACGGGACGCTGACCCTGACGCTCCCGCTGGGGAAGCCGATGACGCGGTTCGAGATCGCTGTCGTTGCACAACCGGACCTTGCCTCAGTAACGCCGACTGCTCCGGTCGACCCGTGGGCGGCGATCGACGCATTCCGTGAACGGCTCGCGGCTTCCGGGCGAGATTTCGGTGATAGTGTCCAGGACATCCGTGAGGACCGCGACCGATGAACCCCTATGTGGTGGATTCGAGCGTGGTTGTGAAGTGGTTCGTCCCGGAGGTGCTGGCAACAGAGGCGAAGCGTCTGCGTGGCAGTGGAGTTCCGTTGCACGCACCAGACTTTATCGAAGTGGAAGTCGCAGCTATCGCTTGGAAAAAGCGGCGACGCGGTGTCATGACTCGCGAAGAAGGAGACTACCTTCTGTCGCAACTTCCGACCCTGACTGTAACTCGGCACCCGACCCCACCGCTGGTATCGCCTGCATTCGACATCGCCGACCAGACCGGCCGCACCGTCTACGACTGCCTGTATCTCGCCCTCGCCGTCCGGCTCGGCGGCGCGATGGTCACGGCCGACGAAAAACTCGTGAACGCGCTGACCGGCACCCCGTGGGCCGGGTCCGTCCTCAAACTGCAAGACGTCCCCTAGCGGCACCGAGAACCCCCATGAAGTTCACCCTCCACGTCTGGCGTCAGGCCCACCGTTCCGACAACGGCGGGATGAAGACCTACACCGTCGACGGCATCACCGGGGACATGTCGTTCCTCGAAATGCTCGACATCCTGAACGAGCAGATCACCCGCGCCGGCGAGGAGCCGATCGCGTTCGACCACGACTGCCGCGAGGGGATTTGCGGGTCGTGCGCGGTCATGATCAACGGCCAGGCCCACGGCCCGGAACGCGGCGCGACGACGTGTCAGCTGCACATGCGGAGCTTCCGCGACGGGGACGAGATCTACCTCGAGCCGTGGCGGGCCGGGGCGTTCCCCGTGCTCCGCGACCTGATCGTCGACCGCTCGGCGTTCGACCGGATCATCCAGAGCGGCGGGTTCGTCGGCGTGAACACGGGCGGCACCCCGGACGGCAACGCCCTGCCGGTGCCCAAGGTGAACGCCGAGCGGGCGATGGACGCCAGCGCCTGCATCGGCTGCGGGGCGTGTGCGGCCGCGTGCCCGAACGCCTCCGCGATGCTGTTCGTCTCCGCGAAGGTCGGCCACCTCGGCAGCCTGCCCCAGGGCCAGGCCGAGCGGAAGACGCGCGTCGCCTCGATGATCGCCCAGCACGACCGCGAAGGGTTCGGCCACTGCACGTTCATCGGCGAGTGCGAGGCCGCGTGCCCGAAGGAGATCAGCACGGAGTTCATCGTGCAGCTGAACCGCGACTACATCGGCTCCGCCGCGAGCGCCGTGGTGAAGGGGTAGGACTGGGACACGGCGGCACCGTGCGGGCACTCACCCCCGACGGCGGCGGGCTCGGCCCGGAGGGGCGTGGCGTCATTGCGGTTGCACCGTAGCGGGCACGCCGCCACCCTCTTCCCGGATGTCGTTCTCGCACTCGTCGGCACGAAACAGACCTCGCGACGGCTTGCCACGCCGGATGCGACGCGAAGCCATCACCACCCGTCGGCCCGTCCTGGATCCGACACGCCGACAGGCCCGGTCTGAAGCCTTGTCCCACTCGGCCCCACGCGCGAGACACCGAGACGTTCTGTTCCCATCCGTTCGCCGGCAGTGCGCAGTGGGGCCGAGTCCGGTCCGCCGTTGGACGTTCCCTCGCGGACTCGGATAATTCCTCCGAACCTGCCTCTCTCCGCGGCCGTCCGTCCGAACACGCCTGTCCGGAGCCGACATGGAACCGATCATCGGGATCGACCTCGGTACGACCAATTCCGCGGTCGCCCACCTCACGCCGAACGGTCCGGAGATCATTCCGAACGCCATCGGTGGTCGGCTCACGCCGTCGGTCGTGGGGGTCGATGACGCCGGGACGGTCTTGGTCGGGGCGGCCGCGAAGGAACTGCAGGTCGTCCGCCCGGACCGCTGCGTCGCCCTGTTCAAGCGGATGATGGGCACCGACGGCACCGTGACCCTCGGCAAACGCGAGTTCACGCCGGAAGACCTGTCCGGACTCGTCCTCCGCTCCCTGAAGGCCGATGCGGAGGCGTTCTTCGGCCGGCCCGTCACCCGCGCGGTCGTCACCGTCCCTGCCTACTTCAACGACCGCCAGCGGAAGTCGACCATCGCGGCCGCCCGGATCGCGGGGTTGACCGCCGAGCGCATCCTGAACGAGCCGACCGCGGCCGCCATCGCCTACGGCTTCCACGAGGCGAAGGAGGACAAGACGTTCCTCATCTTCGACCTCGGCGGCGGGACGTTCGACGTGTCGATCGTGGAACTGTTCGACGGCACGCTCGAAGTTCGCGCCTCGGCCGGGGAAACGTCCCTCGGCGGCGAAGATTTCACCCGGACGCTGGCGTCCCGCGTCCTCGACTCCGTCGGCACCCCGTTCGAGCGGGCCGAGGCGACGACGCCGTTGCTCGTGTCCCGTGTCATCCAGCAAGCGGAACGGGCGAAGTGCAAGCTCTCCCGCGAAGAAACCGCGGTCGTGCGGGTGCCGGACGCGGCCGGGGAGTTCGAGGGCGGGCGAGACGTGACCGTCACCCGGCAGCAACTCGAAACCTGGGTGAACCCGACGCTGGCCCGGATCGAACTCCCGATCCGCCGGGCGCTGTCGGACGCCAAGCGGACGCGCGAACAGATTCACGAAGTCATCCTCGTCGGCGGGGCGACGCGGATGCCGGTCGTGGTTCGCCGGGTGAAGGAACTCTTCGGCACCGACCCGCACCAGCGGCTCAACCCGGACGAGGTCGTCGCGCTGGGGGCAGGGGTGCAGGCGGGGCTCGTCGGCCAGAACGCGGCGCTCGACGACATGGTCGTCACCGACGTCTCGCCGTTCACCCTCGGCGTCGCGATCGCCAAGGAGTTCGCGGGCGACATCCGGGACGGCTACTTCGACCCCGTCATCGACCGGAACACGACGATCCCCGTCAGCCGGGTGAAGCGGTATTCGACGGTTCATGCGAACCAGACGGCGATCCGCGTCCACGTCTACCAGGGCGAATCCCGGCGGGTGCAGGACAACCTCTCCCTCGGCGAGTTCGAGGTGCCGGGCATCCCGCCGGGGCCAGCGGGTCAGGCGGTCGACATCCGCTTTACCTACGACCTGAACGGCGTGCTCGAAGTCGAAGCAACTGTTGTTTCCACGAAGAAAACCGTCTCGCGGGTGCTGACTCGCCATGCGAAGGGGCTGTCCGAGGAGCAGGTCCGACGGGCCGTCCGCGAGATGGAGAAACTGAAAGCCCACCCGCGTGAGGACGCCCCGAACCGGTACCTGCTGGCGCGGGCGGAGCGGGTCTTCAAGGAACTGTCGGCCGACCTGCGGCGAACCCTCGGCGACCTGATCGACGGCTTCGAGGCGGGGCTGGAATCGCGCGACCCCGAAGCGATTGCCCGGCACCGGCATGGGCTCGAAATTTTCCTGTCCGCGTTCGACCCGACGGAACCTGATGTCGAAGGGGAGCCGTCGTGACCGCACCCGCACCGGACCCGACCACCCGCGCAGCCGCCGCTCTGGGGGTTCCCCCGGACGCGGACCCGGCCGCCGTGCGGGAAGCGTTTCTTCGCAAGCTGGCCGACGCCGACTACGCCCCGCCGGAAGGCTGGGTGGCGGGCGTGAACCGGCTCGGGGGCACGGCCATTCCGCTATCCTGCGAGGCGGTCGCCAGCGAGGCCGATGCCGTCCGGGACGAGATCGACGCCTTCGCCGCGGGGTTCTGGGGGATGGACCCCGACGCCCGCCGGGCGAAGTGGAACGACCTGCACGCGCGGTGCCCCGCCGGGCCGTCGGCGGCGTTCCTGAACCAGTTGGAGCTCGGGCTCGGCGTGGCGGCGGTTCCGCACCCGGACGAAGGCGTCGAGGCCGTGGCGAGTCTGGCGAGAGAGTTGTTCGTCTTGCGGCCGCGACCCCGTGCCGTCCGGCGTGCCGAGTGGCTGGCGAACCACGACGCCACGGATTCGCAGAAGGCGGTCGCCGAGCGACTGGCCGTCGACCAGCCGGGCGTCGCGGCGCTCGACCCGATTCTGTTCGGCCGGCTGACCGGAAAGATCGGCCGGGGCGAAGCGGTCGGGGGCGATTCGACCCGCGGCGAAGATGAGGACGAGGCACTGGCCAACTTCCGCCGCTCGACTGACTCGTTTCGTCAACGACTGGCGAACTCCCAGCAGCACGCCAAGACTCAGCCGGAGGCCAGCCATCGCACGCGACCTGACGATCAACCTTCTCAGTGGGGCGCGTCATCGGTCCGCAACCTGGCGATTGTTGTCGGTGTCCTGCTCGCCTTCGCGAGAATGATCGCCCACTTTGCTTCGAGTTCCACCCCGCAGAACACGTATTCGCCTCCGCCGATGCGATACCCGCCGCCCAGCACGGAGCCGTTTCGGCGATGGCAGCCGGACCCGCCGCGGAAGTACACCCCGGAGCAAGTCATGGAATACTTGAAGTACCGGCCCGGGTCCAAAGACCCGGCCCCGCCGGGGTACTACATCTGGGTCGATGAACAGCCGCCGAACATCCGGGACATGATCTTCCGCTCCGTTCCAACCCGCCGGTGAAGCGTGCCCGACCTTCCCGAGAACGCCGCCGATTGGCCGACCGACCCGTTCTCGCTGCTGGGCGTGGAGCCCGGTTCGAGCGAGGACGACGTTCGCCGGGCGTACACGCGGTTGATCCGTCGGTTCAAGCCGGAGCACCACCCGGACGAGTTTCGCCGCATCCGGGCCGCGTATGAAGCGTGTCTTGATCGCACGGCGTGGGTACCCCCGGAACGCCCGAGTTTCGAGCCGTTGCCCAGGCGGGAAGAGAACTCCGCCCCGGCCGCTTCACCGGCCGCGACGGATGACCCGGTCGCCGCGCTGTGGAAACTCGCGGTAAGCGGCGACCCGTCAGGCTACGCCGAACTCGTGCGAGCGGCCCGAGAGCAACCCGACCGGGCTGACATCCCGCTGCGGTTGTACTGGCTACTGGCCGTCGAGCCGTCGCGCGATCCCGGCACGCCCCGGCACCGCTGGCTGGCCGAGTCGCTCCGCCGGAGTCGGCTACGCGGGCCGGCCGTCGAGTTGTATCGGCGGGAACTCGAAGCCGACCCGGACGTCGGGTTGTACGAACCGTATGCGAACCTGCTGGAGACCCCCGCCGCAGCGGCAGACCTGTTGACTGTCGCCCGGTGGCGCGTGTCCGTCGCGGGGCGGGCCTGGCGGCAGTACCCCCTCGCGGCAGACTTGAAGATCCTGCACCAGCGTTCCCAGTCGCTCGACTTCCCGGACGCGGACTGGCTCGGCGTGCTGGTCGCCGCGGCGGGGTGGGCGGCGTGGAACCCGATGGACGAGGCCCAGGCCGCGTACCGCAACGGGCTCGCCAGCGTCCGCCACCTGGAAACGGCACAGGGTCCGGCGTTCGATCGGGTCGAGGAGACCGAGTACCTCGCGGCCGAGGGCCGGGTCGCGATGGCGGGCGGGGTGCCGAAGGCGCTGGTCGATCTGGTGCGGGCGTCCTGGGCCGAAGGCGACGTGGGTTGTCACCCCGAAGTCGCGGCGGCCGCGGCGGTCGTTGCCGATGACCAGCTCGGGATGGTCGACCGGTTCGACCGCTACGCCTCGTACCGCGGACCGGGGTTGCTCATCCTCGCGATCCGGGCGTTCGAGCGGTACCGTGCCGCCCACGGCCCCGGCGACTCGCCGCCGTTCCCGCCCGCCTTGATCCGCGGACTCGCCCGTGAGTTGTCGAACCGCCGCCAGTACATGTCGTACTCGGTGGCACGGTCGCGGTTGCTGGGCATCCTGACGTCCGAACGCATCCACCCGCTCGAGTTCGCGGACGCCTGCGACGCCGACCCGGACTCGTGGTACAGGGGGCTCTCCGACCCGGTGCGTGGGGACGTCTCGTTCCGACTGGCCTGGGTTGCGGCCCGCTTACACCGCGGGTAGGGGCGTCCGTGTCCCCGGGCGGGTGTTGCGTGAAAGGGCCGACGGCATCCTCGGGCTCCACTGCGGACCGCGAACGGCCGACATCGACCCGCAGGTCCTCGACGACCTGGTGCAGATCGCCGTCGACCGCGGCCGGATAGCGACATCAGTGCCCGAGCGATAAGATGCGGTGCGCGTTCCCCGAATAGACCTTCTCCAACACGTCGTGTGGCAGATCCAACCCGACCAGCAGGGGATGACTCTGCCCCCCTTCACCGGGAAGAAAGTCCGGATCGTGAATCGGGCTCGGTCCCGTCCACGCGCTCTCCCACAGTGTTCGCTGGCACCAGTACCGGCTGACGTAGTGCTCGCGGGGCAACGTGTGCCCCGTGACCAAATCGGAGCCGAACAGAAACCGCTCCGGATGGCGGCAAACCAGGGAGCGTATCGCATCACGCCGACGCGACACCTCACGCACCTGCCACTTCGTCGCGCTGGTGTCGAAATGGAGCTGGGGGAACTCGACCAACAGCGCCTCCAAGTGATCCGGGTGTTCCGGATCGCCGCCCAAGTGCGCGCCGATCCACGTCAGATCCGGGAACAGCTCGATCATCTTTCGCAGCGGAACATACTGGTCCGCCTTGGTGCCGAATTTGGCCACGTCCCGGTAAGTGTGCGTCCACCAGACGTCGGGATCGCCGACGTGGACCATGACCGCGCGAATGCCGGCGGACCTTGCGCGTTTCAACGCCTCGATTCGCCACGGGGCGTCGAGCAACAACCCGCGGTCCCGGCCGCGCGGTGCCGCCCAGAGTTTGACGAGCGCGATGCCGGACTGGAGGAACTGGTCCAGTGTGCGAAATGCCGCGTCATCGGGTTCATCCGGCTTCTTGGAGATGGACCCGTTGAAGGCGATGGCCGGCCCGAGTCGCTCACGAAGCGGGGCGATGTCTTGCGGCGGGCCCATGCTGTATGTTCGCACGACCCCGAATTCGGCCGCCACCGCGAGCATCAATTCCGCTGCGGTCGAGTCCCATTCCCGCGGTGGATCCGGTCGAGTTAACGTGACGTGAGCATGAACATCGATGATCGGTGGGCCTGAGTACTTGAAGTGACTGCGGAGGCCAAAGTCTTGCCCGGTGACGTTGTATTCGGTGAGTGGAGTGTTGTTCATCGCAATCTCCATGAATCGCGGGGCGGACACTCAATGTTACACCCACCCGTTCGACCGGACGCGAAAGTCCGTGACGGAAGTCATGGCCGCCTGCGAACAATCCGAACGCAAAACCCCGGCTGCAACGGCCATACCCAGATGAGACAGTTCCCCGTGAACTCTCGGACCCCGAAGTTGCCCCGGAACGTAAACGGACAGAGGCCGCGGCGGAAAAGTTCTCCCGTCGACTGCATCCGGTCGCCGGTTCCCAACGAACACCATCCCGAGCTGCAAGCCGTCGAATCCTTCGGCCGGCCGGCTCCACATCAGGAGATGGTATGTCCACTGCCGTTATCGGGTTGGCCCTCGCGTTCGGGGCTCCGTGCAAGGGTGTCGTCGGGATTCCCGCCGGGCAACCGGCTGTCGTTCGCGTCGTCCACCGGGCAGACGAGAAGCCCAAGGACATTGTCGACACGGCCGTCGAAGGGAAGTTCGCAACCTTGGTCGCCGCTGTGAAAGCCGCGGGCTTGGTGGAGACGCTCAAGGGCGAAGGTCCGTTCACCGTGTTCGCACCGACCGACGAAGCGTTTAAGAAGCTTCCCGAAGGGACCGTCGAGACGCTGCTGAAGCCGGAAAACAAGGACAAGCTGATCGCCGTGCTGAAGTACCACGTCGTCGCCGGCAAGGTCACGGCCGCCGATGTCGTGAAGTTGAAAGCCGCCAAGACCGTGCAGGGCGGATCGGTGAAGATCGATGTCAACGGCGAGACCGTGACGATCGACGGCGCGAAGGTCGTGAAGACGGATATCATGACTTCGAACGGCGTCATCCACGTGATCGATACGGTTCTCTTGCCGAAGTAACCCGACGTGCCAGGAAGTCTTCTGGAACGAATCGCCGCCGGGGACGGGTCCGCCGTCCGGGAGTGCATCTCCCGGTACGGCGGGCTCGTCTGGGCACTTGCACGGAAGCATTCCGCGACCCCGAGCGACGCGGAGGACGCGGTCCAGGAAGTGTTCATCGATCTGTGGAAGTGTGCCGGCCGGTTCGACCCGCGGGTGGCGAGCGAACCGACATTTATCGCGTTGATCGCCCGCCGCCGATTGATCGACCGCGAACGGAAGAGACGAAGCTTGCCCGAGGTGATCGGTCTGCCCGATGACTGCGGTCCCGCAACCGACGCGCCCGTTGACCTCCCCGCCGCCGACGAAATCGACCGGGTTCGTGCCAAAATGGATGAACTCCGACCGGAACAACGGCTCGTTCTGGAAATGGCGATCGACCAGGGGTTGTCCCAGTCGGAAATCGCGGCGGCGCTGGACATTCCACTTGGCACCGTCAAGGCCCACGCCCGTCGCGGCCTGATCCGCCTTCGCGAACTGGTCGGGGTGAAGCCCGAACCACTGACGAAAGGGGGCGTCTCGTGACCCGCCCCGATCCGGAACCCACCCGACTCGATGAACTCCTCGCGGACGCGGTCCTGTTCGGCCTTTCGCCGGAGGAACAGGCGGAACTCGATGGCCTGCTCGCCGAGAATCCGGAGGCCGACCCCGCTGCTCTGGAGCAACTCACCGCCGACGTGGCTCGATCGCTGGTCCCGAACGACGCGCCGCCCCTTCCAGACGACGTTGCGAAGCGTGTCCTTGAAGCGGCAGGCAATCTGTTCCCGGCAGGGGCGCTGGACGTTGCCCCGACTCCGTCGCCCGACCGCGCACCAACGACGACCGAACTGCCTTCACCTTCGACGCGATGGCTGCGTCTCGCCGCGATCTCGGGCTGGGCGGCTGCCGCTGCCTGCTTGCTCGCCGCAGTCGGACTGTGGCAGTTGACCCGTGTCGGACGCGAACCGCCGGTGGCGGAGGCCCGCGAACGGCTTCTGGCGTCCGCCGATACGATCCGCATCGACTGGACCGCGACGAAAGACCCGGCGGCGAACGGGGCCACCGGCGACGTGGTCTGGAGCCCGTCCGCCCAACAAGGGTTCATGCGCTTCCGCGGGCTGGAAGCGAACAACCCGGAACGGACCCAGTACCAACTCTGGATCTTCGACGCGAAGCGAGACGAGCGCTACCCCGTCGACGGCGGCGTGTTCGACGTCCCGCCGACGGGCGACGTGGTCGTTCCGATCCGGCCAGCCGTGCGGGTCGACTCGCCGGTCCTCTTTGCCGTCACGATCGAAAAGCCCGGCGGTGTCGTCGTGTCCAATCGGGAACGTTTACCGTTGCTGGCGAAAGTCACGCCTTGACGACCGTCTCCGGGAGTCGTTGCCCTCAACTCAATCATCGGACGCTGAAACCCGTCCCGGTCGCGGAGGAGCTTGGAACCTCACGTTGACCAACTGCTCGAGCCAGTTGTTTCGTGGGTCGTAACATCTCGCCGGCGGTTTCGACATGTCCTCCGACCGGAGTGGGGCTTAGCAAATCGACGATCGGGATTTCAGCCGCTCGGAGACGGGCCATGAACAGGTTCGGGGTGGGGGCACTGGTGGTTCTGCTGGGGACCGCCGTGAACTCGGTCGCCGACGAACACTCCGTTCGATCCATCGACTCGGAGCGGGAATTGGAATCCCTTCTCGGCCGCTCGTGGCGAGACGCACCGCCGGAGCACATTGCCCGGCACTTGGTCGAACTCGCGGAGTCCCTCCCGCCGGGCGGGGCCATCGATTTGCCGAGGTCCGTGCCGTGCGGCGTGCTCGACTTCCGCCGGGTCGCGGACGACGTGCAAATCACCGGCGGGTGGGGCGGGACGGTGGTGCTGGGCGGCGGCCAGCGCGGGATCGAGATGATGTTCTCCCGGTGCGACCAGGTCGTCACGGACGGGCTCGCCAGGCACCCGTCGAAGCGGCGGAACGCGGTCGAGTTCGTGGCGGCCGGCCCGGAACCCGGGGAGGCGTTCGGCCCCCGCCGCGAGCCGGCGAGCGACCTGTTCGCGCTGTTCAACCGGGGAAGCGTCCGCATCAAGTCCGACGTCATTAACTGCGCCTGGATCTGTGGCGACAACGCGTTCGGCAAGCGGACGGTGACCGCCGAAGCGCGGGTCGACGACTCCCTGTTCCTCTGGCTCGGGGTGAACTGGCCGTTTCAGGATTACAACGCCCACTGGGACCCGAAGAACGCCAAGCGCGACTGGGTGCAGGACAACGCCCAACTCTGGTTCGACCTCAAGGGTGGCGGCAAGGGAACCCGGGTGTACGAACTCGTCGAGACGAACTACGGCAACCCCGGGCCGGGGGCAGTGTTCAAGAACTGCAAGGACCTCGCGGTCTACCACGGGTCCACGGAGCGGGCGTCGTCGCAGGGGCCGGGGGTCTACTGGCTCAAAGACTGCGAACGGGTGCAACTCGGGCTCCGCGGGATCAACGCCTTCGGGTCCAACACGGGCGACCCGCGGAACGCCGACGCCGCCCGGGACGTCACCATCGAGGGCGGCAAGGGGAACGTCCTCCACGCCATGCGGACGTGGTCGAACGCGAACGACGTTTCGCTGTGGAACAGCGACCCGGACCTCCAGCAGTGGATGGTCGGGTCGCAGTACGGTCAGCACGGGACCGACGGCACCCTGCGGTTCGCGGTGACGCCGTACACCGGCCGGCCGACGCCCGACTTTCTCAAGACCTTCGACGCCCGGGCGGCGGCGGAGAAGGTCTTCAAGCTCCGCGAGCAAAAGTTAAAGACCGGCGGGCGGACCAAGGACTGGCCGAACCCGGAATCGGTCGAGAAGCTCGAAGCCAAGATCAAGACCGGCCGGCACTTCGACGCCCCGTCGAACGCGACGGACGAGGAAACGTTCCGGCTCGGGAAGACGGACCTCGCCGCGGGGGAGAAGCCGACAGGCAAGATCCCGCCCCCTCCGGCCGTCCCGCCGACTGACGCCCCGAAAACGGTCCGGCCGATCGCGTTCACCCAACAGCCCGAGTTCGGAAAGGACCTGCTCGCCGCCGGGGCCGACCCGACCGGGAAGAAGCCGAGCGACGACGCCTTCGCCCAAGTGATGTACGGGATGTCCCGTGCCGATCTGCAGAAGTTGCTCGACGAGGCGGCCGAAGCGGATGCGGCGATCTGGAAGTTGCACGGCACCCACCACGACCGGGCGAAGCAGGACGCCGCGAAGCAGACGCCGGAGTTCAAGGCGGCCCGCGAACGGATCGACGCCGTCGTGAAGAAGATTCTCGCCGCCCGGGACGCCCGCAAGTCGGCATTCACGGACCGGGTGAAGTCACTCAGAGACGCCGTCAACGCGGCGAAGAAGGCCAAGGACGCCGACAAGGCGGCCAAACTGGAGGCCGATCTCCAGGCGTTCGAGGCGACCGGCGTCGGCGGCGGCAACCTCCGGCTCGACATCCCCGCCGGCACGTTCCTGCTCCGCGAACCGCTCTACCTCCTCGGCGGCATCTCGGGCGTGTGGGGGGCCGGGCCCGACAAGACCACGCTCGCCACGGACCGGCCGATCCACCTGGTCAAAATGCAAGAACGGGCCGGGGTCGCGAACCTGACCCTGAAGGGCGGCACCGTCGGCCTCGCCCTCACCGGGCACGACCACCACTACGACATCGGCTCGCCGACCCGCAAGAGCTACATCGCCGGCCAGGACTTCTACGCGATCACGTTCCGGGACCAGACGTTCGCCGGGCTCCACGTCGGCAACGACGACCCCGACGTGATGGGCGGGGCGGAGCACGACCAGAATAAGTACGTCGGCCTGCGGTTCCTCAACACGGGCGAGTACGGCATCTTCATGAACGGCAGCATGCTCGACAAGTGGCTCTGCCTGCACGGGGAGTTCGTCGGCCAGAAGAAAGCCGGCATCGCGATCAAGTTCAACAACCTGATCCACGGCTGCGTGATCGGCTGCACCTTCCGCGACATCGACGGGCCGGGGGTGGACTTCCTGGGCGGCAACCCGGAGATCGCGTACCGGCCGTGGGAGGTGTGGCTCGACCAGTGCGAGTTCACCGAGTGCGGGAACGCCACCCGGCCGGCCGTCGAGCACGGCATCACCGAACTGTCCGCGTTCACCCACTGCAAGGTCGTGACCCGGAACAAGTCCATCGCCTGCGGGTACGCCGGCAGCCCGCAGGTCTGCCAGGACTGCACGATCGACGTCAAACTCGTCCCGGACGCCCCGGCGGTGAAGCTCCGCGGGGTCCGGCTGATCAGCGTCTCGCGGGCGAACGGCCACGCGTTCCGGAACGTCAAAGCGAACGGCCCCGTCGCCTTCGTCAACGACTCGAACGCGGACAACGCCTTCTTCGCCAAAACGCGGGAACGCTACGGGAAGTCCGGCGAGCCGTTGAAGTGGGACACGAACCCGATGGCCGGCGCGAACGCCCCTGCGAACGGGTGGGTCCACCCGTTCCTGTTCTACCGGTGCGAGTTCGGGCCGCAAAAGTACGCCTACAGCCTGCTCAACGTCGATCTCGACGACGGGAAAGTCAAGAAGACGATCGACCTCTCCGGGTCCGAGTAACCCGGGCGTCCGGCCCGATTCCCCCGTTTCCCCCGAGGAAAACCGACATGCTTCCTTCCCGAGTCTCGCGGCGCTGGTGGATTCTGCCCCTGCTGGTTCTGGCCGGGGCGACGATCGGGTCCGCGGAACCGACTCGCGAAACGGAGCCGGACAACAGCGGGCCGGTGAAGTTGACGATGGCGTCCTGGCTCGGCGGGCCGTTCGACGACCAGATCGTCGCGGTCGAAATCGCCCCGGATTCGTCGATCGTGCTGGCCGGCAACGGTGCCGACGTGCAGTTCCCCGGCGTGAAGCCGACGACCCTCGGGGCGGCCGGCACGTTCGACAAGGCCGCCGCCCCGCCCCCGCCGCCGACCGACCCGAAGAAAAAAGCACCGAAGTGGCAACACCCGAGCACGCACGGGTTCGTGGTCCGGCTGTCCGCGGACGGCACGAAAGTCCTGAGCCACACCCGCTTCGGGTACGGGGCGGCGACCGTCCGGAAGATGCGGCTCGACGGGAAGGGCAACATCGTCGTCCTGGCCGCCGCGAACGACCGCCTCGACCTGGGGGTGGGGGCGACCGACAAGGGCACGTTCGTGGTCGGCCTCGGCCCGGACGCCGGCAAGCCGACGAATCTCGTCGCCCACCCCGACACGATGGACTTCGGCGTCGACAGCAACGGCGAAGTCGTCGTGCTCACGAAGGCCAAGCTCACCCGCTACTCCGCGGACGGGAAGACGGCCAAGTGGACGGCGACGTGGAAATCCCACGGCGACAACCGCCCCGGGGCGATGACCGTCTCGCCCGACACCGGGGTCGCCGCCGTCACCGGGTACGGCATGACCCACACCGGCAAGGAGCCGTACAAGGACCCCTACGGGTACGGGTTTGACCGCGACGGAAAGCAGGTCTGGGCGATCTGGAACCCCGACCCCAAGAAGGAGAAGGACGCCAAGTTTTCGAGCGACGACCTGAAGTGCAACGGGCTGATGGCCGACACCACCGGCCACGCCGCCAGCGCCGGGAGCAACGGGAAGATTTTCTTCATGCTGTTCGCGGACGGCGGGAACTCGGTTTGCACCCGCGACCCGCTCGACGTCGACAAGCCGCTCGAAAAATCCGTATTCGCCGGCGTCCACCAGGCCGGCCCCGGGTTCGGGTTCAAGGGGGCCAGCAAGACCAGCGTGATCTTCCGCATCGACTCGCAGAAGGGGACGCTGGAGAAGGGAACCTGGATGTCCGCCTGGCTGAGCCCGCAACGGGCGAACGGGCTCGGGATCGACGCCGCGGTGAGCGACGAAACCGGTCGGCAGTTCCTGGTCGGCGGCAGCGCGTCCGGGTGCCCGACCGCCAAGCCGTGGTACCAGTGTCGCGACGGCGGGTACGCCGGCGGCGGCTTCCTGGCCGTCATGGACGCCGAGTTCAAGATGCTCCAGTGCGGATACTTCCCGGCCGCGAACCTCGGCTGCGTCGCGGTTCGCGGCAGGACGGTCGTCGTCGCCGGCTCGGCGAAGCAGTACGAGGACGAGGCGTCGAAGGCGACCGCCCGGGTCTACAAGCCGCTCCAAAAGGAGTTCGGCGGCGGGAACCAGGACGGGTACTTTGCGGTCTTCCAGGCCGGCAAGTGACCGACTGCGGTAGGCCGCGGCAATCTGTTCTGCAACGAGAATACCACAAGTATCGCATGGCTCACGCCGTACACAGGGCCGGGAGCAGCAGCTTTTCGACGGAGTTGCGGCGGGTCGTCGACGTGTGGCCGGAACTGCCAAAGGCGATCCGAATGGCGATCCTGGCCCTGGTGCAGGCTTCAACGCCTGCCGACTGAAGGAACGACTGCTAAGGGGATCAGGCCGACGACGGGAGCCCGACGAGCCGCCGGAGTTCGGCGTCCCAGCGGGCAATTTGACGGGCTTTCGAGAAGTGATCGTGGTAAACCGCGTGGCACCGGGCGTCCAACGCGGCCAGTTCGGTCGGTGACGCCGCCAGCCGTCGCAACTCGGCGGCGATGGTCGGAATGGTTGTGGGTGTGAGCACCCACCCGACCCGGAATTCTTCGATCCACCTTGCGATGGCCGAGTCCGGCGGTCCCGCGTACACGACCCCGCGGCCGGCCGCCAGCGCTCCGAAGAACTTCGACGGGACGACGGTCCCCGCCCACCCGGGTCGCAGACTCACGAGGTGCAGGTCGCACGCCCCGAACCGCGGCCTGCTCCGTGAGGTCGAATTCCGCCTTCCGCGGCACCAGGACCG
>CAYUHJ010000088.1:5071-23540 GCA_964444365.1 uncultured Alcaligenaceae bacterium | reverse complement strand
GTTCCGGCCGTGCGGGCCTCGCTGCAGGCCCGGGGGTGGGGTGGGTGGCTGGAATTGCTGCCGCTCGAGCGCAACGTCGGGTTTGCGGCCGGCAACAACGTCGCCCTCCGGCGGATTCTGGCTCGCCCTGTCGCCCCCGACTTCGTGCTGCTTCTGAACCCGGACACCATCGTCCGGCCGGGGGCGATCGGACACCTCGTCGATTTTTTGGACGCCCACCCGGCCGCCGGACTGGCCGGCAGCCGCCTCGAAGACCCTGATACAACCCCTCAGCGGTCGGCGTTCCGCTTCCCGAGCGTGGCGGGCGAGTTCGAGAACGGGGTCCGCCTCGGCCCGGTCTCGCGGTTGCTCGCGCCGTTCGTCGTCGCCCCGCCGGCCCGAACCGAGGCCCACCCGGCCGACTGGCTCGCCGGGGCCAGCTTGCTGGTGCGGCGGGAGGTCTTCGACTCGGTCGGGCTGCTGGACGAGGGGTACTTCCTCTACTTCGAAGAGGTGGACTTCTGCCGGCGGGCGTGGCAAGCCGGCTGGGAGTGTTGGTACGTGCCGGCCAGTCGGGTCGTCCACCTGGTGGGGCAGGCGTCCGGCGTGACGGACACGCGCAAGCCCGCCCGGCGCGTCCCCGAGTACTGGTTCGCCGCCCGCCGCCGGTACTTCCGGAAGCACCTCCGGGCGATCGACGCCCGCCTCGCCGATGTCGCCTGGGCCGCCGGCTTCGCCCTGTGGCGTGCCCGCCGGTGGCTGACCCGCCGGCCGGACACCGACCCTCCCCGGTACCTGTCCGACTTCGTCCGGTTCAACTTCCTGCGAACGCCACCCGCCGAGGTCCGCCCATGACCCCCGACCTGCCCCCGCTCGCGCGAGGGGACACGAACGCGAACCCGCCGGGACTGTCGTTCCTTCAACTTCTCCGGGAGGACTGGCAGACCCACGACCGGAGCCTCTGGGAGAAGGGGCTGTGGGCCGTGTGGGTCCACCGGTTCGGAAACTGGCGGATGGGGTTCCGGTGGAAGCCGGTTCGTGCCCCGCTCACGGTGGCCTACTGGGCTCTCTACCTGCTCGTCGAGATCGCGACTGGGATCACCCTCCCGTACACGACCGCCCTCGGCCGGCGGGTCCGGATCTGGCACCACAGCGGGATGATCCTCCACGCCCGCTCGATCGGCGACGACTGCCACATCCGCCACAACACGACCTTCGGGGTCGCCCACCGCGGGGACAACCGCGCCATCCCGGTCATCGGGGACCGGGTCGACGTCGGGTGCGGGGTCTGCGTCCTGGGCGCGATCCGGGTCGGGCACGACAGCGTCATCGGGGCGAACGCGGTGGTGCTGAAAGACGTGCCGCCGTACTCGGTCGCAGTGGGCCTGCCCGCCCGGGTGGTCAAGTCGTTGCGGCCTGTCCCGACCGAGGAGCAGACCCATCCGGGGCCTTCGCCCCTCCTGATCCACGGGGTGGCCGGATGACTCGCCGACACTTCTGGGGTGGCGCGCTGTGGACGGTCGGGGGGTACGCCGCCGTGCAGGCGATGCGGCTGGGGTTCAACCTGGCCCTGGCCCGGTCGGTCGCCCCGAAGGTGTTCGGGGTGATGGCCCTCGTCAACCTCGTCGTCCTCGGACTGCAGATGTTCTCGGACCTGGGCGTGCGACAGTGCGTCGTCCGCCACCCGCGGGGTGCCGACCCCGACTTCCTCAACACCGCCTGGACGGTCCAGGTGGTCCGCGGGGCGGTCCTGTGGCTGAGCGCGGCAGTGCTGGCGTGGCCGATTGCCGTCGTGTACGGGGAGCCGGCCCTCCTTTGGCTGGTGCCCCTGGCGGGGTCTGCGGCCTTCGTCGGCGGGTTCACCTCGACGTCGGTGCTGACGCTGTCCCGCGAGGCGAAACGGGGGCCGCTCGTGCGTCGGGAAGTCGGCGTCTTCGCGGTCACGATCGCGCTGGTGCTGACGGCCCTGACGACCCTCCACCACTGGGTTCCGGCGGAGTCCCACGTCGCAGCCCAGCTGGCGGTCATCGCGGGCGGGGCGGTCTTCTCGGCGGTCGGCGAGGTGATGCTCAGCTACACCCTTCCGGCCGTCGCACGGCCGCGATTCGCGTGGGACCGCGAGGCCGGCCGACACCTGGTCGGGTTCGGCGGGTGGGTGTTCGTGAGCACGGCTTGCACCTTTGCCGCGGCCCAGGCGGACCGGCTCGTGGTCGGGGTGCTGTCGGTCGAGACGCTCGGCGTGTACCACATCGCCTGCGTGCTCGCCATGCTCCCGCCGCTGCTGGCGTCGGCCCTCGGGTTCCACCTTCTTTTCCCCCGACTGGCGGCGGCACTCCAGGGCGGGGAGCCGCTGGCGACCGCGTTCGGTCGGGCTCACAGGGTCTTGACGCTGTTCGCCGGGTGGACGGTGACGGGGGCGGTCTGCGTGGGTCCGGCCTTCATCGGGCTGGTGTACGACGACCGGTATCGCGACGCGGCCGGGTACATCCAACTGCTGAGCGTGACCGCGTGGGTGACGGCCTTTCTGTTGCCGGGGGAGTTCCTCTTGCTCGCGCTGGACCGTCCGCGATCCCTCGCCGTCGGGCAAGGCGTGAGGCTCGCCCTCCTGCCGGCGTTCCTGTGGGTCGGGTACGCACTTGGCGGGATCGACGGGTTGATCCTGGGCACGGCGGCCGGGGAACTGGTGCGGTACCTGATGACCGCGAGGTTCCTGGCCGGGGTCGGGGTCAACGTGCTACGCATCGACCTGGGCTATACGATCGTCGCCGTCGGGATCGTGTTGGGCTTCCGGCTCGCGCAACCGGTGTTGTTCGCCGGGGTCGGACCCTTGGTCCAGTTCCTGGTCGGTGGGATCGCCCTCACGGCAGCGTGGGGTGCACTGGCCGCGGCCGCCTCCGGGGAGCGGCTCGCGTCGAGCCTCTCCGTGGTCTTGAACCGGGGGCGGGCCGAGGGGGTCGCACCATGACGGGGTTGGTCCACCCGATTTTGCTCCTCTGGGTCGCACTCGGCGTCGTGCTCTTCCGGATCTGGCCGGGGCACCGCGCGGTCGTCGGGCTGTACGTCGTCGGGATGTTGTTCCTTCCGGAGCTTCGGTCGGTCGGGCACCAGGACGGCATCCCCGATCCGCTCTCGCTCCCCGGCTTCAAGCTCACCAAGATCAACGCGATCGCGGTGGGCATCCTGGCCGGGTCGCTGCTGTTCGACCGCGCCCGCTGGTACGGCATCCGCCCAAGGTGGTTCGACCTCCCGGTGCTGGTCTGGTGCGTCAGCCCGCTGGTCAGTTCCGTCTCGAACACGGTCCTCTACGACGACCCGGTTTCCCGCTTCGATCCAGGGTTCCTGCCGGAAGCCGTGGGCACCCTTGGCCGCGCCGTGGCGTGGCTCGAATACTCCGGACTGTACGACGGGTTTGCCCAGGTGGCGGACACGGCCCTGATCTGGGGCGTCCCGTACTGGCTCGGGCGGGTTTACCTCGCCGACCGCGATGCCCTGCGGGATCTGGCCGTCGGACTCGTCCTCGGTGGCGTCCTGTACGTGCCCCTGTGCCTCGTCGAGACGCGGGTCAGCCCACAACTGCACCGCTGGGTGTACGGGTTCCACCAGCACTCGTTCCTGCAGAGCATCCGCCTCGGCGGGTTCCGCCCGATGGTGTTCATGGAGCACGGCCTCGCCGTCGGGCTGTGGATGACCTCGGCGTCCCTTGTCGCGTTCTGGCTGTGGGCCACCGGGGCCGTGCGGGAACTGCGGGTCCCCCGGATCGACCCCCGACTGCTGGGGGCGGCGGTTGTGACCGTCCTCGTCGTGACCACCCTCCTCTGCCGGTCGTCCGGCTCGCTCGCCCTGGGGGGAGTTGGATTCCTGGTCCTCGCGTCCGCCCGGTTCCTCCGCGGGCCCTGGCTCCTCTGGGTGCTCCTGGGTGCCGCCCCCCTCTACGTCGCGACCCGGAGTAGCGGGACGTGGGACGGTCAAGAAGTCGTCGAGTTCTCCCGCACGTACTTCGACGAGGACCGCGCCGCGTCCTTCGAGTTCCGCCTGCAAAACGAGGACATGCTCGTCGCGAAGGCCCTGGAGCGGCCGCTCGTCGGGTGGGGGGGCTGGGGTCGGTCGCGGATCTACGACACCTACGGCAACGATTTGTCCGTGACAGACGGGCTGTGGGTCATCACGCTCGGCGAGCGCGGGTTCCTGGGGCTGACGGCGCTCGGGCTGGTCATCCTCTTGCCGGTGGCGCGGTTCCTCGTGCTGCACGGGGCAGGGCCGTGGCGCACCCCCGAGTCCGGCTTCGCCGCGGTGCTGGCGGTCGTGCTCGTCTTGTACTCGATCGACAGCCTGCTCAACGCGATGGTGAACCCGGTCTTCGCCCTCGCCGCGGGCGGGCTGACGGCCTTGCGGCTCGCACATCCCGTGTCGTGTCCGCCGGACCCGGGCGTATCGGCACCCTCCGCGTCCCTCGCCCCGGGGGGCTGGAGGGTACAGGCGATCCCTTCCGTCAAGCCGTCGCGGAAGTCACCTCCCCCGGCCCGATCCCAGCGCACAATCCGAGGGAGCATCCGGGTTGACGCCGACTGAGCGGCCGGCCCCGTCGCGGGAGGCGAGCAGTTGCCGATAAAACTGGGCGATTTTGGCCGCCTTGGCGGGCCAAACGTAATGCTCCCGCACCCTGTCGCAAGCGCGACGGCCGAGCTTTCGGCACCAGTCCGGGTTCCCGGCGAGACGTTCCATCGCATCCCGGAGGAGGGGGACCAACTGGTGGCGGGGTACCATAGGCAGCAGAATGCCGCAGTCCGGATCGACCAGTTCCCCCGGCCCGCCGTAGTCCACGACGATCGCCGGCAGGCCGCTCGCGAGCGCTTCGAGCACCACCGCCCCGCCGAACTCGCGGAGGCTGGGGAAGACAAATGCCTGGGCCGCGCGCAGCTCGCCGGCCAACGACCGCTGGTCGACCCAGCCCAGGAACCGTACTCGGTCGCCGAGGCCGAGGTCCACGGCCATGGCTTCGAGCCGCCCCCGCTCGGGACCGTCGCCGACGACGACTAGTTCCGCCTCGGCCAGTCCCCGAGACCCGTGCAACGCCTCGAGGATCAGGTCCATTCCCTTGTACGGGACCAACCGCCCGACGGTCACGAACCGGAACCGCCCACTCGGCTCGGGCCACCCGTCGGCGATCGGGAACCGGTCCGGGTCGACCCCGTTCTCGGGCAGGTAGAACCGTTGCCCGCGGTAGCTTCGGGGTACCTCGCGCGCCGTGTGCCGACTGCCGGCGATCACGCCCTTCAACCGGCGGTAGGTCGACGCGTGCCACGGCAGGGACCGGTACGCCCCGCGGAACGGGGCGAGCCACTCCTTCTCCCGCGCCCGCAGGTTCGCGTACTGTTGCGGCCACGACAGCCCGCCGTTCAGCGGCCCGATCACCATGGGCACGTCCGTCATGCCGGCGAGCGGGCTCCCGATCGTCGGCGACAGCGGGGTGACGCGGTGGATCAGGTCGAAGTCCCCGCCGTCGAGGCGGGGCCGGAACTGTCGGAAGACCTCGTGCTCGAACGCGATGTACGACGGCCACGCGAGGGCGGTGTCGATCGTCCACCCCAACCCCTCCCCGCCGCGGAGCCAACGGCTGAGCCGGTGCAACGGCTTCGCGATCCACTCGGTGTCGAGGAAGTGGACGTCGGCGAGGCGGACGAGCGGGTCGTCGGTGAGGGCGGGCCGGTTCCGAACGTGGGTGACGACTGTCACCTTCAAGTCGGCCCTGGCGGCGAGAGCGCGCGTCATGTTGTAGCCGACGAGCGGAACGCTGGTCCAGGTCGGGTTGCAGGCCTCGGCGATCACCAGGATTCGGAACGGGTGGGACATCACGGCCTGTCGGGTACGGGACGGGTGTCGCGGGGGACGCGCGACCATCCTCCAAGCAAATCCGACACCACGACGTCGGCCGTAGCGGCGCGGCGATTGCACGGATCGCGGGCGGCCGGACCCGGCACACGGATTCCTCACTCCGGACACGTGGTTGAGACTCATGGGCGATATGGGGGTAGTGGCGATCGGGCGGAACGAGGGGCCGCGGCTGAAGCGGTGCCTGGACTCCGTCGTCGGTCGGGCCGCGGTGGTCTACGTCGACTCGGCGTCCACCGACGACAGCCTCGCCATCGCCCGGACGTTCGGCGTCGAGGTGGTCGAACTCGACATGACGGTCCCGTTTACCGCGGCACGGGCCCGGAACGAAGGCTTCCGGCGGCTTCGCGAACTGGCTCCCACCTTAAACTTCGTTCAGTTCGTCGACGGCGACTGCGAGGTGTGCCCCGGGTGGCTCGAAACGGCTCGCACGCAACTCGAATCCCGGCCCGATGTCGCGGTCGTGTGCGGCCGCCGGCGGGAGCGATACCCGGAGTCCTCGGTCTACAACCGCCTGTGCGACGTGGAATGGGACACCCCCGTCGGCGAGGCGAAGTCGTGCGGCGGGGACGCCCTGATGCGGGCCGACGTCGTCCACGCCGTGGGCGGGTACGACCCGGGGGTGATCGCGGCCGAGGACGACGAGCTCTGCCTCCGCATCCGCCGGGCCGGGTGGAAGGTTCTGCGCGTCGACGCGCCGATGACCGTCCACGACGCGGCGATGACCCGGGCCTCGCAGTGGTGGAAGCGGGCCGTGCGGTGCGGGTTCGCGTATGCGTGCGGGGCGTCCCTTCACGGCCGCGGCCCGGAGCGGCACTTCGTCCGCGAGCGCCGCCGGGCGGTCGTCTGGGGGCTCGGCGTGCCGGCCGTCTCTCTCCTCGCCGCCTGGCCGTCGGGTGGGCTGAGCCTGCTCCTCCTCGCCGCGTACCCTCTCCTGTTGGCCCGCACCTACCGGGGACTGCGGCGGCGCGTCCCGCGCCGCCGGCTCGCCCTGGAGTACGCAACGTCCTGCGTCCTTTCCAAGTTCCCCGAAGCCCTCGGCGTCATCCGCTTCCTGGCCCGCCGGGTCCGGGGCGGGTCGGCCCGGATCATCGAATACAAGTGAGGGACCGCACGTGACGTCTCCGACCCGCGTCGGCCTGCTGGGGGCCGGCTACATCGCCGAATGGCACGCCAAGGCGTTGAAAACCATCCCCGGCGTCCGGCTCGTGGCCGTCTGCGACCAAAGCCGAGCGCGGGCCGCGGCGCTGGCGAACGCCCACGGCGTGGCCCGGACCCACGTCGACCTCGCCGACATGCTCGCCGACGGCGGGGTCGACTGCGTCCACGTCTTGCTCCCGCCGCAGGCCCACGCCCGCGCGACCCGAGACGTGCTCGCCGCCGGGGCCGCCGCGTACCTCGAAAAGCCCATGTGCGTGCGGCCCGACGAGGTCGCCGAACTGGAAGCACTCGCCGCGACCGGCCGGGTGCTCGGCGTCGGGCACAACTTCCTGTTCGACCCGAACTACGACCGGTTAAAGGCGGACCTTGCCGCGGGAAGGCTCGGCCGGGTCGAGCACGTCTCCGTGGTCTGGGTGAAGGAGTTCGGGCCGGCGCGCGCCGGCCCGTTCGGCGGCTGGGTGTTCCGCCGGCCCGGCAACATCCTGCTCGAAGTCGGCCCCCACCCGGTCGCGAACGTTCTCGACCTGGTGGGCGACCCGGACCGGCTCCGGGCGGAAGCCATCGACCCCGTGTTGCTCCCGAGCGGCGAGCGGTTCTTCCGCCGGTGGCTGGTGTGGTCCTTTCACGGGCGGGCCTCGGTCGAAATGCGGCTCTGCTTCGGCTCGGGCTTTCCCGAACACCGCGTCGAGGTCCGCGGCACCGCGGGAACCGCGACGGTCGACTACGAGCGCGGCACTTACGTGCTCCGCCGGCGGTCTCCGCTCTCGGACGACTTCGACCGTTACGTCCGGACGCGGGACGAGGGGCTCGCGCTCGTCCGGCAGGGCCGGCGGAACCTGGCGCGGTACGCCCTGTCCAAGTTCCGGCTCGCGAAGGACGGTAATGCCTTCGGGGCCAGCATCTCCCGCGCCCTGCGGCAGTTTTACGCGGACTTCCCCGCGGTAAAGGATTCTCGGCTCACGGCGGCGTTCGGCGGCCGGGTCGTGCGGACGTGCCTCGACGTCGCGACCGCGGCCGGGCTGGACGCCACGGAGGAGCGATCACCCGAGCCGAGGGCCGTGGCCCGCGCGGGCACGTCGGTCGCCGACGTGTTGGTCCTCGGTGGGTCCGGGTTCATCGGCAAGGCCTTGGTCCGCCGTCTGGTCGACGGGGGAAAGCGGGTCCGCGTCCTGGCGCGGGATCCGGGGTCGATCCCCGCTTCACTCCGCAACGCGGTGGAAGTCGTGGCCGGCGACGCCTCGCAGCCGAGCGTTTTGGCAGCGGCGCTCCGCGACGTGCCGGCCGTCGTCCACCTCGCCCGGTCGCGGTCCCGGACCTGGGAGCAGTACGTCCGGGACGAGATCGGGGTGACGCGGACGATTGCCGAGGCAGCCCTTAACGCCGGGGTGAAGCGGTTCGTGTACACGGGCACCACGGACAGCTACTTCAGCGGGCGGCCCGGGCCCATCACGGACGCGACCCCGCTGGACGCCAAGATCCACCGGCGGAACCTCTACGCCCGGGCGAAGGCCGAGTCCGAGGCCGTCCTCCAAACTTTCCACCGGGAAATGGGCCTTCCCCTGGTGATCGCCCGACCGGCGATCGTCGTCGGCCCCGGCGGCGACCCACACCACTGGGGCGTCGGGATGTGGCCCTCCCCGGACACCTGCCTCCTCTGGGGCCGGGGCGACACCCCGCTGCCCCTGGTCCTCGCCGACGACGTGGCCGACGCGCTCGCGCGGTGCCTCGACGCGGACGGGGTGGTCGGGGAGAGCTTCAACCTGGCCGCCCCTGCGAGCGTGACCGGGCGGGAGTACGTCTCCGTCCTCGCGGAGTCTCTCGGCTCGTGGATCGACGCCCGCCCGGTCCCCCCGTGGCGGTTCTTCGCGGGCGACCTGGGCAAGTGGGCCGTCAAGTGCGTCGTCCGCCACCCCGACCGCCGCTTGCCCAGCTACCGCGACTGGAAGAGCCGGACCTACCGCGCGACGTTCGACTGCTCCAAGGCGGAGCGGGTGCTCGGGTGGGATCCCACCTCGGACCGCGAGAAGTTGCTGGAACTCGGCGTCCGCCGGGCGGCGGCGGAGTGGTCGGCGTGACACCCCACTGCGAGGACCGAATGCGCGTCGCCTACCTGGTGAACCAGTACCCCCACGTCAGCCACAGCTTCATCCGTCGGGAAATCGCCGGGCTCGAGGCGTGCGGCGTCGTGGTCGAGCGGTTCGCGATCCGCCCGCCGGGGCAGGTCGTCGTCGACCCGGCCGACCGCGCCGAGACCGCGCGGACCCGGAGCCTGCTGGGCGGCGGCAAACGGCGAGTCCTCGCCGCCGCGCTTTCCCTGGCGGTTCGCCACCCGGTCCGGTTCTCCCGCGCGTTCGTCGCGGCCTGGCAGATGGGGGCTGCCGACCGCCGGTGGAAGCACCTCGCCTACCTCGCGGAAGCCTGCCTGCTGTTCCGGTGGCTTCAGGACTGCCAGGCCGACCACTTGCACGCCCACTTCGGCACCAACCCGGCCGTCGTCGCCGCGATCACGCGCATCCTGGGCGGGCCGCCGTACAGTTTCACCGTCCACGGCCCGGAAGAGTTCGATCACCCCGAGGAACTGTCCCTCGGCCGGAAAATCCGCGGGGCCGCGTTCGTCGTCGCCGTCAGTTCCTTCGGACGCAGTCAGTTGTACCGGTGGGCGAAGCCCGACGACTGGGCGAAGGTCCACGTGGTCCGGTGCGGGGTGGATGCCGAGTTTCTGCGCGGCGGGCCGACCCCGGTGCCCGACGTGAGCCGCGTGGTGTGCGTCGGCCGGCTGGCGGAACAGAAGGGGCAACTGCTCCTGGTCGACGCCGTCGCCCGTCTCGCGGAGCAAGGAACCGACTGCGAACTCGTCCTCGCCGGGGACGGACCCATGCGGGCGCGGATCGAGGCGGCCGTCCGCGACGCCGGGCTGACCGGCCGCGTCCGCATCACCGGGTGGCTGAGTAACGACGCCGTTCGGCAGGAGATGCTCGCCGCACGGGTGGTCGTCCTGCCGAGCTTCGCCGAGGGGCTGCCGGTCGTCTTGATGGAGGCGCTCGCCCTCGGCCGGCCGGTGGTCACGACGTTCGTCGCCGGCATCCCCGAACTGGTCAAGGACGCCGAGAACGGGTGGCTCGTCCCGGCCGGCGACGTCGGCGCTCTGACCGATGCCCTCGCCGAGGCCCTCCAGACTCCGACGGAACGGCTCGACGAACTGGGTGCGGCAGGGGCCGAGGCGGTTCGCCGGTTCCACGACGCGGTTGAAGAGGCGAAACGGCTGGCATCCTATTTCGGGCACACGCGGGTCCACCCGGCAATCCGCCCGCCGGCGGAGGTCGCCCCGCTCGCCGTGACGGAGGGCGTGTCGTGATCGCCGTCGAAATCGTCGCCTGGGTGATCGTCGCCGCCGTGTCGGCCCCGCTCCTGGTGCTGTCGGCCGAGTGCTTTGCGGCCCTGCTTCCCCGGCGGCAGCCGCCCGCGGACGGCCACCGCCCCCGGTGCGTCGTCCTGGTGCCCGCCCACAACGAGGCGGCGGGGATCGGGCGGACCCTGCTCGCCGTCGTGCCGCAACTCGCCGAAGGCGATTCCGTCCTCGTCGTCGCCGACAACTGCACCGATCAAACCGCCGACGTCGTCCGCGCCGCGGGGTGCGCGGTCGTCGAGCGGTCTGACGACCTCCGCCGCGGCAAGGGGTACGCGCTCGCGCACGGCGTGGACCGCCTACGCGACGACCCGCCCGAGGTCGTCGTGATCCTCGACGCGGACTGCGTCCCCGCCCCGGGCGCGATCGAGGGGCTCGTGCGGGCGGCGGTGCGGACGGCCGGCCCGGTCCAGGGGGCCTACCGGATGGACCCGCCGGCCGGGTCGGGGCCGGATCGGCAGGTCGCCGCGTTCGCGTTCACCGTCAAGAACGTCGTCCGCCCGCTCGGGCTTGCCCGCCTCGGGCTGCCGTGCCTGCTGACCGGCTCGGGAATGGCGTTTCCCTGGGGTGTGCTCGCGAGCGCCGACCTCGGGCACGGGCACATCGTCGAGGACATGCAACTGGCGATCGACCTCACCCGCGCGGGCCGCCCGGTGCGGTTCGTGCCCGAGGCCGAGGTCCGCAGCGAGTTCCCCGCCGCGGACCGGGCAACGGCGTCGCAACGCCGCAGGTGGGAACACGGGCACCTGACCGTCTTGGCGACGCAAGCGCCGCGTTTACTGCTCGGCGGACTCGCCCGCGGGAAATGGACCTGGATCGGGCTCGGCCTCGAACTGGGGGTGCCGCCCGTTTCGGCCTTGTTCCTGGCGACGCTGGGAGCGTTCCTGGTGCTGGCGACGGGGGTCGCGATTGAAGCCACCACTCCGGTGCCGCTGACCGTTCTCGACGGCGTCACGGCCCTGACGGGGGTTGGTCTCTCTTCCGCGTGGCTGGCCTACGGGCGAGAGAATTTGACGGGATGGACGCTGATTCGAGCCCCAATTTACGCTGTGCGCAAAATTTCGCTCTACTTCAGCTTTATGACAAACCGTGAACGTAAGTGGGTGCGCACCGAGAGATAGGGAATCCCAGCGGCGACAGCTTTCCCGAGCATCGGTCAGAAATTCCTGTATGGCGAATAATTCTGCCCTTACTCGCAATTCCTAGGTTGCACCGAATTCCTGTCTATTCTAGAGTTCAGTCACTTTCACCGTAACCAACGTGCGTTCGACGTTCGAGCGACACGGAATTGACGTTGCATCGGCTCTGAGAAGGGACGAAGGCACGAACGTTACCGGTGCGCCCATCACTCGCATCAGGCTCAGAGTAGCCTGGTCACCGGCTTAACGCCCCAGCCCGCTAGCCCAGCGGGACTGTCAACCGTTTGTTTACGTTTTGCAGATCACAATGATCGACGGCCGGACCTTCCCCGGCCTGACGGACCACGTCACATCTTGAGGGGATTGGAAATGTCTCGGATGCTCTCCCGGTGGATCGCCGGTCTTGCTTCTCCCGGTCACAAGGCGCGGACAAGCACTCAGGCTTTATCCGTTATGCAACTCGAATGCCGTGAGGTGCCGGCCGGGTTGGCCGGCATCGGGTCCGGGTTCGTCGCACAATACTATTCGGACGCCAACCTCTCCACACTCGCCGCAAGCCGCGTCGACGCCGGGGTCAACTTCGATTGGGGGACCGGCTCGCCGCTCGCCGCCTTGCCGGCGGACAATTTTTCCGCCCGGTGGGTCGGCAAGGTCCAGGCCCAGCAGTCTGAAATCTACACGTTCTTCACCGCGGCCGACGAAGGCGTCCGCCTGAAGGTGGGCGGGCAGGTGCTGGTCGACGACTGGAACAACGTCACACCGGTCGAGAAGTCTGCGACGATTACACTCCGCGCCGGCGAGGTGTACGACCTCGAACTCGAGTACGTCGACCGCGTCGGAGCCGCCCGGGTTCAACTCTCCTGGTCGAGCCCGTCGACCCCCAAGGCGGTCGTGCCGGCGGCCCAGCTGTACGCCGTCGGCGGCTGGCTCAACGGAGACATCGGCACGCCGCCGGTCGCCGGCTCGGCGACCGCAGCCGGTGCCAACTGGACGGTTCGCGGCAGCGGGTCGGCGGCGGCCGACCAGGGTCACTTCGCCTGGACCACCCTCGGCGGGGACGGGTCGGTCGTCGCGAAGATCACCGGGTCGAACCCGGCGGGCCAGGCGGGGGTCATGGCCCGGTCGAACGCCGGGGCCGGGGCAGCCTTCGCCGCGGTGACGGTTGACGCTTCCGGGGCGACGTTCCGCTACCGGGCGGCGGACGCCGGGTCGGTCGGGCAGGTCGGCCTGGCCGGGGTCGCGATGAACTCCTGGGTCAAGCTGGTCCGCAACGGCGACCTCGTGTCCGGGTACGTCTCCCCAACGGGGGCGGACGGGACCTGGACGCTGGTCGGAAGCGCGAAGGTCGCCCTCGACGACACGGCCCGCGTCGGAATAACCTCCGGGTCGACGAACGGCGTGCTCAACACGGCCACCTTCAGCGGGGTGACGGTCGACCGCTCCGTCGCGATCGGGGCGAACCTCGACGCCGTGACCGACTGGTCGCTGGCCAACCCGTTCGTGAACGTCTTCAAGCAGGCCCGGACGTTCCAGGCACTGAACCGCGCCGGGAACGCGACGGTCGACGCCGACGGGTGGGCGACCGAGGACTTCGAGACGATCGTCCAGAGCGGGGCACCGAACACGGCCCGGGTGTACAACGGCGTGTACAAGCTCTCGTTCACCGGCCGGGCGGACGTGAGCCTGTCGGTCACGCCGGGGGCGATCTCGAACGTCGTCTACAACCCGGCCACCAACACCACGACCGCGGACGTCCTGCTGAGCGCGAGCGACGCCGACGGCGGGTGGTACTACATCCTCCAGTTCCGGAACGTGTCCGGGGTGCGGGACGTCAAGCTGATCCGCCCCGGATACGACGCGAACACGACCCAGGTGTTCACCGACCAGTTCCTCTCGCAGATCGGGTCGTTCTCGACGCTGCGGTTCATGGACTGGCTGCGGACGAACAACTCCCCGGTGGTGAACTGGGCGGACCGCGCCCGCGTCACCGACGCGACGTGGTCGACCGACAGGGGCGTCCCCTGGGAGGTCATCGTCCAACTCGCCAACCAGACCGGCAAGGACGCGTGGGTCACGGTCCCCGGCGGCGCGACGGACGACTACGTCCGGCAACTGGCGGTCTTGCTGAAGAGTGGCCTGAACGCGGACCGCGCGGTCTACCTGGAGTGGTCGAACGAGGTCTGGAACGGGATGTTCACCCAGACCAGCGCCAACTACTCGGCGGCGTCGGCCGAGGTCGCGGCCGGCGGGTCCAACCTGGCCTACGCCGGCGAAACCGCCGCGGTGTCGTCGTGGGACTGGGCCTTCCGGCGCGTCGCCCAGCGGATCGTGTCGATCAGCAACACGTTCGCGTCGGTCTGGGGAACCGACGCGATCAACGGCCGGGTCCGCCCCGTCCTCGCCAGCCAGGTCGCCGTCCCGTACATTCTGCGAACGCAACTGGAGTACATCGACAGGGTCTACGGCGACCCGTCGAGGTTCCTGTTCGGGGTGGCCGGGGCACCGTACTTCTACGTCGGCGCGGCCGACCAGGGGGCGAACCTGTCCGCGACGGACGTGCTCGCCGCGCTGGCGACCGGTATCCAGGAGAACAAGGGGTTCCTCAACGAGTACGCCCACCTCGCCACCTACTACGGGCTCCAGTCGCTCGCCTACGAGGGGGGGCCGGACACCTACGGGCCGAACAACATCGCGGCCAAGAAGGCGGCGTCCCTGGACCCCCGGATGAAGGACCTCGTCGTCCAGTACCTGACGGACTGGTACGCCCGCGGCGGCGGCCTGTTCAACTGGTTCGTCGCCGGGCCGACCAACTACGACTCCCAGTACGGGACGTGGGGCCTGACGAACGACGTTCTGAACCTGACATCCCCCAAGTACCAGGGCGTGGAGAAGGTCGCGGCCGACGACCCCGTCCCCGTGGCGATCGGCACGCCGGTCGTCGGGACCGTGATGGCAAGGGACTCCGTCAACGCGCCGACCGCGGACCCGTACCCCCGCTACCTCAACGCCAACGACTACCGGGACTACCTCGTAAGGGCCCCGCAGGCAGGCACCTACAACCTCGTCCTGAACTACGCCCAGGTCGGCACGAGCGGCCAGGTGCAGGTCCTCGTCAACGACCGCGTCGTGCAGACGCTGACGCTGGCTGCGACCGGCCCGGGCTACGACAGCCAGTGGGCACCCAACTCATTCGCCGATGCCCCGGCGCTGCCGGTCGCCCTCGGCGAGGGGCTCAACGTCGTCCGCCTCCGGGTCGTCGTGGGGGGGTACACGCTGAACTCGCTGACTTTCACGGCCCCGACCGGCACGCCGACGACGCCACCCACCCCGACCCCGACCAACCAGGCCCCGACGGTCAGCACCCCGGCGGCCGCGACCGTGACCGGGAAGACGCTGTCGCTGACGGCGACCGGGGCCGACGACCTGGGCGCGGGTAACCTGACCTATACCTGGTCGGTCGTCGGCACCCCGCTGGCCCCGGTGACGTTCTCCGCCAACGGGACCAACGCCGCGGACCGCGCCACCGCCACGTTCGCCAAGGCCGGGTCGTACACCCTCCGGGTGACGGCGACCGACGCGGGCGGCCTCACCGGCACCGCGGACGTGACCGTGACCGTGGTGCAGACGCTCACCGGGCTGGTCTTGTCGCCGGGGAGCGTCACCCTGGCCGCCGGCTCGACCCAGGCGTTCGCACTCGCCGGGACGGATCAGTTCGGCACGGCGATGGCGACCTTGCCCGCGGCGACCTGGACCGCCACGGCCGGGGCGGTCACCCCGCTCGGCATTTACACCGCTCCGACCGTAGGGACGACCGCCACCGTCACGGCAACCCTCGGCGGGCTCTCCGCTTCTGCCGCGGTCAGTGTGTCTCCGCCCGTCGTGGTCCCCCCGCCCAGCGGGACCGTGGCCGTCAACTACGGCTCCGGGTTCACTACCACGGGGCTGACCCGAAGCGGTTCGGCGGCCGTCTCCGGCGGTCGGCTGCGGCTGACCGGCGGGCAGAACCAGGCCGGCTCCGCGTTCGCAACCACCAAGGTGGACGTGTCCCGGTTCGCCACGACCTTCCGCTTCCAGATGGGCACGCTCAACGGCGACCCGTGGTCCCTGGGCGACGGCCTCACGTTCACCCTCCAGAACGCGGCCGCGTCGGCGCTGGGGCTCGGCGGCGGCGGCCTCGGCTACCAGGGGATCGCGAAGAGCGTTGCGATCAAGTTCGACGCCGTGAACAACGCCGGGGAGGGGGTCAACTCCACCGGGTTCTACACCGACGGGGCCGCGCCGACGGTCGCCGCGACGGACCTCTACGCCTCCAACCTCGACCTGCGGAGCGGCCACATCTTCCGGGTGGACGTGAACTACGACGGTGCCCGGCTCACGGTCGCGATCACCGACGAGACGACCGGTCGGTCCGCAACTCAACAGTACGCGGTGAACCTGCCCACGGTCCTCGGCGGGTCGGCCGCTTACGCCGGGTTCACGGCCGGGACCGCCGTCCTCGCGGGGACGCTCGACATCCTATCCTGGACCTACTCGACCGCGGTCGCCCCGCCGGCCAACCTGGCCCACACGGTGACGGCGGCCGCTTCGACCGGCGTCGTCACCGGGACGGCGGTCGCCCTGACCGCGGTCGGCTCCGACGACGGCGGCGCGGCCAACCTCAGTTACACCTGGTCGGTCGCGGGCACCCCGCCGGCCGCTGTCGGGTTCTCGGCCAACGGCACGAACGCCGCCCGCCAGTCGACCGCGACGTTCACGAGGGCCGGCAACTATACCCTTCGCGTCGTGGCGGTCGACGCCGCCGGGCTGTCGTCCACCGCCGACGTGACCGTCACGGTGGCCCAGACCCTGACCACGCTCGTCGTCCGCCCGGCGGCAACCAGTATGGCGGCCTCGACCACCCAGCAGTTCACCGCCAGCGGGGTCGACCAGTTCAGCCAACCGATGACGACACCCGTGGCCCCGGCGTGGAGCGTGACCGGGGGCGGGACCATCTCGGCGGGCGGACTGTATACGGCCCCGGCCGCGGCCGCCGTCGCTACCGTGAAGGCTGCCGTCGGCGCACTCTCCGCGACCGCGACCGTGACCGTCAACGCCCCCACGGGGGGAACCGTCGGCGTCGACTTTAGCAACGGGTTCGGATCCGGCTCATTCTCCAAGAATGGGTCCGCGAAGGTGGTCGGTCAGCGGCTGCGGCTGGCGAGCACCACGAACCAGGCCGGGTCCGCGTTCGCCTCCGCGAAGGTCGACGTGACGAAGTTCACCACGTCGTTCCGGTTCCAGGCGTCCAGCCTCGACGGCGACCCGTGGTCCCTGGGCGACGGGCTCGCGTTCACGCTGCAGAACAGCGGGTCGACGGCCCTCGGGACCCAGGGCGGCGGGCTGGGCTACCAGGGGATCGCGAAGAGCGTCGCGATCAAGTTCGACCTCACAGACAACGCCGGCGAGGGGGTCAACTCGACCGGGCTGTACACGAACGGGTCGGCCCCGACCGGCTCGGCGGTCAACCTCGACGGGACGGGATTGGACCTGCACAGCGGCCACGTCTTCCGCGTCGAAATGAGTTACGCCGTCACCACCCTGAGCGTGCGGATCACCGACGAGTTGACGGGCAAGTCCGCAACCCAAACGTACACCGTCAACCTCTCGCAGGTGCTGGGCGGCACGGCGGCCTTTGCCGGGTTCACGGCCGGGACGGGTGCCCTGGCCGGCAACATCGACGTGCTGGATTGGAAGTTCGTCGCCGGCTGAGCGACTTCGCGCCTGACGTGCTGAACGCCCGGTATTTCGGCGCGGAGGCCACCGGGCGTTCCTGGTACGTCAGGCGAGAACGCAACGATTATGACCGCACATCTGACGGGCGAATTCATCGCCTACCGGTTTGTTACCACGTTCACGTGCAACCCGGATATCCTGGGGTCGACAGCCCCAGGCGCGTGCTGACGGGCAGTGACGATTGCAACTCGCATACCCGCAGTGGGAATCGGGCTCGGAAGAATTGTCGCTGCGGAAGAGGCCTCGGATCGCCACGGGGTACAGCGTTTGCTTTATTGGTCGCCCGCGTCGGTCAATTTGCCGAAGCCCTCGCCTCTCGCACGAGAATCGATTCCCACTCTTTACCAACTTGGCCCCTCTGCTACGTCCGGGGCCGATCGCACATACCGGAGTCTCGCCCGATGTCCCACTCGTTCACCGCGTCCCGCCTTCACCCCTTGCGCCTAGAACTGCTGGAATCCCGTGAGGTGTTTTCGATCACACCCTTCGCCGGTGCCGGTGCCGGGCTTGTCGGTAACTACTTTTCCGATGCCAACCTGGCCAATCTCGCACTGACGCGAACCGATCCGACCGTCTCATTCAACTGGGGCAACGGCTCGCCGGCCGCCGGGATGCCGGCCGACAACTTCTCCGTGCGGTGGACCGGCCGCGTCCAGGCTCAGTTCTCGGAAACCTACACGTTTTTCGCTTCCAGCGACGAGGGCGTTCGGCTGTGGGTCGACGGGCGACTCCTTGTCGATCAGTGGGCGAACTCTATCCCAGGCGAGTTCAGCGGCGTGGTCGCGTTGACTGCCGGCGAGGTGTACGACCTTCGCCTGGAGTCCGTCGACCGGAGCGGGTCGGCGGCGGTCGGGTTGAAGTGGCAGAGCGCGTCTACGCCGAAGGGCGAGATCCCCGCCGCGCAACTGTACGGCGTCGGCCGACTCGACGCGGCGGTCGGGTCGGCCGTCGGCTCGATCGGGTCCGTCGGCGATGTCCACACGCTGACGGCGGCCGGCACCCCGACCGCGACGGCGGACGCCGGGCGGTTCCTGTACGAGACCCGCCTGGGGGACGCCACCCTCGTGACCCGCGTGGGCGGGGTGGGCGGCGCGGGGAGTGCTGCGGAGGCGGGTTTGGCGTT
>CAYUHJ010000088.1:0-5061 GCA_964444365.1 uncultured Alcaligenaceae bacterium | reverse complement strand
CCGTCAGGGGACCGACGCCGGGGCCATGTACGCCTCCGTCGTCGCCACGCCCGGCGGCCAGGCCAAGTTCGCCTTCCGCAACGCGGCCGGGACTGCCGAGTTCCCGGCCGGCTCGGTCAGCATCACCGGACCGGTGTGGTTGAAGCTGGAGCGGGACGACGACATGTTCTTCGGATACGTGTCGGCGACGGGCGCGGACGGCAGTTGGAACCTCGTCGGCACCGCCCTCGTTCCCCTCGCGGACACGGCGTTGGCGGGATTGTTCGTCGCCTCCGATACCGGGGCGACGGCTTCCGCCGCGTTCTCCAACACGTCCGTGTCCGCGGGCGCGCCGCTCGGGGCGAACATCGATTCGGTGAAGGACTGGAGCCTGTCGAACGTGTTCGTCGACCTGTACAAGCAGTCGCGGACGCCGCTGTCGTTCAACCGCGACTCGTCCGGCCAGCCGATCCCCGCCGCCACGGACGCGAACGGTTGGCCGACCGAAGATTTCGAGGTCTTCCTCCAGACCGGCGCTCACGGCGTCGGCCACGTCTACAGCGGGACGTATAAGGTTTCCTTCACCGGTCAGGCCGACCTCGGCAGCTCGATCACGCCCGGCCGCCTCGAGAACGTCGTCTACGACCCCGTCGCCAACCGGACGACGGCCGACCTGATCGTCTCCGTCTCGGACGCGGAGAGCGACTGGTACGTCGTCCTCCAGTTCCGCAATGCTGTCGGCGTCCGAGACGTCAAGGTGATCCGCCCCGGCTATGCGGCGGACACCCAGCAGGTGTTCACGAACGAGTTCCTGGCGTCCATTCGCCCGTTCGAGACGCTGCGGCTGATGGACTTCCTGCAGACGAACAACAGCCCGAACGTGAACTGGTTCGAACGGTCCCTACCCACGGACGCCTCGCAGGCGACGGACAAGGGCGTGGCGTGGGAATACGTCGTCCAGTTGGCCAACGAGGCGCAGAAGGACATCTGGATCAACGTCCCCTTCCACGCGACCGACGACTACGTCCGGAACCTGGCCCAATTTCTCAGGACGAACCTCGGGCAGGACCGCGTCGTGTACGTGGAGTACAGCAACGAGCTCTGGAACACGATCTTCCAGCAGTCGCTCGACAACATTCGGGCGGCGGTCGCCGAGGTCGAAGCGGGGATTGCGTCCGGCACCCCGTCCAGTCTCGTCCTGCCCGGCGAGGTCGAGGCCGGGAAGCGGGCCGACGGCACCTGGGTGTTCGACTACACCTGGGCGATGCGGCGGACCGCGGACCAGATCAAGCGGGTGTCGGACATCTTCGGCTCCGTGTGGGGTGCCAACGCGATCACCAACCGCGTCCGCCCGGTACTCGGCGGGCAACTGGTCAACTCGTTCATCCTCGACACCCAGCTCGCGTACCTCAACCGCGTCCACGGCGACCCGCGGACCTACCTGACGGCCGTGACCGGGACGAGTTTCATGAACCTGTGGGCGGTCGAGTACACGACGATGACGACCGACGAGATCCTCGCATACCTCGCGACCTCGGTGCAGGGCGAGTACCCCAGGTACGAAGAGTACGCCGTCAAGGCGGCGCTGAACGGGCTGAAGAGCTTTGCGTCCGAGGGGGGCGTCGACACGTTCGGCGAGAACAACATCGAGGCGAAGAAGGCCGCCGCCCTCGACCCGCGGATGGCGCAGGTCGTCGCCGACTTCCTCCGGGAGTGGTACGAGCGCGGCGGCAGCCAGTTCAACTGGTTCGTGGCGGGGGCGACCGACTACGACACCCGGTTCGGCACGTGGGGCCTGACGAACGACATCACCGACCTGTCCACCCCGAAGTTCGAGGCGGTCGCCGCGGCCGCCGCCGCCCCCGCGGCCGCGCCCACGATCGGCACGATGATTCCGAACTCGATCCCGGGCGCGGGGTACGTCAACTCCCCGGCCCCGACCGACGCCACCGTGAACGCCCCGGCCGGCAAGACGTTGGACTACGTCGTCCGCACGCCGGTCGCCGGGGCCTACCGGCTGACCGTCAACTACACGACGAATCAGGCCGTCGGCCGGGCGCTGGTGAAGGTGAACGGCGTCGCCGCGGGCGAGATCGACTTCACCGCCGCCGGCGGGTACGGGACGTTCCGCGACTCCAGCACCCTTGCCCTGCAGTTGGGGCAGGGGCTGAGTGTTGTCACCGTCGAGGTCCTGGAAGGCAACTTCGACCTCGCCCGGCTCGCGTTCGAGGCCCCGGCCGGGGTCGGCGACCCGACCAACCAGCCCCCCTCCGTCGTGACGCCGGCCAAGGTGACCGCGTCGAACTCGCGTCAGGCTAACCTGACGGCACTGGGCGGGGACGACGCCGGGGAATCGGGGCTGACCTACACCTGGCAGGTGGTCGCGGCTCCGGCTGAGGCCCCGCCGGTGACGTTCTCGGCCAACGGGACCAACGCGGCCAAGTCCGCGACGGCGACGTTCGGCTTGCAGGGGGCTTACACCTTGCGGGTGACGATCCGCGACGCGCAAGGGGCCGCCGTCACCAGCGAAGCGACGGTGTCGTTCGCGTCGGTGCTCACCTCCCTCGCGGTCGCGCCGCCATCGACGGTCGTCTCGAACGGCCGCACCCGTCAATTCGCCGCGTCCGGCCTCGACCAGTTCGGCCAGCCGATCGCCGCGTCCGGGATTTCCTGGTCGGTCGTGGGTGCCGGGTCCGTCGACTCGAACGGCCTCTACACCGCGCCGGCATCGGGCACCGGAAGCGCGACCGTCCGGGCTTCGGCCGGCGGGTCGGTCACGGGCTCCGCGACGGTCACCTACTCCCCGGCCGCGAGCCAGGGCTTCACCTACGGCGGGTCGGGCGGGTGGACCGGCGTCGAAGGCAACGGCTCGGCCGGGGTCTCCGGCGGGGCCCTGGTCTTGACCGACGGCCAGAACCAGGCCGGCAGTGCGTTCCACCCCAACGCCGTGAACGTCGCCGAATTCCGGACTCGGTTCCACTTCCGCATCGGCGATCAGGGCTTCCAGTGGACCTACGCCGACGGCATCGCGTTCGTCATCCAGGGGACCGGGACGGCCGCCCTGGGGTACGGCGGCCAGGGGCTCGGGTACGGCGACATCCCGAACAGCGTGGCCCTTAAGTTCGACCCGAACGGCGGGGTCGCGGTTTACGCCAACGGCGAGTTCCCCGGAGGCAACGAGCAGGGCGTTCCGGACGACGCACTCCTGACCGGGCACCTGTTCCTCGCCGACATCACATACGACGGGACCACGCTCTTCCTCGACCTGACCGACACGGAGACCGGGACCACTTACCAGTACCAGTTCACCATCGACATCGCGGCGGCCGTCGGCGACACGGAGGCCTCCGTCGGGTTCACCGGGGGAACGGGCGGGCTGTTTGCGGTTCAATCGGTCGCCGACTGGTCGTACACCCCCGCCCTGACGCCGCCGCCGAACCAGGATCCGACGGTTGCCGCGCCGGCGGCGGCGACCGCGCTCGGAACCACCCAGGCGTCCCTGGCGGTGCTGGGGGCGGACGACGGCGGGGAGTCGAACCTGACGTACACCTGGGAAGTGCTGTCCGGACCCGCGGCGGTTTCCATCTCACCGACCGCCACGAACGCGGCCAAGTCCGCCACGGCAACGTTCACCGCGGCCGGCTCGTACACGTTCCGCGTGACGATCACAGACGCCGCCGGGGCCAACACCACAGCCACAGTCAACTTCGTCGTCGCCCCGGTCTTGACGGGTCTCGTCGTGTCCCCGGGCGTGTCGACGGTGACCACCGGTGTCCCCCAACAGTTCACCGTCCGCGGCGTCGACCAGTTCGGTCAGCCGATGACGTTGCCGGACGTGACGTGGTCCGTTGACGGCAGTGGAACCATCTCGCCGACCGGACGGTACACCCCGGCCGCGGTGGGCACGGCGTCGATCCGCGCCGAGGCCGGGGGCCTAACCGCTACGGCCGCGGTTACGGTTCGCTCCAGTTCTTCCCCGCCCCCGGTCGGCTCGCCGGCCACGCCAGTCACTGGAAAATTCGACGGCATCGCGGTGGGGACCGGGTCCGGTACGCCGGCGGTTCGAATCATCGACCCGGCAACCCGAACCCTCGCCCATTCGATCACGACGCTCGACGCGGCCTTCGCCGGCGGGGTCCGCGTCGCCACTGCGGACGTGACCGGGGACGGGGTACTCGACTTGATCGCCGGCTCCGGCCCCGGCTTGGCGGCGGTCGTCGTCGTGTTCGACGGTGCCACCGGGAGGACCGTCGGCCGGATCACCCCGTTTGAATCGTCCTTCACCGGCGGGACGTTCGTCGCCGCGGGGGATGTCGACGGCGACGGGTTTGCCGACGTGGTTGTCTCCCCCGATGAGGGCGGCGGTCCTGTCGTGGCCCTCTACAGTGGCCGGAACTTGGCCCGCGGAAGCACCGTCGAAATCGACCGGTTCATGGGCATCCGCGACGATGCGTTCCGCGGCGGCGCGCGGGTTGCCGTCGGGGACGTGGACGGGGACGGGTTCGCCGAGATTGTCGTGGCCGCGGGGATCAACGGCGGTCCCCGGGTGTCCGTATGGAGCGGAGCCGCGATCGCGGCGGGTGGGACCGTCGCCAGACCCCAGCTCGACTTCTTCGCGTTCGAAGAGTCCCTGCGGAACGGTGCTTACGTGGCGGCCGGGGACGTGAATGGGGACGGGTTCGCGGACTTGATCGTCGGCGGCGGACCGGGCGGCGGCCCGCGGGTTCGCGTAATCGACGGGGGGCGGCTCTGGGGGGCGACAGGGTTCGGTGACCTGGACGACCGCCAGGACCTCTCACTGGGGAACTTTTACGCGGGAGACGACTCCGACCGGACCGGCGTTCGGGTCGCCGCTCGGGACATCGACGCCGACGGGCGGGCCGAGATCCTGGCCGGCTCCGGAGGGAGTTCAACGGTGATGGGGTTCACGAATCGCTCGCTGTCTAGGACATCGACCCCCACGCCGACGCTCACCTTGAACCCGTTCGACGCGCAGATCAATGGGGTGTTTGTCGGGTAGCCGGGCGCTTGCCGTACTGCCGTTCGTAGTACCCGAGGTAGTCCTTGTTCTTGATCGCCGAC
>CAYUHJ010000087.1:0-23662 GCA_964444365.1 uncultured Alcaligenaceae bacterium | reverse complement strand
GTCCGGGGCGGTGCCCCCGCCGGTCCCGCGGTCGGGTGCGGTCCCGCCCCCGGCGGTCCGCAGCCGGCCGAACCCCGACGACACCGCCGCGTCCGCCCGGATGCAACGGCCGCCGGACGCGGGCACGCAGAACTCGGGGCGCATCCCCAGGCCCGCGTCCGACACGTCCACGTCCGGCCGGATGCCCCAGCCGTCCGGGGCGATGAAGCAGCCGTCCGGCCGGATGACCTCGCCGGGGCCGCACGACACGCAACCGTCCGGCCGGATGCCGCGGCCCGGCGACCCGCCCCCGCCGCCGAAGAAGCCGGCCGCCGGCTCCCTCCCCGGCGCGGTGTCGGACGACGAACTTCCGGCCCCGCGGAAGGCCCCCGCGTCGCTGCCCGGTTACCGCATCGAGAAAGCCCTCGGCCACGGCGGGATGGGGACCGTCTTCCTCGCCCGGCAACTGTCCCTCGACCGCCCCGTCGCCCTCAAGGTGATGAGCAAGCGGTGGTCGAACGACGCGGTGTTCGTCGCCCGGTTCACGCGGGAGGCCTACGCCGCCGCGCTGCTGAACCACCCGAACGTCGTCCAGATCTACGACATCGGCGAGAGCGACGGCACCCGCTTCTTCAGCATGGAGTACGTCCCCGGCCGGTCCCTCGCGGAACTGGTCAAGACGGACGGCAAGGTCGAGCCGGAAACGGCCGTCGGGTACGTCCTGCAGGCGGCCCGCGGGTTGAAGCACGCCCACGACCGCGGCATGATCCACCGCGACGTGAAGCCGGACAACCTCATGCTCTCCGAGCAGGGCATCGTCAAGGTCGCGGACCTGGGGCTCGTCAAGACCCCCGGCACCGGGCACCTGGACACGCCGTCGCCCTCCGGCGGTGCGGAGCCGAAGACCGGGCTGAAGTCGTTCAACCCGAACATGACCGGGGCGCGGATGGCCCTCGGCACGCCCGCGTACATGGCCCCCGAGCAGTGCCGCGACGCCGCCACCGTCGACCACCGGGCGGACATCTATTCCCTCGGCTGCACGCTGTACGTGCTGGTCACCGGCAAGCCGCCGTTCGAGGGGCACACGGCCGTCGAGTTGATGACGAAGCACGCCTACGAGCCGCTGACGCCGCCGGAACGGGTCGTCTCGCGGGTGCCGAAGGAACTGTCCGCCGTCATTCAACGCATGATGGCGAAGAACCCCGGCGACCGGTTCGCCGGCATGGGCGAGGTCATCCGCACCCTCGAACAGTGGCTCGGCGTCCACCACACCGGCACGTTCTCCCCGCGCGACGACCAGATCGACAAGCTGGAAGAGTTCACCCGCGCGTACAACGAACTGCCGCTCGCGGTGCTACGGGGTCGGCTGCTCGCGGGGTTCCTGTCCGCCGCCGCCCTCGCCGCCGTGTTGCTCGCGTTCTTCGGCCGCGTCGAGTGGGCGTTCGGCATCGCCGGGATGATCCTCCAGGGCGGGGCGGTGTACTTCGTGCTGAACGGGCTGGGCCGGAAGACGTACCTCTTCCAGCGCGTCCGGCAGTTCGTCTTCGGGCTGAGTTTCGGCGACTACCTCGTCTCCGCCGCCGGGGTCGCCCTGTTCGCGCTGCTGCTCTGGATGCTCGGCCTGTTCTGGATGTGGGTCGGGTTCGGCATCGTCGGGGCCGGGGCCGCGTTCGCCCTGCGGTACGGCCTCGACCGCACCATCGACGACAAGCGCCGGGAACCGATCGAGAAGTGCGAACGCATGCTCCGCCGGATGCGGCTGCACGGCGTCGACGAGGAGGAACTGCGGCAGTTCACCGCGAAGTACGCGGGCCGGCACTGGGAGGAGTTCTTCGAGGCGCTGTTCGGGTTCGAGGCCAAGCTCGCCGCCCGGGGCGTGCTGCTCCGCGGCGGCAGCGCCGGCCAGCGGGAGAAGTACGCCGCCTGGCGGGAGCCGATCATCGGCCTGATCGACCGGATCGAGGAGGCCCGCACCCGCAGCCGGGAACGCGCCCTGCTCGCGGAAGTGGAAGCCGCCCGGCTCATGGCCGCCGGCGTGGACGGGGCCCAGGCGAAGGAGCAAGCCGCCGCCGCCGCCGAGAACCTCGTCAAGAAGGCGGGCCGCATCCGGGAAGCCGACCAGAAGCAGGCCGCGGCGGGGCAGTCGCAGCCCGGCGTGCCGAACCTGGCGGAAATGCTGGACGGCACCGAAGACCGCCCGGACGCCCCGGAGAAGCGGACCGCCCTGGACATCGTCCTCGGCCTGTTCGTCGGCCCGCACGTCCGGATGGTGCTGGCCGCGTTCCTGTTGGCCTGCTGCGCCCTCTGGTTCGTGCAGAACGGGTTCGTCACCGACCTCGCCGCCTCGGACAAGGCGGCCCTCGCGAAGCGGGCGTCCGAAACCAAGGCCCTGACGTTCGAGGGCGTCCCGAAAAAGTTCACCGACTGGTGCGACACCGCCAACGTCGGCTGGGCCGGGGTGCTGCTGCTCGCGTCCCTGTTTTACCGCGGCAACCTGATGGCGATGCTGGTCCTCCTCGGCTCCGCGATCGTCGTCCTCGGCCACAAGTTCGGCATCCAGACCGTCGAGCCGATCCGCAACTACCACGTCTCGCTGATGCTCGGCAGCGTGATCTGTCTGATCGGGTTCCGGATCGGGAAACGATAGCCAGATCTGACCCCCTCCCCCTTGAGGGGGGAGGGTTGGGGTGGGGGTGATTCTTCCTGCCCGAAGCGACCCCCACCCTCACCCTCCCCCCTCCCAGGGGGAGGGAACAAGAGGTTCGTAGATGCCGCAGACCTACGACGCCATCATCATCGGGGCCGGGCACAACGGCCTCGTCACGGCGGCTTACCTCGCGAAAGCGGGGCGGAAGGTGCTCGTCCTCGAACGCCGCGAGGTCCTCGGCGGGTGCTGTAACACGAAAGAAGTCTGGCCCGGCTACAAGGTCTCCACCGCGGCTTACGTCAACTCGTTGCTCCGGCCGGAAATCATCCGCGACCTCGAACTGAAGAAGCACGGCTTCGAGATGATCCCGCGGAGCCCGTCGTCGTTCACCCCGTTCCCGGACGGCCGCTACCTGCTGATGGGGCCGGACCGCGACATGACGCTGCGGGAGATCGCAAAATTCTCCGCGAAGGACGCGGAAGCGTACCCGAAGTACGAAGCGATGTTGACCCGCGTCGCGGACTTCCTCGAACCGCTACTCGTGCAGACGCCGCCGGACCCGTGGGGCGGCATCGGGGAGCTCTATCGACTCGCGAAAATCGGGTGGAAGTTCCGATCCCTCGGCCGTACGGTCGGCGCGGAAGCCATCGAGATTCTGACCGGAGCCGCCCGGCCGATCCTCGACCGCTGGTTCGAGTCCGAGCAACTGAAGGCGACGATCGCGACGGACGCCGTCATCGGGGCGTTCGCGGCCCCGTCGATGCCGGGCACCGCCTACGTCCTGTTCCACCACGTCATGGGCGAGTGCGACGGCGTTCGCGGCGTGTGGGGCTACGTCCGCGGCGGCATGGGCATGATCGCCACCGCACTGGCGGCGTCGGCAAAGAGCCACGGCGCGGAGATTCGCACGAACGCGCCGGTGGCGAAGATTCTCGTGAAGAACGGCACTGTCACCGGGGTGTCACTGGCCGACGGCACCGAGTACCACGCGAAGCGGGTGGCATCGTGTGCGGACGCGAACGTGACGTTCCTGAAGCTCACCGACGCGAAGGAACTGCCGCCCGAGTTCGTCGCCGCGATCAAGCGGATCGACTACGCTTCCGCCACCGTGAAGATCAACGTCGCCCTCAGCGAACCGCCGCAATTCACGGCGTTGCCCGGCAGCGGAGTCGGCCCGCAGCACCACGGCACGATGCACGTCTGCCCGGACCAGGACTACATCGAGCGCGCCTACGACGACGCCAAGTACGGCCGGCCGAGTGCGAACCCGATGCTCGAATGCACGATGGCCACCGCCCTCGACGACTCCCTCGCCCCGCCGGGCAAGCACATCCTCAGCCTGTTCGTGCAGTACGCCCCGTACCACCTCAAGGGCACCACCTGGGCCGCGGAAGCGGACAAGTTTGCGGACCGGTGCTTCGACATCCTCAACGAGTACGCCCCGAACTTCAAGCAATCGGTGATCGCCCGGCAGGTCATCCCGCCGCCGGAGATGGAACGGCTCTGGGGCATCACGGGCGGGAACATCATGCAGGGCTCGATGAACCTGCACAGCATGTTCAGCCTGCGTCCCGTCGCGGGCTTCGCCGATTACCGCACCCCCGTGAGGGGGCTTTACCTCTGCGGCGCGGCGGCCCACCCCGGCGGCGGTGTGATGGGGGCGGCCGGGCTCAACGCCGCCCGGGTGATGCTCCGGGATGGACGTTGACCGCCCCGCCCCGTACCCCGACGGGATGAGCGAACCCCCCAAGAAACGTCGATTCCCGATCGCCCGGAAAGTTCTTCGCAACTGGCGCGACCGGCACCAGAACCCGTTCAACTTCGGCATCCACCTCGTCGGCATCCCGCTCACCCTCGTCGGCATCGGGTTGCTCTTCATCTTCCCCTGGCAGTGGGGCGTCGGGGCGTTCGTCCTCGGGTACGTCTTCCAGTGGGTCGGGCACCTCGTCGAAGGGAACGACGTCGGCGAACTGATCCCGGTGAAGAAACTGCTCGGGCTGCCGACGGTGTCCGTCGCGCCGCAGTACCAGCGGCCGGTCCCCCCGGCTTGAAGTCATTGCCACAGTCGAGCGGAACACTTTTGTAGGTCGGGCCGAGCCTTCGAGGCCCGACGGAGCGCTGCCCGCGAAACAACGGGCCGTTTCGTCAGTCATCCTGTCACTCGTCGGGCCTCGAAGACTCGGCCCGACCTACAAAACCAATGTCAGAACACCAGCGACCGGCCCCCCCAGCTTCCGCCGGTTGACCCGTCTTCGTCGGCGGCAACTCGCCCCGGCTTATCGGACTTGAGCCGAACTCCCCAGTTTGACGCACTTCACCGGAAATCGGCCGGAATTCTCGTCACAACCGGCCGAGTCGGGTGAATTCCCCGCCTGAACCCGGCCGATACGAACCCATGATGCCCGATGGCGTCGGGGGATCGTCCGTTGGGCATCACAACGGTCCGTGGGACGGGGATCACCATGAAGTGGACACGATGGACAGCACGAGTTCTGGCGGGTCTGCTTCTGGTGGCCGGCGGGGGCTGCAAGCGGCAAATCTTCATGGAGCCCGGGGACTTCAACTCCGCGCTCGCGGCGGGGCCGTGGGCCAAGCTGGAGAGCCAGCCGGCCGACCCGATCATTACGCCGGTCGTCCCGCCGGGGTCCGCGCCGGCGACGATCCTGGACCCGTCCCGCCCGGCCCGGTTCGTGTCCCTCAAGGAAGTCGTCGCCATCGCGATGGAACAGGGGAACATCGGGATCACCCCGACGTCCCAGGCCGGCGGGATCATCGACAACCTGCAAGTGGTCAACACCGGGCGGATCCAGTCCGACACGATCCGGGCGTTCGCCCTCGACCCCGCGATCGCGGGGACGGAAATCGAGCGGTCGCTGTCCAAGTTCGACGCGCGGTTCCTGACCAGCATGACCTGGCAGAAGGTCGACCAGGCCCAGCCGGTCGCGTTCCAGGCGTCGCTGCAGAACGGCGACCAGGCGACGTTCTCGTCCACGCTGGCGAAGCCGCTGCCGACCGGGGGCCTGACGGGGATCACGTTCAACACGAACTACCGGAACCTGTCCGCGCCGCCGCCGCCGGGCTCGGCGTTCGCCGCCCTGCCGACCTCGTACAGCCCGCAGTTGCAGTTCATCTTCGAGCAGCCGCTGTTGCAGTCGTTCGGCGTGGAAGTGAACCAGCTCCTCCCGACGCACCCCGGGAGCACGCTCATCCCCGGCCTGCGGCCGAGCGGCGGGCAAGGGAGCGAGGGGATTCTGCTGACGCGGATCCGCTACGAGCAACAGAAGTACGAGTTCGACCGGAACGTGAACAACATGCTCTTCAACGTCGAGGCGGCGTACTGGAACCTGTATAGCGCGTACTACAACCTGTACGCCCAGGAAGAAGGGCTGAAGCAGTCGCAAGATGCTTACATCTTCTTCAAGTCGCGGGTCGAAGGGGGCGTCGCCCGGCCGCAGACGCAGTACCAGGCGCAGGCCCAGGTCGAGCTCTTCCGGTCGCAGGTGCTGACCGCCCGCGGGCAGGTGCTCGAAAGCGAACGGCAACTCCGCGGCCTGCTCGGCATGCGGTCCGACGACGGGACCCGGCTGGTGCCGACGGACGAGCCGACGCTCGTGCCGTACAAGCCGGACTTCGCGGAGGTCGCGCAGGCCGCGCTGATGAACCGCCCGGAAACGCTGCAGGCCCGGCAGGAGCTCAAGGCGTTGCAACTGAACCTGCTGCTCCAGAAGAACAACCGCCGGCCGGACCTGCGGTTCGTGTCGAGCTACGACATCAACGGCATCGGCCAGCGGCTCGACGGGAACGGGGAAGAAAACGCCCTGAAGGTGTTCAACCAGAACCGGTTCAACAACTGGCAGATGGGCCTGCGGCTCGACATGCCGCTCGGGTTCCGGGACGGCAACGCCCAGGTCCGGGCCGCCGAGTTGAACGTCCGCCGGGGGTACTACGGCCTGCTCGACTACGAGCGGAAGAGCATCGAGTACGTGACCGAGCAGTACCGGCAGGTGCTGCTGGCCCACGACCTGATCAAGACCCGCCGCGCCCAGCGGCAGGCCCTGGAAAAGTTCGTGAACCTGGACCTGCAGGTCCGCCAGCAGGGGGCCGTGAAGGGGGAGGAAATCCAGGCGTTCATCTCGAACCTGACGCAGTCGCAGCGGGACCTGGCGAACGCGACGGCGGCCGAGTTCCAGGCCATCGCGCAGTACAACACGGCCCTCGCCGGGCTGGAGTACGCGAAGGGGACGATCCAGCAGTACAACAACATCACGGTGGCGGACGGCCCGCTGCCGAAGTGGGTGGAGAAGAAGGCCGCGGACCACTTCAAGGCCCGCGAGTCCGCCCTGAAACTGCGGGAACACCCGGCGGAACTGCCGCTGAGCCCGCTGCACACTTTCAAGCCGGGCCAGAACGACCACGACTACACGAAGCCGACGCCGGGGGCACCGGGCACCCTGCCGCTCCCGCTGCCGACCGAGATGCCGAAGGACTTCGGCCCGCAGCCGAAGCCGGAAACCGTGCCCCCGCCGAAGCCGCTGCCGGGGACGCCGACGCTGTTCCCGCAACCGGCCCCGAACCCGGCCCCGCTGCCGCTGTCCCCGAACGTCACAGGCACCGAGTTTCCCGGCGACTCGACGTTCAAGTCCGTCGGCACGGTGACGCTGCCCCGCCGCCCCGGTGCGACCCCCGCCCCGGAAGCGCCGCCGGTCACCGGCACGCCGACCCCCGGAGCCCCGGCCGCCGGCGCGCCGCCCCTGCTCACCGCCCCGCCGGCGTTGCAACCGGTCGCCAACCCGCCGGCCAGCCCGGCGAAGTTCTTCCCGAACGAACCGTCGCAGTCGAACCGCTAACGGCAACCTCGGCCACGCGGCGGGCGGGTCGGTATCCTGACACCGACGCCCTTTCCCCGCCCGACGAGCCGACCATGCCGCACATCACCGTGAACGGGGAATTCCGAGGATTCCCGGACACCCTGACCGTCCGCCTCCTGCTCCGCGAACTCGGAGTCGACCCGAAAAAGGTCGCCGTCGAACTCAACGGCGAAGTCGTGCCGCGCGACACGCACGAGTTCCGTCCGGTCGTCGACGGCGACACCGTCGAAGTCGTCACCCTCGTCGGCGGCGGGTCCGGCGAGGTCGCGGTTCCCCCGGACAAGCCGCTGAAGGTCGGGAAGTTCACGTTTACCTCTCGGCTGTTCACCGGTACCGGAAAGTACACCAGCCACGACCTGATGGCCGCGTGCATGGCCGCCAGCGGGTGCGAGGTCACGACCGTCGCCGTCCGACGCGAACGGCTGATCGACAAGGACGGCCGCAGCCTGCTCGACTTCCTCGACCTGTCGAAATTGACGATCCTGCCGAACACCGCCGGGTGCTTCTCCGCGGAGGACGCCGTCCGCCACGCCCGCCTCGCCCGGGAACTGCTCTCCGGCCTCGGCAACCCCGGCGCGGACTGGGTCAAGCTGGAGTGCCTCGCGGACAAGAAGACGCTCCTCCCGGACCCGATCGACACGCTGAAGGCGACCGAGCAACTCGTGAAGGAAGGCTTCACGGTGCTGGTCTACACCTCCGACGACCCCATCCTCGCGAAGCGGTTGAAGGCGGCGGGTGCGGCCAGCGTGATGCCGGCCGGCAGCCCCATCGGTTCCGGTCAGGGGATTCTCAACCCGAACAACATCCGCATTTGCCTGGAGTACTTGAAGGACGGCGACCCCGATTACCCCGTGATCGTCGACGCCGGGGTCGGCACCGCCTCGGACGTGTCCTTCGCGATGGAACTCGGCTGCGACGGCGTGCTGCTGAACACCGCGATCGCGTCCGCCGCCGACCCCCTCCGGATGGCGTGGGCGATGCGGTGGGCGACCGACGCCGGCCGGCAGGCGTACCTCGCCGGGCGGATTCCGAAGAAGCTGTACGCCACCGCGAGCAGCCCGACGGAGGGTATCATTGCAGCAACCTCGAAGGGAGAAACGAAATGAGCGCGGCCGCGGTTCTCACCCCACCGTCAGAGAGCGACGAGTTCTACGAGATCATTGATGGCATTCGTGTGGAGATGACCCCGATGAGCGCGGACGCCCAGACGATCGCCTTCGCCATTGCCTTTCACTTAAATTCCTACGCCTTGCGCGAGAATCTCGGGCGCGCCTACACCGAGGTTCTGATCAAACTCCCACTCCCCCAAATGAGGAATCGCCGCCCCGATGCCCTCTTCGTCCCGTATTCGAGGTGGAAGAAAAACAAGCCCGTCCCGTCGACCAACGCCTGGGACGTGCTCCCGGACCTGTTCGTCGAAGTCGTCAGCCCATTCGATTTGGCCGAAGACACCCGCGTGAAGGTGGAAGAGTACCTGGAAGCCGGGGCGCGGCTCGTGTGGGTCGTGTACCCCCGGCAGCGACTCGTCGACGAGTTCGAGTCTGCCGCCGGATCCCGAACCGTCCGGATCGCCGACACGCTGGACGGCGGGGTTGTCCTGCCGGGCTTTCGGCTCCCGATGGCGGAGTTGTTTCCGCCCGAGGAACCGGACGCCCCGCCGGCCGCGCAGTAGTCGCGGCTTGCGCAAGCGGTCACGGCGGGCTCACGCCGCGCCGCTCGCCGCAGTCACTTCATCAGCCACTCGACCACCTTCGCGTCGTCCAGTTTCTCCCCCGCCACGGTCAGTGCGTCCGGCGCGCCGGCGGCCTTGTAGGCCGCCTTCGCGGTCCGGCCGATGCCGGTGCCCTTGTTGTTGTGGACGAGGACCCGCGTCGGGGCACACAGCGCCAGGAACGAGCCGAGCCCGCCGTATTTGACCGCGCCGGGTAGCATCATCGGGTCGTCGGTCTTGGTCACGTCGTCGAACCGGAAGCCGTTGAGGTCCGCGGCGACTTTCGCGACGGCCTTCCCCGCGAGGGCGGCGGCCAGCACCGCGACGGGGCCGGCCGCGCCCCAGCCGATGAGGAAAACCGTCTTCGGGTCGAGCCCCCCCATGAAGCCGAGCGCCGTGAGCACGTCGCGGACCCGGTTCGCCAGCGGGGCGTGGTTGTAGCCGTAGGTGAACCCGGCGTAGACGGGGTTCACGCCCCACTTGTCGGTCGCCAACTCGCCCGCCCCGAACAGGTCCGGGGCCAGGACGGTGAGCCCTTCGTCCGTCAGGGACTTGGCGGCCGGGTGCAGTTTGCCCTTCTCGAACAGCGACGCCTTCCCGTTCGGGTGAAGCCAGACGGCGATGAACTTGTTTGACGACTTCGGCCCGGAGACGCCCGCCACCGGCGTTTGCTCCGTGGAGAGTTCCCGGCTCAGGTTATTGGGGTAAACCGTGACGCCGTCGATCTCCGTCCGCTCACGCGGTCTTCCCTCCGGCAGGACGGGGGCCGGCAACTTCGTGTCCCCGACGATCGCGGCGAGGGCCGGGCCGACCACCGCACGGAACTTCTTCAACTGCCCGGCGTCGGAGGGGAACAGCTTCGCCAACTGCGCGTCCGACGCCGCCGACATCCGCTGCCGGACCTCCGCCGCGCCGAGCTCGTCCTTCGGCCGCGGGTGGGCCGCGTCGAACACGCTCAGATCCTTCGGCGGGATCGGCTCGAACGGCTTCTCCGCGACCGGGCCGCCCTTCCCGCCGAGCAGGTGTTTCTCGAACCAGGAGTACATGAACTCGCGGGCCGGCTGGTTGTAGTTGTGCGGGAACTCGAGCCACGCCTTCGCCGCGACCTTGTCCTCGGCCCCGTACAGTTTCCACGTCTGTTGCAGGTCCGGGAACCCCTTCGTCATCAGTTCCTTGGTCCAGTCGTCGGCGGCGGACATCGCCATCGGCTTCGGGGCGAAGAGGGCGGCGAGCTCGATGTTCCCCGTCCCGACCCGCAGCAGCGAGCAGTTCTCGCACACACACCCGCCCTGCATTCCGGTGGAGACCATGACCGCCGGGAACGCCGCCGCGACGCGGTCGTCGATCGCCGCCAGGAGGAACGTCTGCGTCCCCCCGCCGCTCGCGCCGGTGATGCCGATGCGGTTCGGGTCGACGTTCGGCAAGCTCGTGATGAAGTCCAACGCCCGCACGCTGTTCCAGGTTTGCAGGCCCATCAGCGATTGCAGCCGGAGCTCCCCCTGGGCGTCCGCAAACCCCTCCGGGTGCGGGACGCCGGACTTGGCGATGTGGGGGATGGCGGTGCTGTCGGCGTACCCGACCATGTCGTACTGGAAGACGACGAAGCCCATGCGGGCGAGTTGGACCGGGATCGCCTGCATGAAGAAGCGGCCGCGGGCGAGGTCCGACTCGGCCCCGGTCTTGACGCTCTTCGCGGCCGCCGCCTCCCCGGCGTCGTGGAACCGGCCGTCCTTCCAGTGCCCGTGCGCGAACAGCACGCCGGGCCGTTTCGCGTCGGACTGCCCGGCCGGCTCGTAGAGGTTCCCGGTCACGTAATGCCCCGCCGTCGACGCGAAAAACACCTTCTTCACGGTGTACCCGTCGCGTTCGACCGCCCCGTGAATCGTCGGCCGGAGCGGTTCCTTCTCCGGCATCGGCCACAGCCCGTTCGCCACGAGAACTTGCTCGCGGAGGTGCCGCCTGCGGACTTCCCACTCCTTCCGCGTGGCGGGCGGCGTGAACGGGAAGTAATCATTGAGGGTCTTCGGCTTCCCGAGGCGGGGGTCGGTCGACTTCTGGCCGTCCGGAAGGGCGCGGGTCGGGTCGGGGTCGGCCGCCGGCAACACGCGGGTGCAAACGGGAACCAGCGACGCGGCGAGCATCTGGCGGCGGGTGAGCATGACGGGGTCTCGCGGGGGAGGGATTCGTAGAGGGTAAGCGGGACGCGCGTCGCCCGCCACGGGGTCGGACCGATTTTTCGTTCGCCCCTTGACGACACCATGACGCATAGGCGATACTCGTAGTACTCGCACGTGCGGCCCGACTCCAGGCTGCCGTGATTCGCCTGGGCCGTCCGTACTCTCCGGTGACTTATGCTCCACCCCCGTCGGTCGAGCCGGCGTGCGTTCACCCTGATCGAACTGCTCGTGGTCATCGCGATCATCGCGATCCTGATCGGGCTGCTGATCCCGGCGGTGCAAAAGGTCCGGGAGTCCGCGGCGCGGGCGAAGTGTGCGAACCACATGAAGCAACTCGCCCTGGCCTGTCACGTCCACCATGACGCGGTCGGACGGCTGCCCCCCGCGGTGATGCTGGCCGGCATCACCGACCCGTCCGGCCCGCAGCCGGCGGACATCACCAGTTCCTACCGCACCCCCGGGTTCGGCCCGAACTGGGCGGTGATGCTCCTGCCGTACATCGAGCAAGGGCCGCTCTTCGATCAGGTCTCGGGCGACGTGACCGCGTTCGTCAGCAGCAACGGGACGAACCAGAACTGGCGAAAAATCCGCGGCACGACCATTCCCGTGCTCCTGTGCGGCAGCGACGACGGCGGGCGAACGCCGTTCGCGCTCAACGGCGGCGGGTGGGCGCGGGGCAACTACGCCGCGAACGCCGGGCCGGGGTGGTTCAACTGGACCGCGATGGGCCAGTCCAAGGACGGCGGCTCCGGCGGCGGGGCGTTCACCAACGACGTCGGAGGCATGTTCGGCATGAACTGGGGCGCGAAGATCCCCGTCGACGTGCCGGACGGAACCTCCACGACGATCATGCTCAACGAGGTCCGCATCGGCCTGACCGAGAACGACCGCCGCGGCGTGTGGGCGATGGGGCTGGCCGGGTCCAGCGTCACGGCGGCCCACTCCATCGGCGACGCGACGCTGCCGAACGACGACGGGGACAAGTCCGACGACATCGAGAACTGCACGGACGTCAAGAACGCCTTCCCCGGAGTGAGTATTGCCCAGCGGGAGCGGATGGGGTGCTCCGAAGACAACGCGCCGAACAACTGGCCGAACTGGCAAGCCCAGGCCCGCAGCCGGCACCCCGGCGGGCTTCAGGCCGCCATGGCCGACGGCAGCGTCCGGTTCATTCAGAACGCCGTGACCCAGGACTCCTGGCGGTGGGCGAACTCTCGCAACGACGGGCAGACGTATTCAGTCGACTGACGGCCCCGCCGGGGGGCGGACCGTCGGGACGACGAAGAGGATCACCCCGACCCCTGTCGCCCCGCAGCAGGCGATCACGACCCGTAACCAGTCCGGCAGCCCGGCGAACCCGACGCTGAACGTGCAGGCCGTCAGCACCATCCCGACGGCGAGCACCTTCGCCGGCCGCCGCATGCCGCCGTGGTCGTGCCAGTCCCGGAGCAGTTTCCCGAACAGGGGTGACCGGAGCAGCCACCGCCGCAACCGGGGGGACGACCGCGCGAAGCAGTAACTCGCGGCGAGCACCCACGGCGTGGTCGGCAGGCCGGGGAGGATCGCGCCGAGGTACGCCATCCCGACGCAGAGCAAGCCGGCGGTCACGAACGCGAGCCGTTTCACGCCGGTGGCAGGGGTCGCGTCTCCCATCACCGCGGCTGGGCGATGACGGCCGGGAACGGCACTTCGCCGGCCTTGACGCCGTCCAGCCCGATGCTCAGAACCGCCCGGGTGAGCCCGCCCGGACCGATCGGCGGGACGAACACCTCGAACTCGACCGGGCTGGTTTCGCCCGCCCAGACTACCCCGGTGAGTGACCGCCCGACCCGGCCGCCGACCACGCTGAGGTGAAGGCCGACGGTGGACCCGCGCGTGACGAGCTGGTCGACGTAGGCCGTGCCGAGCAAGGCGGACTCGCTCCGGAACGTCCGGGACAGGGTCCGGAGCCCGGCGGCGGCGGACCGGTCGTGGACGTACACCAGCAACTTCGCGGCCTGCCCGGCGGTCCACTCCGGCGGGCCGAACACGCTCACCTGCACCAGATCCCGGGCCGGCAGCCAGAAGCACACGAGCCGGGCCGCCCGCCAGAGGTACCGCGCGAAGACGAGGTTCGGCGCGGTCGGGGTCACGACCCGCGGGAGCGTCGGGCCCTCGTCCGCGAGGGGCATTTCGAGGTACTGCTGCACCGGGAGGCCCGGACTCGACGGGAGCCCGACCATCTGGTGCGAAGACCCCCCGCGGCGCTGCGCCCCGAACCCGAGGGCGACGGGCGTCAACCCGTGCTTTTCCGGACCCGGCACGGCGGGGCTGCCGAACGAGCTACCGAACCCCAGCGGGGCCGCGGCGGGGGCCATCACGGGGGCCGGCGGCGCGGGGACGGGGTACGGCTGCAGCGGGACGGAATAGTAGGACGGCGGCGACGGCAAGGACGGAAAGCTCGGCGGCCGCGGAGGGGGGAGCGGCACCGGGGCGGGCGCGGACTCCCGCGCCGCGAACTCCTTCGAGGATCGCGTTTCCTCCTCGGCCCAGTCGGTGGACGGGGCCGTCGGCTTCGGGGGGGAGGTCCAGCTGGCCCGGTTCCCCAGCCGAGGTTGGGTCGGCAGCGGCGCGGGAGCCGGCGGCACGGGCTCCGGGTCGTCAAACGGCTCGATCAGCGGGGCCGTCGACCGCGGCGAGGCGGGGAACGACGGCGGCTTCGCTTCGGACTTCGACTTCAAGAGCGGCTGAAGCCGGAACGCCGGCGCGGCACTCGGGGCCGGCACGGGCGGCGGCTCCGCGGCCGGCGGGGCCAGCGGCGGCGGGGCCGGCTTCGGGAAGACGCCCGCCCGCGGCGACTCGCGGTTCGCGCCCGCCGGGTTTTTCTTGGGAGTAACCGTCGCCACGTCGAAATCGATGGACTCCTCCGAGCCGTCGTAGTTGGCCGGGGGCGGACCGGTGTCCGGCAGGTTCGGGGCGGGCGTGGACGGGCGGCTCGGGATGAGCCCGGACGGCGGGACCGGGTCGCGGACCGCCTCCGAGAGCGGCCCTGGCGAGACCGGCCGGCGGCTCGGGTCCGGCAGGCTTTGCAACAGCGAGTCCCGCACCGACGCCATGTTCCGCGGCCGGTCGTCCGGCTTCTTCGCCAGCAGTTGTTCGGTGAGCCGCGCGAGTGCCAGCGGCACCTTCGGGTTGCGGGCCCGGACCTGCACCGGCTCCTGGGTCTGGTGCGCGATCATCTTGTGGACGACCGTCCCGTCCGGGAACGGGACCACCCCGGTCAGCAGGTGATAGAGCACGCACCCGAACCCGTAAGCGTCCCCGGCCGCGTTCCGGAGCGTCGGCTGGTGGAGGGTTTCCGGGGCCGCGCAGTCGATCATCCCGACCATCGTGCTCGTGGTCGAGATCGTGTCGAGCATCGACTCGCCGTCCGCCAGGTTCTCGGTCAGGATCGCGCCGATGCCGATGTCCAGCAGCTTCGGCTGGTCCTCCGCCGTCAGGAGGATGTTCGCCGGCTTGATGAGCCCGTGGATGATCCCCTTCTGATGGCAGCCGGCGAGCCCGTCCGCGACCTCGGCCATGATCCGGACGACTTCCGCGGGCGGGAGGGGTCCGAGCCGGCGGACCCGGTCGTCGAGCGTTTCCCCTTGCACGAACGGCCAGACGAGGTAATGGGACACCCCGGCCGAGTCGATGTCCACGAACGGGACGATCGCCCGGTGGGGCGGCAGCCCGGCGAAGGTCTGCACCTGTTTCTTGGCGAGGTGGACGTTCCACAGGCTGCGGAGGGGGAGCACCTTGACCGCGAACGACTTGCCGTCCGACCGCCGCACCGCCCGGTACACGGTGCCGAAGTTTCCCGCGCCGATCGGCTGCTGGAGGGTGTACGGCCCGAGGGCGAGCTTCCCGGCCTCCCCTGCGACCGCGCGGTCGGCTTGGTACTGGGTCAGCACCCCGGCCCGGACCAGAGCGCCGGCCAGGGCGGAGCTCCCCCCCTGGGAGCCGCCCGCTTCGAACGCCGCGACGTGCGGCGCGGCCGTCGTCTCGTCGAGGACGTGGGCGTCGGTCAGTTCCCGGACGAGCCGTTCGGGGTCGACGGCCACCTGGAGCGAGGGGGGCGGGGGCATCGGTTGTGGCGACCGTAACGAGCCGGGGCCGGCGGCGGACCGGGGACAACACCGAAGTGCCGCCCGGAGGGCGGGGAGTTGTACTACTTCACTTATACCCCACCCGCGGGGACTGTCCATCGACAGTTGTCGGTAATCCCCGGCAGGTTGGGCCGAATGGTGAACCCAATCCGACTTCCGAGGTGTCCAACCGGATGATCCCCCGCGGACGGGTCGATTTCGGTCGGCCCCGACGGGGCGAACGGCCGAGTAACTGCTGACCTACGGGACTCTTGTTCGGCATCTATAATGTGGGTACACGGGGAGCCATCCCCGCCCACCCCGTCGGAGAAAGCCCATGAGCGCGACCCCCCACCGAGCATCCAACCCGGCGAAAACCCGGACCAAGTCCGTCACGCTGGATCTGCCGACCGCCCGGCACATGCTCCCGCTGGTTCGCAGCATCGTGGCGGAGATCGTCGAAACGCACAAGCGGCTCGGGAAGCTCAACCCGGAACAGGAGTTGCTCGAACGCTCCCGCCGGTCGCTCAACTGGGTGGCCCGGCAACGCCGGTACGCGATCCAGGACGAGATTTCCTCGGCGGAAAAAGCGATGTCGGGCGCGGTCACCGAGCTGACAGCGTTGGGGGTGAAACTCACCGACCCCGAAGTCGGCCAGGTCGACTTCCCGACGAAGATCAACGGCCGCCCGGCCGCCTTCACCTGGAAGCTCGGTGAGGAAGCGGTGAGCTTCTGGCACTACACGGGCGAAGAGCAACCCCGCCCGATTCCGGCGGACTGGCAGCCCGGTACCCCGCTTCGCGGTCGCGAAGTGTAGGCGAAATCAACCGATAGTCCGTACTAATCCTGCGGACGTCGGGACTCGTCTTTACCGTGACAGGAAATCCACCTTTGCAGTCAGAACCGCGGCACGGAATTGCCTCGGTCCCCGCGATTTTCTCCCGCGCGACCTTGCACCTGCTCGATTCGTGCATTAAGACACTACTCATTCAGTTCTTGTCAGGTTGCGAACGACATCGGCTAATCCTTCACGGGCTAGCCACATCGATTTCACGCGAGCTTTCTCCGTTCCGAGGGGGGAACGGAAAAGGCAATCGAGTGACGGGTGGGCCGGACGGGACCTGCTCGCCGCTCGGTGGTGCGGGCATCCGGAAAACGGGTGCCCGCATTTTTTTTGTCGCTACACTTCTGCACAGACCCTCCGCGAAAGGACACCATGAACCGCCGCGCCTTTGTCGGGGCCTCCGCCGCGATCCTTTCTGCCGCCGCCGACTCCCCCGCCGAAGAGCCGCCCGCCGCGCGCGACGTTTACGAACTCCGCACCTACACGTTGAAAGCCGAGAAACGGGCGATTCTGGACGACTACCTGAAGGCCGCTTACATTCCCGCCGTGAAGCGGCACGGGGCCGGGCCGGTCGGGGTGTTCGCCGGCCCGGTCGAAGCCGATTCCCTGAAGGTCGTCGTCCTCGTCGTGCATCCGTCCGCCGACTCGGCCGCCTTGCTGCCGTCCCGGCTCGCTGGCGACGCCGAGTACCGCAAGGCCGCAGCTGTTTACCTCGACGCGACCGCGGACAGCCCCGTCTACGGCCGGATCGAAAGCTCCCTCCTGCTCGCGATTCCGGGGATGCCCCGACTCGGGAAGACGGACCCGGCGAAACCCCGGCTGTTCAACCTCCGCGTCTACGAGAGCCACAACGAGCGGGCCGCCGCGAAGAAGATTGAGATGTTCGAGAAGGGCGAACTCGCCATCTTCCGGCGGGTCGGGCTCGCGCCCGTCTTCTTCGCCGCCGCGGTCGTCGGCCCGGCGCTGCCGAACCTGACGTACCTGCTCGTCTTCCCCGACGAGGACGGCCGGAAGAAAGCCTGGGACACGTTCCGGGCCGACCCCGCGTGGCTGAAGCTGAAGGCCGAGCCCGGCTACGCGGACAAGGAGATCGTCTCGAAGATCACCAACCACGTCCTCACCCCCGCCGCGTATTCGGAGATCTGACGTGCCGCTGGCTCTCGCACTCCTCACCTTGTCCGCCGGGGCCGACCCGTCGGTCGAGATCATCGCCCACCGCGGGGCGTCGCACGACGCCCCGGAAAACACCGTCGCCGCGTTCACCGTCGCCTGGGAGCAGCGGGCTGACGCCTCCGAACTCGACGTGTACCTGACCAAAGACGGCAAACTCGCGGTGATTCACGACAAGGACACCAAACGCACCGCCGGCGGGACTTCTCTCACCGTCGCGGAGTCGACCTTCGCCGAACTGCGTGCCCTCGACGTCGGGCGGTGGAAAGCCGAGCGGTTCAAGGGGGAGAAGGTTCCCAGCCTGCCCGAGATGTTCGCCACCGTCCCGGACGGCCGCAGCGTGTTCGTCGAGGTGAAGTGCGGGCCAGAAGCGGTCCCGGAACTCGTCCGGGAGTTGAAGGACTCGAAGTTGAAGCCCACCCAAACGCCGGTCATCGCGTTCGACAGCAAGGTCATCGCCGCGGTCAAGAAAGCCCGGCCCGACGTCCCGGCGTACCTGCTGGTGAGCTTTCCCGCGAAAAAGGAGGACGTCCTGACGGCGGAGAACGTCGTCGAGAAAGCCCGCGCGTGCCAGGCCGACGGCGTGGACCTGTCCGCCGCCCCCGCGCTCGATGCCGCGTTCGTCAAGACGATCCGCGCCGCCGGTCTGAAGCTCTACGTCTGGACCGTGAACGACGTGCCCACCGCCAAGCGGCTGGTCGAACTGAAGGTCGACGGCATCACGACGGACCGCCCCGGATGGCTGCGGGACCAGCTGACGAACTGAGGAACGCGGGTCGACACAACACGACTTCGAGCACGACTATCCAGCTCGCCCACCCCGCGAGGATGGACGCCTGCTCGGGATCTTTACAGGCCCGGCTTTCGCCCTACGCTGCCGATTACGATCTTTCTTCTGTCATTGCACCACTCAAAATAAATCCTTACACACTGATTTGGCGATTTCGCATCGTTAGGCTTCGTGTGATTTTCAAATACGTGATCGGTACCGTCGCCAAAATCCCACGTCCGCTCAGACTTTCCTCTACCTTTCATGGTTTCTTGGTGTTCTCCAGACGCGGTTACTCCGCTTTCGCTCAACCACTCGCAAATTGGTTTGCCTAGTGAAGCAGAACCGGAATTCACTATTGCCGATCTAAGCAATCTACTCGCTTCAGCGAGTTTGGCAAGATGATTAAATACTCTCGAAGGTGGCCCAGCATCAGGCTTCAACCTTGTCGCTTCATTATCGACATCGTCTCCGAAGATTAACTCTTCAGCAAATTCACTCCTCGCGCGGTTGATAGCTTCGTCGATGCTCGTCAACTGTTCCTTAGTCTGAATCGCAGGCGACTTGGAATCATTGGGAGTAAGGGCGTTTTGGTGCCGATAGATGTCAAAATCATTCTGCACTCGAGTAAGTTCTGCTGCAACTTTATCCAACTGGGTTGTCAATTCACTGACGAGCGACTCGCTCGCGAACAACTGCTCCCTTAATTGCTTATTTTCTGAAGCGAGGTTCGCTGTAGCTTTAGTCGCGTCTCGTTTGCTCGACACTTGTTTGCGAAGTTCCGTAATGCGCTCTTGACTCGCAGCCCGTCTTAACTCGGGGAAGACTGTCGGACAACGCACTGAGAATCCTGATATTCTGCGAAACCGCTCGAATAAATGATCTAAAAGACAATCCGCTGCGACTCTACGGTCATCGGTATTGAACCGTTCCATAATGTCTTCGGCGATCATAAGATCGTGTCGAAAAGGGTCGCCCTCAAATCGTAGATTGGGCCAGTAAATTCGTACTGCTCCGTGGTAGCATGACCAAATTTTCTTTACCCTATCAGTTAAGGCCCACGACAATTCAGAGCTGAAGCGGATGACAAGTGCCATACCAAACAATCGCTCAGTAACCTTATCCTGCCATCTCGAGTCCGGGTGAAGAATTTCGCCTTCGTATTCCGAAAGCACTACAATTGGCATTGGTCGTTCAGGGTGGGAGAGCCACTCGATGACCTTATCTGCGTGGCTTGCATCGAATGTTAGTGACTTTAATCCGACCGGCATAGTTCTAAAGTGCCAAGCGGTACCGGGCACTCTCGCGAGTTCAAAAAGTATCCGTGGCGGCTTGACCGGAAGGTGCAATTCTGGGGCAATAGTCGTATTCTTATATCCCGCCTTCAAATTAAGGTATAGATAAACTCCACAGTTCTTTTCTGCCAATTGTAATGTGGTTCGAAATTCGGCGTCTGGGTAGTCGATTAGTGGTTCAGTCAACTCCCACTCTCTCGACACACCCAGATCAGACTCGTAACTAGCGGTGGTGAGGTCCGCGCTGCGTCCACCTAGTGATAGAACAAGTTGACCGGCAGCAATTCTGCCCTTGCTCTGTAACCAGTGGTCTACACGTTGCGCACATTCGGCCAAGATCCGGCGCGCATCCTCCGCAGATGCGCCGTTATGAACAAGTGAATAGTTTGCTAAATTTTGCACGGTAGTTTCTCTCACGATCTAGAACTTCGGCGTGATTAGCCCATTATCAGATCATTAGCTCACCGAATCCCCATCGGCAACACTTTTCCCCAGGTGTCCGTCTGCACAGCGTTGACGGCGGGTTCGCGCGGTCGTAGGGGTTTTTCGCGTCAGCTCCTCGTCGACCCCTCGCGTATCGGCCCGGTCCGGACGCAAGTTCTCGGTCGGAAGTCCTTCCCCGTGCGTATGATGCGTAGCGGACCGGGGCCGTTCTCGCACGACGTGCGGGGGGTGCCCATAATTCCGGCGGTGCGGCGCAGCTTGCCCCGCTTCCTTCACTTTTCGGCCCCCCGTTTTCCGTGGCCGGTCCGAACGTGGCCTAGAATTGGGAAGCTTTTCGAGTCCGACTGGCGCACAACGGAGGGTGGCATCATGCTGGTTCTCAGTCGCAAACTCGGCGAAAAAATCTTCATCGGTGAGAACATCTGCATCACCGTCGTGGACATCGACCGCGGGAAGATTCGCCTGGGCATCGAAGCTCCCCGCGACGTCCCGATCTATCGGCAAGAACTCCTCCCCCTCGCGGGCCAGCCGCAAGCGGGCGTCGTGGCCGCTAAGCCCGCGGCGGCGTCGTAACCCGATCCCGATTCGTCGGCAGCCCCTCCCCGCGTGCGCCAGTCGCGGCGATGCACCCGCCCGGCGAACCGAACCGGCGGCGGAGCCCCAAGTGCGGGGCTCCGCCGCCGGTTTGTGCTATGCTCCTGACACGTCGCCCGGCAAACTTCGGGGTACGGTCATGGCAAGCCTGAACGAGATCAATTCCTGGAAGGCCGAGGGCCGCGCCGAGGGCATGGCCGAGGGGATGCACCTCGGGATGCTGGAAGCCCGCCGCAACGACCTCATGAAGATCATCCGCCTGAAATTCAACGACTACCCCTTCGACCTGCCCGCCACGATCCGCGGCATGAAGGACCTCGACCAGCTCGGCCGCTGGCTCGAAGCCTGCGTGCTCGCCCCGTCCGTCGAAATGTTCCGCATCATGGCCCAGGACGCCGACCAGCGGGCGGCCGCGACGCAGCCGCGCCGCTGACCCGACGAAACGCACGACCGGCACTTCCCCGACGAGCGGCAAACTCGTAGCCCAGACAGTGCATCTCGACGACCGCGACCGCGCGCTCGCCCGGTCGGGTCCGTCCACACCTGGGAGGAAGCAGCATGCGCAACCGGAAGCGAATCGCCGCCGGGCTGGGGCTCGCCGCGGCCGCGGTCGTCGCCGCGTTCACGGTGACGTCCACCCCGCCAGCTCAGGGGCAGCCGGCCCCGGCCAAGACGGACTCGGACCCCGCCGTTGCGAAGCGGGCCGAAGACTTCATCGCCGCGTTCAACAAGGGGGACGCCAAGACCTGCGCGAGCCTGTGGACCGTCGAGGCGGACTTCGTCGACGTGACCGGCCGGCGGGTTCACGGCCGGGCGGCGCTGGAAAAGATGTACGAGAAATACTTCGCGGCCAACAAGGGTGCGAAGTTGCAACTCATCGTGACCGGCCGCAAGCAGGTCAGCCCGGACGTGCTGCTGGAAGACGGGGTGTCCGAGGTGACCGACGCGGACGGCTCCGCCAGCGCGGCCCGGTTCGCCGCGGTCCTGGTGAAGAAGGACGGCCAGTGGTACGTCGACAGCGTCCGGGAGTCGGTCGCCCAGCCGCCGTCGCACGCGGAGCACTTCGCCGACCTGGAGTGGCTGATCGGCGAGTGGGCCGGGGAGGAGAAGGGCGAGTCCGCCCACGCCACCTATTCCTGGGCCGAGAACCAGAACTTCATCGTGTCGTCGTTCGCGACCACGGTCAACGGCGCGCCCGTGACCGGCGGCACGCAGTGGATCGCCTACGACCCGGCGGCCAAGGGCATCCGGTCGTGGTCCTTCTACTCCCACGGCGGGTTCGGCGAGGCGACCTGGACGAAGAGCGACACGAACTGGAGCATCAAGGCCGCCGTGACGACGGCGGACGGCAAGAAGGTGACGATCACCAACGTGCTGACGAAGACCGGCCCGGACTCCGCGACGTGGCAGGCTACCGCCGTCACCGTGGACGGGAAGGCCGTCGCGGACGGCCCGGTTCACAAGCTGAAGCGGGTGAAGGCCCCGGCCCAGTAATCGTACACCACCTGTGAGATCCAACACTTCCAACCGGAGGAATCAGTGATGCGAGATCGCATATTGACGGCGGCACTCGTCGCGGCGGTGGCCCTGCTGACCCCGTCCGAGGCCGGGGCGTGGGGCGCGGTCCACGCGGGCTACACCCACGTCGGCCCCTACGGCGTGCAACACTACAGCACGACCCGGGGCGTCGGCCCGTACGGGGCGTACTCCAACACGCGGGTGAGCGGCACGGGTTACGGCGGGACCCATTACAATTACAACTACCACGTCACGCCCACGAACTATAACTACTCCTACCGCTACACGCCGACCTACAACCCGTACTATGGCGGGTATCGGTATGGATACTATCGGTAACCTAGGGCTGACAGCGGGCGGCGGCCGCGGCCCGGGTGAACACCTTCGCCTTTTCCTGCGGCCGCACCCGGAACCACGCCGCGACGAGCAGCACGCTGTCCACGTAGCGGTCGTCCGACCGGGCGGCGGGCCCGCGGTCGGCGAACACGTCGTCGATCAACGTAAGGGCCTCGGCCCGTGACGGGGCGTCGTGCGGTTCCCGCACGGCGGCCCGCACCTCCCCGCGGTGGATGAGGTACCACACCGTCTCGCCTTCCGGCCCGGCGAGCGGGTAGACGAACGAGCGGCCCCGGCGGGCGGTCCGCAGGAACGTCAGCCGGTCGTCGACCCACTTCAGCGCCAGCAACCGGTCGCGGATGGCGAGGGCCTGTTCGAACCGCAACGCGGCGGACGCCTCCTTCATCCGGGCTTCCAGTTCGACGAGCGGCGACTTGTCCCGGCCGTCGAGGAACGCCTTCGCGGCCCGCACGGCGTCGCCGTAGTCCTTCCGCGTGCAGAGCCCGCCGCACGGCCCGAGGCACGTCCCGAGTTCGTACCGCAGGCAAGCCGCCCCGCGCTCGTCGGGGAACAGCGGCTTCTGGTCCGCGAACGCCATTGCCTGCGTGCTCGGGCAATCGCGAAGTTGGAACCAGTCGTTCAGCCGGCGCACGCTCTCCTGGGCGCGGCCCCGGCTGAGCACCGGGCCGTAACAGGCGAGTTCCTTCCCGGTCGGCTCGCGCGTCAAGTACGCACACGGGGCCGGGGACTTGCCGAGGACGAGGTACACCTGTCGCCGCGGACCCGGCTGGCCGAGGACGTTGAACCGCGGCCGGAACCGGCGGATCAGTTCGAGTTCCCGCAACAGGGCCGCGAACTCGTCGGCCGCGTGTTCCCACACCAGCGTCCGCGTGTGCCGGAGGATGCGCCCGGCCTTCGGGTCGCGGCTGTTCTTGCGGAAGTAACTCATCAGCCGGACGCGGAGGCACTTCGCCTTGCCGACGTAGATGACCCGGCCGTTCGGGTCGAGCATCGCGTACACCCCCGGCCGCTTCGGGGCGTGCGACTTGACCCCTTCGAGGAGCTTCGGCTGGGTCCGACCGCGGATGCCGTGGCCGGTGGACGGGGTGTTGACGGGCCGAAACCGGCTCGGCCCGAACCCGGTGAACGCCGCGGGCTCGAACAGGACGGGGGTGGGGATTCCTTCCCGGGTGCGGGACATCGG
>CAYUHJ010000086.1:0-24064 GCA_964444365.1 uncultured Alcaligenaceae bacterium | reverse complement strand
GATGTCGAGGTGGTGCGCGCCGAAGTTCGTCTGCTGGCCGCCGGAGTAGTCCCAGAAGAAGCGGAACAGGTAGTGGACGTGCTTGGCGTTGTACTTCCGGTCCGGGGCCGGCCCGAGCCACAGGTCGTAGTCGAGGACGGCCGGCGGGTCCGAGTCGGCGACGGCGGGGCCGCTGAAGTTCGGGCCGGGGAGGCCGACCTTCACCTCGGTGATCTTGCCGATCGCGCCGTTGCGGACGAGTTCGCACGCCTGGCGGAACTTGGCGTCCGACCGCTGCTGGCTGCCGGTCTGGACGACCCGCTTGTGCTCCCGGGCGGCCGCCACCATCGCCTTGCCTTCCGCGATCGTCAGGCTCAGCGGCTTCTCGCAGTACACGTCCTTGCCGGCCTTGCACGAGTCGATCGTTTGCAGGGCGTGCCAGTGGTCGGGGGTCGTCAGCACGACCGCGTCGAGGTCCTTCATCTCGAGCATCTTGCGGTAGTCGCCGAACGTCTGGACCTTCACGCCGGCGTCGTCCGCGACCTTGGCGGCGGCGGCGAGGCGGTCCTTGTCGACTTCGCAGACGGCGACGACGTTCTTCAACACCGCCTTCATGTTCCCCTTGCCCTGGTTCCCGACGCCGACGCAGCCGATGCGGAGCTTGTTGCTCGGCGACTCGTCCGCCCCGAAGGCGGCGCGGTAGGTGGCGGCGGGCAGGGACAGCAGCGCGGCACCGGCGGCGGAGGTTCGCAGGAACCCGCGGCGGGACGTCTTCGACATGGGGGCACTCCGGGGGAAGGGCGGACTCGGGTCATCGTATCCGGAAACCCCGTCACCAGGGAAAGGTTTCGCGTCGCCCTCGGTTGGACCGATTTGGTAGAGTGATTCGCATGACGACCCTCGCACCCCCTCACCCCCGGACGCGGAAAACCCTGGCCGAGCTGTTGCACGAACTCGGCGACATTCCCGCCTCGCGAGTCCGGCTGTTCCCGTACCCCGGCACCGCCACCGAGGCGGACGCGGTCTGGGTGAACGAACACGAACGGGCGTGCGAACTCGTCAACGGCACCATCGTGGAGAAGTCCGCGGGTCTGCCCGAAGACTTCCTCGGGTCGTGGCTGACGACCCTGCTGAGTCAGTCCGTCGTCCCGCGGCGGCTCGGGCTGGTGGTGACGGGGCGGCCGCAGTTCCGCATGATTCACGGGAACCTCCGAGGACCGGACGTGTCGTTCACCCGCCGGGACCGGCTGCCGAACCCGCTCCCGCAGGTCGGCGGTTGGTGCCCGGACCTCTGCGTCGAAGTGCTTTCGCCGGGCAACACACCGGCCGAGATGGCGATGAAGCGGGCGGAATACTTCGCGGGCGACTGCCGGCTCGTCTGGGAGATCGACCCGCGGACCCGGACGGCGACCGTCTACACGACCGCGGCCGAATCCTTCGTCGTTGATGCGTCCGGCACCCTCGACGGCCGCGACGTGATCCCCGGATTCACCGTCCGCGTGGGCGACTTGTTGGCAGAACTGGACGCCCTGTCGGAGGAGCCGTGACCCGCCGCCTTTTCCTTTTCGCCCCCCTACTGGTCGGTTGCTGGCGGCTGCCCCCGGAGCGGGTGCCGTCCGTCGCGACGGCCCGGCTGCTCGACCTGATGAACCGCCGGCTCGGGTTCATGCACGACGTGGCCCGGGCGAAGTGGAACACGAAGTCCGCGACGGAAGACCGTGCCCGGGAAGCCGCCTTGTTGAAGGCGGTGGCCGACGCGGGGAAAGCCCACGGCCTCGCCCCGGCGGACGCGACCGCGTTCTTCGTCGGCCAGATCGAGGCCGCGAAGATCCTGCAACGGGCGTGCTTCCGCGAGTGGGAAGCGGAACGCCGGGGGCCGTTCGCGGACGCCCCCGACCTCGTCCGCGACCTGCGGCCGCAGATCGACGCGGTGGGCCGGGACCTGTTGCCCGCCCTCGCCGCGTTTCGGTCCGTCGAGCCACTGCCGGAAGCCGAACTCCTCCCGCTTTCGCGGCAGCACCTCGCCGGGCCGGGGATTTCGGAGGAAGTCCGCCGGGTTGCGACGGAACCCCTCCGGTCGTCGCGGTGAACTCGTCACCGGCCGCCCGCGTACTCGGACGGCCGGCAGCCCATCACCCGCTTGAACGTCGACGAGAACACGAACGGGTTCTGGTACCCGACCTGCCCGGCGATCGTCTCGATCTTGTCCGTCCCGCGGGAGAGCAACTCGGCGGCGCGGCGCATCCGCAGCCAGATGAGCTGCTGCCGGGGCGTGCGGCCGAGGTCGCGGGTGCAGAGCCGTTGCAGTTGCTTCTCCCCGAGGTGCGCCACCCGGCACATGTCGGACACGGTCCAGTCCCGCGGCAGGTCCGCCGAGACGGCGGCCCACAGTTGCCAGACGCGGGGGTCCATCGTCGCGGGTTCGGCGAACCGCAGCACGTAGAGGTGAACGAGCTCGCACCAGTGATCCAGGGCCGAGGTCGCGGCGGTTCTACTGGCTTCGTGATGAAGTCCGAGCAGGGCGAGTCGCAGCGGTTCGACATCGAACTTCGCGACGACGGGCGTCTGGGCCGCGGCAAGGGGTGCGTGCCCGCCGGCTTCCTGGTAGCGGACCCAGCAGAAGTCCCACCTCTTGCCCGGCGTGGCGTGGAAGGCGTGCGTCGTACCGGGCGGGAGCAGGAAGGCATGGCCGGGCCGGCACTTGACCCACCGGCCGTCGACGAGCACGCGGCCTTCGCCGCCGAAACACGCGAGGAGAAAGCTGCCGCCGAGGTGCGTGCGGACGATGTCGAACGGCGCGGGGGTCCGGGTGACGCCGACGTGCCGCATCCGCAGCCGGGCCAGCGACGGGCACACCGGTGCGTCGGCCAGCCACGGGCGCGGGTCGGCCGCGTCCGCCTTCACGATCCACGTTTCCGCGGACGGGTTGCGGACGTCCCGCTCGGCCAGCGGCTCATCGGTTCGGGCGGCATCGGGGCGGTTCATGCCCGGATAGTCTACGCCGGACCGGGAAGCTGCGTCATTCCCGCGGCCCGCCCTCCCCCCGCCGGGTGGCGTCCGCTATACCGTTCTGAGGAACCACCGCCCACCCATCTGCCGAGTCCCACATGAGCGATCGCCACGTTATCCCAGGGCTGGAAGATGTGCTGGCCGCGAAATCCGCGGTGAGCTTCATCGACGGGAAGCGAGCCCGGTTGGAGTACCGCGGCATCCCCGTGGAAGTCCTGGCCCGCGAAAGCTGCTTCGAGGAAACCGCCTGGCTGCTGCTCAAAGGCAACCTCCCGACGCAACGCGAACTCGCCGACTTCGACCGCAGCCTCCGCGAAAGCCGCTCGATCCACTTCCGCCTGAAAGACCTCATCAAGTGCATGCCCCCCAGCGGGCACCCGATGGACGCCCTGCAAGCCAGCATTTCCGCCCTCGGCATGTACACCCACGAACGCCACGTCACGAACCCGGCCGCGAACTGGAAGGCGGTCGTCCGCCTGATCGCGGCGATGCCGACGGTCGTGGCCGCGTTCGCCCGCGTCCGCAACGGCGACGAGATCCTCGACCCCCGCCCGGACCTCGACCACGCCGGCAACTTCTACTTCATGCTGTTCGGCAAGGAGCCGACCCCCGCGGTGCGGAAGGTCCTCGACGCGGCCCTGATCACGCACGCCGAGCACACGATGAACGCGAGCACGTTCACGGCCCGCGTGACGGGGTCGTCGCTGGCGAGCCCGTTCGCGGTGGTCGCCTCCGCGATCGGCACGCTGTCCGGCCCGCTGCACGGCGGGGCGAACGAGGAGGCGCTCGGGCAGTTCGAGGAAATCGGCGGCCCGGAGAAGGTGAAGGCGTGGCTCGACGCGAAGCTGGCGGCCGACCCGAAGTTCAAGATCATGGGCCTCGGCCACCGCGTCTACAAGGTGAAAGACCCGCGCGCGAACGTGATCCAGGAGCTCGCCGAGCACGTCTTCGCCGAGTCGAGCCGGCCGAAGTCCTACGACACGGCCGTCGAACTGGAGAAGCTCGCCGCCGGCATCTACGGCGTGAAGGGCGTCTACCCGAACGTCGACTTCTTCTCGGGCGTCGTGTACCAGGCCCTCGGCATCCCGACGGACCTGTTCACCCCCATCTTCGCCATCGCCCGCGTCGCCGGCTGGCTGGCCCACTGGCAAGAGCAGATCGTCGGCAACCGCATCTTCCGCCCGGAACAGGAGTTCGTCGGCAAGACGGACGTGCCGTACGTGCCGCTGGAGAAGCGGGCTTAAAAATCCGAGTGCTCACGCGAAGCCGCCAAGCCACAAAGAAATCCACACCCTCGGATTGGTCTTCTTTGTGGCTTGGCGGCTTCGTGTGAGGTGTCTGTGTTCTTCATGAAAACGATTGGATGTCAGACTGGTCCACCTGAAGCAACCCGAGCCGAAAAAGAAGAAGAAGTAACCGCGTCTTCTCCCTCACGCGATGGATTCTTCGTCGTCCGAGTAGAGTTGGCCCGCCTTCGGGGTGGCGATGCCCACGGACGTGGCGGGGCCGTTGAGGCCGACGGCGGTGTTGCCGGTCGTGTTGCCGCGGGGGGTGTCGGGCATCAGTTCGTACATGCTGCGGAGGATTTCGTCCTTGATCTCGAGGAAGACCGCGGCACACCGGGGGTCGAACTGCCGGCCGGCTTGCCGCTCGACCTCGGAGAAGGCGACCGCCGCCGGCCAGCCCTTGCGGTCCGGGTGGTACGGGCGGTTGGAGGTCATCGCGTCGAAGGCGTCGCACACGGCGACGATGCGGGCCAGCAGCGGGATCTCGTCCTTCGCCAGGCGGTCCGGGTAGCCGGTGCCGTCCCACCGCTCGTGGTGGTTCCGGACGATCGGGATGATGCTGTGCAGGTCCGCGATGCCGGCGAGGTACTCCGCGCCGAGCGTCGTGTGCGTCTGCATGATCGCGAACTCCTGCGGCGTCAGCCGCCGCGGGGCCCGCAGGATTTCGTCCGGGATGCCGATCTTGCCGATGTCGTGGAGCGGGGTGCCGAGCTTGATGAGTTCGAGCTGGTCTTCCGGCAGTTCCATCTTCTCGCCGAGGAGCATCGAGTAGCGGGTGACGCGCTGGGTGTGGCCGCCGGTGTACTCGTCGCGGAGCTCGACCATCTGGGCGAGCATCATGATCGTCTTGAGGAACAGTTCGCGCTGCCGCTTCAGGAGCTGGGCACACTCGATGCCCGCGGAGACGTGCGCGGCCAGGGCGTCGGCGAGGAGCAGGTCGTCCTCGTTGAACGCGGCCTGGAAGAACCCGCGGTCGAGGTGCAGCACCCCGAGCTTGCGGCGCGGCGTCCGCAGCAGCACGCAGATGACGGACGACATCGCCCCGTCGGCGACGCTCTGCGTCATCAGGTCGCGGTCTTCCTGCACGCTGCTGAAGAGGACGGACTCCCCCTTCGCGAAGCACCGCTGCGTCAGCCGCTTGCTGAAGTGGAACCGGCCCTTCACTTCGCCCTGCCCGACCGCGAGCGCCCGCAGCCGCAGCTTCGGCTCGGCCCCGCCTTCCCCGTCGGCCAGCACGATCGCGCCGCGCTGGGCGTCGAGCACCGCGACGGCGTCGTTCAGGATCGAATCGAGGAGCTGGTCTTCGCTTTCCAGGTGGACGAGGTGGTGCCCGGCCCGCAGCAACGCGAGGAGTTGCTCGCCGGCCCGCGGCATCTGGTTGCGGTCGAACGCGAGGCGTTGGAGGCCGTCTTCGAACGTGGACTTCGTCGCCGCCGTGACGACCATCTGGTCCGACGGCGGGCCTTCGACGACCGAAGCGTCCGTCTGTTCGACGAGGACCGCGACCTTGCCGAACTGGAGCACGTCCCGCGGCCGGAGGACCTGTTCGCTGCCGTTGATGCGGGTGCCGTTGACGTAGGTGCCGTTCGTACTTTCCAGGTCGCGGACGACCCAGCTGCCGTCGGAACCCAGGCGGACTTCAGCGTGGCGGCGGCTGACGGACGTGTCGTCGAGGACGATTTCGAGGGACGAGAGCCGGCCGGCGCGCAGCTGCGTCTCCGACTCCCAGAGTCGGCCCTTGAAGGCACCGCTGATGCCGCGCAGGCGGATGGTTTTCTTCACCGTCGCCCCCTCCGGGACGGTCGGCCCGCAATGGGGCAGCCTCAGACGAGATTGTAACACACCGGACCCGTTGTCCAGAGGGTGTTTGGCGAATCGTTACTCTTCGTGGGGTGGGATTTACGGTCCCGGCCGCAGGCTTTCGCCGCGGCGCGAAACTGTCGACACCTGACGGGCCGCTTTCTCATTGCGGACTCCTCATCCCGCGCCGACAATGCACGCACCCCGCCCGCATCCTGCCCTTCCTGGGAGCTTCTGTTCCATGCCCGGCCGCACTCTGGCTCTGCTTTTGTTGCTCGTTCCCGTCGTCTCCGCGGTCGCCGCGTTCGAGCTCGCCCCGGCCCCGCGGACGATCGAGCGGGGGGTGTTCGTCGACCGCAGGATTCTCGAGGAAATCCGCGAGCGGAACGAACTGCTGCCGAACCTCCGGCACCTCAGCGACGAGATCGGCCCGCGGCTGACGGGGTCCGCGAACCTCGAAAAAGCGAACCGCTGGGCGGCCGAGCGGATGAAGGAATCCGGCCTCACGAGCGTCCGCCTGGAGCCGTGGGAAATTCCGGTGGGGTGGGAGCGTGGGAGTGCAACGATGAAACTGGTCGAACCTGACACGGGCCGCGGTTTGACCGTCGCCGCCCGCGGGTGGACGCCCGGCACCTCGTCCAAGACCACCGGCCCCGTCGTGCTGCTGGAGGCGAAGACCAAGGACGACCTCGCCCGGTACAAGGGGAAACTCCGCAACGCGGTCGTCCTGAACGGCCCGCCGGCCGACGTGAAGCCGGTGACGGACCTGACCTACGGCCCGTCCCGCCCGCGGACGGCGGAGGAGCCGAAGAAGCCGGACCCAGCCGCCAAAGACCCGCCGCGGCCGCCGCTCTCCGAGCTGCAGGCGTTCCGCCGGGAACTGGCGGCGTTCCTGAAGTCGGAGGACGCCGCCGTCCTGGTGGCGGACGCCGCCAAGCCGCACGGCCTGCTCATCACGACCGGGGCCTGGCGGGACGGCGACCGCGGCACCGAGCAAGACCCGATGCCCGCCGTCTACATGGCCCACGAGCACTACGCCCTCCTGCACCGCCTCGCGACCCGCCCCGGCAACCCGCCGACCCGCGTGGAAGTCGAGATCAGCAACAAGTTCGTCCCCGGCCCTGTGACGGTCTACAACACCGTCGGCGAGGTCGTCGGCCGCGAAAAGCCCGAGGAATTCGTCGTCGTCGGGGCGCACCTCGACTCCTGGGACCTCGCCACCGGCACCACCGACAACGGCACCGGCAGCTGCGTCGTGCTCGAAGTCGCCCGCGCCGTCGCGGCCCTGGCGAAGGCCGGCTACCCACCCCGGCGGACGATCAAGTTCGTCCTCTTCACCGGCGAGGAGCAGGGGCTCCACGGGTCCAAGCAGTTCGCGAAGAAGCACAAGGATTCGCTCGCCCGGATGTCCGCCGCGATCGTCCACGACACCGGCACCGGCGTCGTCCAGGGGTTCGGGCTGCAGGGCCGCGAGGCCGTTCGGAAGGTGCTCGAACCGGAACTGGAGGTGCTGAGCACCGTCCCCGGCTGGAAGGGCGTCGACCTGACCTCGTCCGGCGGCACGGACCACCTCTCCTTCGAGGCGGTCGGCGTCCCCGGGTTCGCGTGCCGGCAGGACATGGACGAGTACCGCCTCACGCACCACACGCAGTCGGACACCTTCGACAAGGCGAAGGGCGCGAACCTCGTGCAGGGGGCGCAGTGCGTGGCGGTCGCCGCGGTGCGGATCGCGAACCTGCCGGAGTTGCTGCCGCGGGAGAAGCCCAAGAAGTGACATCCGTCAGCCGCGAGGCGGAGCCGAGCGCGGGACTTCACCACACGGGATGTGACGTCACCGGGCGGGAAGTCCGCGCTCGTCTTCGCCTCGCGGCTAACCCGTTACTTCATCGTCGCCGTCTTCGCCACCGCGAAGGCGTGGACGTGTTGCCGCAGGTCCCGGGTCAGCCCGCGGGTGAAGGTCGTCACGACGACCGGCCCCTTCTCCCCTTTCTCGACCGTCAGGGCGATCCGGTCCCCGCCCGACCCGGCCCACGCGAACACCACGAAGTTTTCCGTCTTGAAGTCCACCGCCTTCGCGATGACGGCGCGGGCGTCCTTGTCCTCGACGGCCTTCGCCAGTTCGTCCTCGGTCCCGATGACGATCGGCTTCGCGACCGCCCCTTCCGAGCGGAACGGCAGGTCCTTCAACTCGAGCGGCCGGACGACCTTCGCGTCCTCGGCGGCGGCCGTGCCGCACAGGGCCAGGCCCGCGAGGGTGACAAACAGGGTGCGCATCGCAGTTCTCCGATGAATGAAACGGAACGATTGGAGAGGAATCGAGAGGTTCAACCGGCGACCTTCACGACCCAGGTCGCCTTTTTCGGGACCGCAAAGTGAACGCGGTGCGAGCGGAGGTCGTCGGTGAGGCCGCGGGTGTAGGTGAAGACCGCGACGGGGCCGGCGGTGCCGTTCTCGATTTTCACGGCGAGCTTGTCCTGCCCGGACCCTTGCCACGCCACGATGACGAGGTCGTGCGTTGTGAACTCCACGCCCGCCGCGAGTTTCTCGCGGTCCTTCGCGTCGGGAACGGCCTTCTCCAGTTCTTCGAGCGTCGCACACTTGACCACCTTGCCCGGCAGGGTCGGCTCGTCCGCACAGCCCGCGTCGGACTCCTCCCCGCAGGCGGCCGCCCCCGCCCGGACGACCCACTCCGCCTTCTTCGGGACGACGAAGTGATGGTCGTGGGTCCGCAGGTCCTTGCTGAAGCCGCGCTGGTAGACGAACACGACGACGTCCTTGCCGTCCTTCCCCTTCTCCCGCTTCATCGCGAGCTTGTCCTGGCCCGAGCCCTTCCAGCTGAAGAAGACGAGGTCGTGGGTCTTGAAGTCCACGCCCTCGGCGATTTTCGTCCGCTCGGCCTCGTTCGGGACGAGCTTGTCCAGTTCCTCGGCGGTGCCGACGCGGACGGGCTTGGCGGGCAACGCGACGTCCGCGGCAGGGGCGATGGCGGCGGCGGTCAGGCACAACACGGCGACGAGTGCGGTTCGCACGGAAGAACTCCGGGAATGGGGCGAGGAGAGGTGACGGGCCTAGCCTACGCGGCCGGCCGTCCGGTCGCCACCAACCGTTACATCTTCGCCACCCGGACGGGGTTCGCCACGCCGCACCCGCGGACCCGGAAAAGCGCGGTGGGGGGGAAGTTTCGCTCAAGTCCTGTGTCGCGGGGCGTTCGGCTATTGCAAAATCTACAAGGCGACCGGGACGCGTGATCGACGCGATCCGGGCGACCCCCGCGAGGTCCACCATGACCGCCCTCTCTTCTCCCGCCCGTCTGCTCTGCGCCGCCGGCCTCGCTTTCGCGACCGGTCCGGTCTTGGCCGGAGACATTCCCCGGCCGGCCCCGGTCGCGCCGGCCCCGGTCGCGTCGGCCCCCGTCGAATCGGACGCCCTGCTCGCGCTGAAGACGAAAGCCGTGCTCGCGTCGGACCGGCAACTCGTCGGGCTCAACCTGCTCGTGAGCGTCGTCGACCGGGCGGCGGTGGTCGGCGGGCCGGTGCCGGACGCGGCCCTCGCCCGGCGGGTGGACGAGGTCGTTCGCCGGGTGCCGGGGCTGATCTCGGTGACGGTGTCGTGCTGGGTGCCGACGCCGGAAGACCCGTTCGCGAAGCTGGTCGGGGACAAGGTCGCGGCCCCGCCGGCCGCCCCGGTCAACACGGTGCCGTCGCTGGCGGTCAACCTGCCGCCGGACCGCCCGCTGCCCCCGGCGGCCGTGACCGCGAAGGGGCCGGACCACGCCGCCGGCACCGTCACGGTGCAGAAGGTGGCCTCGCCGGGCGGGAGCCGGTTCCTGCTCGACCCCGTCGGTGCGGGTGGCGTTGCGGTGCGGCCGACGAGCCAACCGTCGGCCGCGCCGGACGCCACGATCCCCCCGCCGGCGGTGCCGACCGCCCCGGACCTCACACTCGCGGAGCGGATCGCCGAGGTCCGGAACCGGGACGCCCGGTTCACCGGCTTCACGGTGAGTTTGAAGGGCAGCACCGCGGTCGTGTCCGGCACCGCCGCGAAGCCGGACGACGCCTGGGCCTACGCCGCCGCGCTCGGCACCGTCCCCGGCATCGAGCGGGTCGTGGTGGGGGCGGTGAAAGAGCGGCCGTGACCGGTATGGCGGAGCCGACGACGGTCGGCTACGCCCCCAGCGCGACCGAGTCCTTCGCCCCGAGGTTCTCGTAAATCGTCCGCGTCGCGTCGGAGCGGTTGAGCGTGTAGAAGTGGATGCCGCGGACGCGGTTTTCGAGCAGGTCGAGGCACTGCTCCGTCGCCCAGTGGACGCCGACCCGCGCGACGGCGGCGTCGTCCGACCCGCACCGCTCGACGGCCCGGATCAGCTTCGCCGGGAACCGGGCACCGGCCGCCAAGTCCGCCATCCGCACCATGCCGGCCTTCGTCGTCACCGGCATGATCCCCGCCAGGATCGGCACCTTGATGCCGGCGATCTCGCACCGCTCGCGGAAGTCGTAGAAGTCGCGGTTGTCGAAGAACAACTGCGTGCAAATGTAGTCCGCCCCGGCGTCGACCTTCCGCTTGAAGTAGTCCATTTCCAGCAGGCGGTTCGGGGTGCCGGGGTGCCCTTCCGGGAACCCGGCGACGCCGACGCCGAACCCGCGCGAATCGGCCGGAATCGCCCGCGACTTCACGAACCGGACGAGTTCTTCCGCGAACCGGAAGCCGTCCTTGGCGCGGTCGTAGTTCGCCAGGTTCTTCGGCGGGTCGCCGCCGAGGGCGAGGACGTTCTCGATCCCGCTGGCGGCGTACCGGTCCAGGATCGCCGCCATTTCCTCGACGGAATGGCACACGCACGTCAGGTGCGACACGGCCGTCAGGCTGGTTTCCTTCTGAATCCGGCAAATCAGGTCGTGCGTCCGCTCCCGCGTCGAGCCGCCGGCCCCGTAGGTGACGGACACGAACGACGGCACCAGCGCCTGCAGCGACGCGATGTTGCGGAACAGGTCCGCGGACGCCTCGTCGGTCTTCGGCGGGAAGAACTCGAAGCTGAACGTGGTGCGGTGCCGGCGGAAGATGTCCTGGATGTGCATGGCGCATTCCTTATGCCAATGATGGACCCTGTTTGGGCGGAAGTCTACTCGACCCTGAGCAGTCGATAGTGCTGGAGCAGTGCGTCATTCACACCCGTCGGCCGGAACGGCTGTCCGCCCTCGATCTCGTCCCACGCCGCCCGCATTTGACGGGCGCAGATCGTGACCGGCATTTCTCCCGTCCCGGTGCCCATCCCCGGACAGGCAACCGTGCGGATCGACCCAGGGGCTCGGTCGTTGTGCCGTCGGATCGCCCGTAAGACGGCCCGGAAGGAGAGGTAGGCATTGAGCGTGTTCGCCACGCTGACCGGGGCACGCAGGGTCGGGGCGGCGATCAGGAATCGGATGTCGGTCGCTCCCGTCTCGACGACCAATGCCAGTCCGATCGGCAATTCGCCGTCCCAATCCCGCGCGATCTGGTCGCGGAGTCGGTCCTGGACGTGCCAACCGAAGCGTTCGCTGTAGGCGCGGTCGATGCCGCCGTCCATGAACCCGAAACAGTTCGCGGGGCTGACGACGGCATCCACGGGGACACCGAAGATGTCGCCCGTCGCGGGGACGACATCCGGGACGCCAGCGAAGTGGTGCGTCCAAGCGGCGGTGAGTTCTCCGCCGCGGTCGCGCAGGTGATACGTCACTCCCGGCATTCGTGCCCTCCGTCGTGGAACGACCTACCCAACAGCTGCAATTCACTGGTTGGCGAAGGGTACGAACCTCAGTCACCGGCCCGCTGGATCCACGTTTCCATCTCTGCCCCGCAGCAGCGCGGCCACCCTGCCGCCAACAATCCGTTTATCGCGGCCGTGTCGGCAACGAATTGACGGCCGCACTTACGGCACACCACGACCCACTCGCCGGCCCCTGTATCTGGGTCAGGCGGATCGTCCTTCGGCACTACAGATTCCCGCTTCGACGAGCGGCTCATCGGACCCCGCCTCCTGACCCACCCTACTTCACGTCCGGCAGCAACCCCGGCACCGCCGGGCCGCCGTCCAGTTTCACGCCGGGGACTCGCACCGGGGCCGGGAGCGGTCCGACCTTTTCCAGCACCGGCGGCTGGTTGAGCGCGTCCCACCGGAACGACGCCGAGCGGCCGCCGGACCAGACGAGCCGATAGTCCTGACCCCCGGAGCGGAGCGGGAGCGTGGCGGTCACGTCGTCGCCGGGGCGGAGAGACAGCGTACCGGGATGGCCGTCGGGTGTAAACCGGAACACGGTCACCGGCCGGTCGCGGGTGCCGTCGCCGACCGGCTTGAAGGCGAACTCCTTCGCCTCGCCGCCGGGGGGGTGGACCCGAACGACCAACTTCCCGGCCGGCACCGCCCGGGCGTCGAGCAGGTCGTCCGGGATCGTCAAGTCGAGGGATTTCAGCGTCACGTCGAAGCGCTGTTGCTTCAGGAAAGCAGCCAGTTCCGCGACGGGATCGACGGGCGTACTGCCGGGTTCCGCCCATGCCCGGATCGCGCCGAGGAGCGCTCCCCAGTCCTTCAAGGCGGGTTCGGCCAGCAACCCGTCGGCGAGTTTCGTCCAGTCTTCCGGCTTGTCCGCAGGCAGGCGGTCCAGAATCACCCGGCGGACGTGTCGGCTTCCGGTGTCGAACGCGGCTCGCAAGCGCGGGTCGAGCCACCGGCGGGCGGGGTCGGGGAAGTTCGCGGTCGCCCACGTTTTGAAGTCCGGGTACGAGCCGGACAGTGCTCGAATTCGGTCCGCGCCGAGGGCGAGTGACACCGCGGTGTCACCGGTGGGTTCCGGAAGTTCCAGCACCGCGGGCGGCGTGCCGGGGCCGGTCGTCAGCCCGAGCGTGTCCGCGAGGCTTCGCAGTTGCAGGAGCCGGTCGCGGGTCTCGTCCCAGTCCCGCCGGGCGAGGTCGAGCCGGTCGAACTCGTAGGCCGGGGCGTACGTCAGCGGCTCCCCGCGGCGGACCGGCACGGTCGGGGAACCGGGCACCGCCTCGGCCGCGCGGAAAGGCGGCGTCGCGGCTTGCTTGACGAGCGATTCCACCTGGGTCCGCCAGCCGAAATCCGGGGGCTTGTCCGCGAGCATGAGTTGATTCGCCGACCGGATCAACCCGCGGTACCAGTCGTGCAGTTGCCCCTCCGCTTCGCGAACGAGCCGGGCGTCGGTCTTCCACTTGTCGCGGAGCCGGACGGCTTCCGTGTCCGTCCATTCCGCAGCGAATCCGGTCGGAGGCGCGAGTTCCCCCGCAATCGCGGCCTCGAGCGCGTCCAGTTCCTCGCGGGTGCGGACGTCCGCCGGGCCGAGCCGGGGTTTCTGGAACTTCGCGCGGTAATCGCGGTAAGCATCCACTTCCGCGAGTCGGCGTTCGACGTACTGCTGAAGGTCTGCCGGAAGCGAGAGAAAACCCATCGCCTGCCGGATGTCTGCGAGTTCCTTGCGGTAGCCGGCGAGGTTCTTGTCCGAGAGCCGCACCGCGGCCGGGGCTTCGTGGGTGCGAAAGTCCCGGACCTGCTGGGCGAGCGCGTCCTGCGGGCCGAACCCGCCGGCGAGCCCGAAGAACGCGAGCCCGAGGAGCATCGCCCCGACCAGGAACCCGACCCCGCCAACGGTCGCCTTCAACCGCTTCTTCGCGCGAAGGAGGCGATCCCGGTACTCCCGCGCCGCCGGCAGCACGGCGTGAACCAGGTCCACGACGCCGAACGTGCCGTCCGCGTCGGCGTAGGCCTCGAACATCGGGCCGGGGGGCACGCGAATCGCGGTGGCGGCGGGCCGCAGGTCGATGCTGCCGAACGCGAGGAACGGCGAGCCGGACGGGATGACGTCGCTGCCGAAATAGTCCTCGAACCGGTCGCGGACTTCGCGTTCGCGCTGCCCGACGCGGCGGAGCCAGGTGCCGGGTTCCTCGTCGGGTCGGGCGAGGGCGTCGCACTTCGCCAGCGTCAGGAACACGGGCAACCCGCCGACTTCCCGGCCGAACGTGCGGCCTTCTTCGAGCGAATCGAGGAAGTCGCCGAAGGCCCGGAACGTGGCGTCCACTTGCTCCGGGGAGTCAGCCGCATCGACGACCAACACCAGGGCGTCCGCCGACCGCACCGCGTCGGCCACCGCCCCGCGGGCGGCCGTCCGAACCAGCGCGGTCGGCCGGCACAGCAATTCGCCCGCCGCCTGCCCGTCGCAGTCGCACACGACGACCGGCCCCCCCGCGAGCGCCGGCCGGTCCACCCGAACGAGGTGCGGGACCAGTCCCCCGCCGGCGTGCGCCGACACCCCCACGAGTTCCGCGTCCACCCCCGCCGCGATGCGCAGGAACGCCTCCAGCAGCGACGACTTCCCGGACCGGGCCGGGCCGAAGAACACGACCCGCGGCGTCAGACGGTCGGCAATGGCGGCGGCGAGGGACATGGCATTAGAGTAGGAAATAGCCGGCCGCGCGAACCGCGGCGGGGGTGGGGTGTCCGTGATGCGGTTCCCGCTCCGAGGTCGCCGTGCGATCCTTCCAGTTCAAGCCCCGGCACCCCGTCGCCCGGCTCGCGTTCACGCCGGACGGCCGGTATGTCGTGACGTGTCAGCCGCACACGGCGGTCTGCGTCCGCGACGTGGCGACCGGCGACGCGGTGCGGACGATCAAGACGCCGGGGGTGACCAACTTTTACTCGGTCGCGTTTGAACCGGACGGGGGGCACGGGGTCGTCACGTCCGACCGGGGCGGCGTCTATTTCTCCCTGGAATGCGAGTACGGAGCGAACGGCGGGGGTGCCCGCTGTGCCGCCGCGTTCGCGGGGACGCAGCTTCGCCTCGGAGTGCTTCACGGCGGGCGGTATGCCGTCTTCGATTCGGTGATCCGTCCCACCCCTGCGCAATCCTCTGTGCTACGGTGCTATGGGCACGGCTCCGTCGCGCGATTCGTCGGGCTGACCAGCGACGGCCGGTACAGCATCGGTGTCCGCGAGCGCAACCGCCCCGTGCTCATTGCGGTCGAAGTGGGCACGATCGCCGTCGAACTCGATCACACGAGTTGCACGAAACACCCGGTCTCCGTCACCGCCGGGCCGGATCGCTTGGCCCTCTGCGACGGCCGCACGCTCCGCGTGTTCGACACGTCCGGGCTCGCGGATGTCGTCCCCGGAAAGCGGTCGAAGCCCGTGCTTCCCGCGGTGTTGACGGTCGACGCCCCGGACGGCGTGGAGGCGTGGTCGCCGCCGGTCGCGTTCACCCCGGACGGGCGGGGGATGCTCGTCGGCGGGCCGCGGGAACGGGTTCAGTTGTGGGACATCCCGAGCCGCGAAAAGCGGTGCGAGTGGAACTGGCGGCTCGAAAAGCTGATGAGCCTCGCCGTCGCCCCGGACGGCCTGACCGCCGCCGCCGGGGGCCGGCTCGGCCGCGTCGTGGTGTGGGACCTGGAGTGACAGGACGGTGTCACTCGACAGCGACCCCCGCGGCCCGCAACTTCGCCGCGAGGTGCTCGCCGGGGCGGTAGACGATCCCCTTCCACCCGAACGCCGTCGCGGCCTCCACGTTCGCGGGCAGGTCGTCCACGAACACGCACTCGCCCGGCGGGGCGTCCGCGAACTGCTGGCAGTAGGCGAAGAACGCCGCGTGCGGCTTCCGCGCCCCGGCCTCGTGCGACACGCCTAACTTCGCGAAGTGCCGCAACACGTCGGCGAACTGCACGGAGAACCGGCCGAAGTGGGCCGGGTTCGTGTTGCTCGCCAGGACGAGCCGGTGCGACTCCGCCAGCTTCGGGATCAGGTCGCACACCTCCGGGTTCGGCGTGAAGATGTCGTTGAACGCCTCCAGGAACTCGGCGTCCGTGCAGGTCAGTTGTCCGTTCGCTTTCGCGAGGCGGACGAACTCGGCGGTGTTCGTCCGCCCGGTTTCGTAGTCGGACTCTACGACGCTGCCGTAGACCGACAGCGTCAGTTCCGTGGCGGACAGCGGAGTAAACCCGACCATCTTCGCGACGGCCCGCTGGTGGTCGAAGAAGCCGACGACGTTGCCGAAGTCGAGGAAGATTGTGGGCACGGCGGCGTCCGGGTACGGGAATTAGCCTCATTCTACAACTCCCCCGGTGTACGATGGCGGTCGGAGGAACCCACCCGTGATGACCCACCGCGAAGCCCTGGAGGTGCTGGCCGCCGTGCGGGGCGACCGCGTCGTCGTCCCGACCATGGGGAGCGTCGCACACTGGCCCCGGCTGAGCGACACGCCGCGGGACTTCTTCTACCAGCCGTCGAGCATGGGGCAGGCGGTGCCGCTCGCGCTCGGGCTGGCGCTGGCGAAGCCGGGGCTCGGGGTGGTCGTCGTGACAGGCGACGGCGGGCTGCTGATGAACCTCGGGTGCCTGGTGACGCTGGCCCAGCACCCGGTGCCGGTGACGGTCGTACTCATCGACAACGGCCTGTACGAAGTGACCGGCGGGCAACCCGTCCCCGGCGCGGGAACGACCGACTTCGCCGGGCTGGCCGCCTCATCCGGGATTCGGCAAGTGGCCGCGTTCGAGACTCTCCCCGACTGGCGGGCCGGGGCGACCGCGTGTCTGGCGACGGCCGGTCCCTCGTTCGTTTGGCTGAAGGTTCGCGGCGAGACGGGGCTGCCCACGCCGAGATCCCCCCGCACGATGGCCGACCTGATTGCCCGGCTGCGAACTGCACTCGGAAACTGACCGGCGCGATGCAGAACGCGTCACCCCGCTGTTGCGGAACGCTACAGAACCGAGTCGGGAAGCCGTCAGGAGTATGAAAGCCGGATGAAACTGCTTCGGCCGATTCGCCGCAAACACATGTAGGAAAAACACTTGCGTCCCATCGATTGGCCGCTCCGGCGGAATTGGCATCGAGGTTGCTTTATCCCATTTCGTGAATCGGTTTGCGAGTCCCGATTCACATGCGAAGCCTACTCCACACGGGCACGAGACTAGCAAGGGGGTATGCGAGTCCCCCCTTGCCGAATCTCGTGCCCCACTTCTTTTTCTACCCCCGCCTGCGCCCGACTTGAGTGGCCTACCCCCGTCCCCGCCGGGAAGCTATCCTCTCTTCATCCACTCGTGAAGGAGTCCGATGTCTTCCGCCGCCCCGCCCGTGCCCGAGAAAGCGCCCCGTTCGGCGATGATGATCGTGTTCCTGGTCGTCTTCATCGACCTGCTCGGGTTCGGGATTGTGTTGCCGTTGCTGCCGCGGTTCGCGGACACGTTCCTCGGCGGGTTCGAGCCGACGGCGAAGGGCGTCATCATCGGGCTGCTGTACTCGTCGTTCTCGATCATGCAGTTCCTGTTCGCCCCGACGTGGGGCCGGCTGTCGGACCGCATCGGCCGGCGACCCGTGCTGCTCATCGGCCTCGCCGGGTCGGTCGGGTTCTACGCCCTGTTCGCGTTCGCCTCCGCACTGGACCGGGACCAGGCGACGCTGGCGGTGATGTTGCTCCTGCTGTCGCGCGTCGGGGCGGGGATCGCCGGGGCGAACATCAGCACGGCGGCGGCCGTCATCGCGGACTGCACGCCGCCCGAGAAGCGCGCGAAGGGGATGGCCCTGATCGGGGCCGCATTCGGCATCGGGTTCACGTTCGGGCCGTTGATCGCGTTCGCCGGGATGGTCACGTTCCAGAAAGAGCCGTGGGCCCCGGGCGCGATCGCGGCCGGGCTGTCGTTCGTGGCGATGCTGCTGGCACTGAAACTCCTCCCGGAAACCCTTCCGGCCGGGCCGAAGCCGCCGCGCGAGGGGTTCGACATCGGGCGGACGCTGGCCGTGCTGCGGAACCCGGCCGTCGGCCCGCTGATCGTCGTCTACTTCCTGGCAATCTTCGCGTTCGCGAACTTCGAGGGGACGCTGTCGCTGTTCACCGAGTCCGCGTTCAAGCTGAACGAGAAGGACAACTTCCTGGTGTTCGCGTACATCGGGTTCGTGCTGATGGTCGCGCAGGGGGGCGTCTACCGCCCGCTCGCCGGCCGCCGGTCCGAAGACTACCTCCTCAAGCTCGGCACCGGCATGATGCTGCTCGGCCTCGGCGGGCTGATCCTCGTCGCTTACGGGACGTATTACCTGCGGCCGCAAACGATCGACGGCCCGATCCCCGGCTCGACGATGGTCATCAAGCCGATCTCCGACCTGGCGACCGCCCTGAAGCCGCTGTTCTACCTGTGCGTGACGGTGGCCGTGACCGGCTTCGCGTTCGTGAACCCGTCGATCTCGTCGCTGGTGTCTCGCCGCGCGGACCCGGCCCGCCAGGGTGAAATCCTCGGCGTGAACCAGTCCGCTTCGGCCCTGGGGCGCATCTGCGGCCCGTTCGTCGGCAACGTCGTCTTCCAGTGGTCCGACTCGCGGATGGGCCCGTTCGTGGTCGCGACGTTGCTGCTGGTGCTGGTGCTGGGGATGACGCCGGCGCTGACCCCGGCGGAACAGGAGCCGTCACCCAACGGAGGTTAGGTGTGGCGAAATCCGATGAGCGGTGCTCGGAGTGCCGGAGTAGCAATCTCGAAGTCGTCAGTATTCGAGACATCCACCGAGCGCCCCGCAAGACCGACCCGCCGGGCACAGAGTTACCCGTCGTGGCCAGAAAGATCGAGATTCGTTGCCGCCGGTGTGGTTGGACAGACTCCCTGCTCCGACGCACGATGTGACCCCGAAATAGACTACGCTGTCAGGCGACCGACGCTGTCAGAGCGACGAGTTTTTCCTGGGTGGCAGTCCTCGTCACTCTCACGAGTGACGCTCGCCAAGGTCGGGCGAAAGGATTCGCCGATGCGGCAGGACAAGGACCGAACCGCGAAGTGGTTGATCACCCACCACGGCGACAGCATCCTGTGGCTGGCCGGCATCCACGGGTTCACGTCGTGCCAGCCGGTGACGCCCGAGACGGTCGCGCCGCGGCGGTTGCCGGACGGCCTGCTCGAAGTCCGGTTTCCCGGCGACCCGGACCCGACGCTGGTGCTCGTCGAGATCGAGGCGTACCCCGGAAACGACGTCGACCCGCAGGTGTTCGAGGACATCCTGGCGGTCGAACTCGTTCGGCGGGTGACGCCGGAAGTCGTCTGTCTGGTGCTCAAGCCGAAGGGTAATCTGGTGGTAGCCGGCAGCCGAACGCGGACCAGCCGGCGCGGGTTGACGACCGTCCACGCGAACTGGCAGGTCGTCAACCTGTGGACGCTCGACGCAGACGCGCTGCTGGCGGCGAACGACCCCGGCCTGATTCCGTGGGTGCCGCTGGCCCGGACGAACCGCCCCGCAGACGAAGTGCTGATCGAGTGCCGCGACCGCTTGGAGCAGGTGCCCGATGCGAACGACCGCTCCGGGTTGCAAGTTGTCACGGCGATTCTCGCCGGCTTCGCCCTGAGCCGAAAGGGGATCGAGAAACTCTTCGGGGGAGGGGAGAAAATGATCGAGTCACCGGTCCTCGACGAACTGGTTGAACTGATCAAGGAACGCGAGACGAAGGAATTGCGGTCGAAGTTTGAAACGCAGCAAGCGGAGTTTGAAACGCAGCAAGCGGAGCAACTTCTTGCCACGCTTCGAAAGCTGATCGCTTCGGTTCTCGAAGGGCGATTCAACTCGATTCCGGACGCCGTCCGGGAGAGGTTGACGACAATTGCTGACGGGAAACGACTCGAAACCCTTGTCCAGCTTGCCGCCACTTGCCCCAGTGTCGATGCGTTCGCCGCCGCGTTGTAACCGAACCCTCCCCTGGCGAAAGGATTCGCCGATGCCGTTCGAGCCCCGCCGGATCGCGATCATCAAGCCCAGCGCCCTCGGAGACATCGCGCACGCGGTGCCGGTGCTGACCGCGCTGCGGGACCGCTTCCCGGCCTCGCACATTTCCTGGGTCGTGAACCGGTCCTTCGAGCCGCTCCTCGCCGGGCACCCGCACCTGACGGACACGATTGCGTTCGACCGCGGGGCGTTCAAGCGCGGGCCCGTCGAAGCCGCGGCGTACACGCTCCGCTTCGCGAACGCACTCCGGCGTCGGCGGTTCGATCTCGTCCTCGACCTGCAAGGGCTGCTGCGGACCGGGCTGATGACGGCCGCGACAGGTGCCCCCGTGCGGGTCGGGTTCGCGAACGCGCGGGAAGGGGCGACGCAGTTCTACACGCACCGCATCCCCGTGGACGAGTCCTCGCACGCGGTCGAGTGGTACTGGGAAATCGCGAAGTTTCTGGGGGCCGGCGACCGTCCGAAACGGTTCGTGTTGCCGGTTCGCGACGACGAACTCGCCGCGGTGGATGCGGAGTTGGCTGGGCTTCCCCGGCCGTGGGTGGCCGTCGCGGTCGGGGCCCGCTGGCTGACGAAACGCTGGCCGACCGCCCACTTCGCCGACCTCGCGAACCGGACGTTCGCCCACTTCGGCGGGACGTTGCTGCTCGTCGGCGCGCCCGATGACACCGCGTTGTCACTGGAAGTGGCCGCGAAGCTTCACGGCCCGTTCCGCGACCTGACCGGGAAGACGCCGCTTCCGAAACTGGTCGCGGTGCTGTCCCGATCGGATGTCGTCGTCGCGAACGACACCGGGCCGTTGCACGTCGCCGCGGCTCTGGGCCGGCCGTGCGTGGCTCCGTATACCTGCACGAAGGCGGCCCGCCACGGCCCGTACACGTCCCCCGGCGGCAGCGTGGAAACGACGGTCCCGTGCGGCGGCAGCTACGTCCGCCAGTGCCCGCGCGGCACGGTCTGCTTCGCCGACCTGACCCCCGACCGCCTCTGGCCGCCGCTTGCAAGAGTGCTCGAAACATGGGCCGCACGCTCCCGTTCCGCCTGACGCTCGCCTCCGGCTCGTGGGGCCGGCGGCTGCTCCTCGAACAGCACGGCTACACGTTCGACGTGCTCCCCTCGAACATCCCCGAGCCGACTGAAGCCCGTCTCGGCGACATCCGCCATTACGTCGGCGAACTCGCGTGGCTGAAAGCCGCCGCCATTGCACCGAAGGTTTCTGACGGCGTCATCATCGCCGCGGACACCGTCGGCTGGCTCGACGGCAAGGTCGTCGGCAAGCCCGAAGGCGGCATCGACGACGCCCGGCACATCCTGAAGTGGATCAGCGGCCGCGACCACGAACTCTGGACCGGCGTCTGTTTGTGGGTTCGCCCCGGTAACTGGCAACTCTGCTGGCAAGAGCGCAGCCTGGTGCGGATGAAGGCCCTTTCGGACGCGGAAATCGAGAGCTATCTGGTGTCGCGCAAGTGGGAGGGGTGCAGCGGGGCCTACGCCCTCGAGTTCCCCGACGACCCGTACTTGAAAGTGGTGGAAGGCTCCGTCAGCAACGTGATCGGGCTGCCGATGGAATCCTTGGAGAAGGCGTTGGGGTGGGTGAAACAGTTCGTGTAAACTCAATTTTCCAGGCGACTGGCAGAAGCCGTTGAAGGTGCTGGTCATGCTGGGAACTAGAAGCATCATCGTGGTGTCAACGCTTCTCGGAGCGATCTGTCTCATTCATCTAATACCTGTGCCAGTCCGTCCCCCGCAGCGCGCTGCGAACATCATAGGCCGGATCGAATCGATACAGGCGGGGCCTGCCGACAAAACATTCGTCTCCGTCCGGACGCACGAATTACCGCCGATGCCGATAGAACTCGAACACGATCGCCTCCAGAGGGCCATGTGGATGGCACGCGGGACGATCTGGGTCCAGCTCCCCGATCCGTCACGCTACACTCCGGGTTGGTATGGGAATCCCATTGTGAATGTCGGCCAACGAGTTGAGGTCTGGAGTAGCTTTTATCTGACAAGTATGTCACCGCAGACATCCGCCGAGTACATCAAATTGATCCCAGAGTGATCCACGCTTACCTTTGAATACCGACCCGCGCCGCGATGTGCGATCTGAAGCAAGCCCGCGCGAACGCCGGCGGGACTCGTCGCACAGCCTTCTCGGCCCGCCCAACGGGTCAGCACACCTCGAACACGCGCTTCCCGAGCACGTCGAGCCGCGGTTCGACGCCCAGGCCCGGCGTACGGCCGGCGGCCATGAACCCGTTGTCCCGCTGCGGGGCACCGTCGGCGATCGTCACGGTGCCGTAGCTGTTGAAGTCCGTGCTGGTGAACCGGAACTCTTCCGGCGTGCTGTGGGCGAGGTGGGCGATGGCGGCCGTCGTGATGTCCCCGCCCCAGGTGTCTTCGAGGGTCATCGCGATCCCCATCGACACGCACAGGTCCCGGACCTGTCGGGTCCGGGTCAGCCCGCCGAGCTTGCTGATCTTCAGGTTGACCACGTCCGCTGCGAGGTCGGCCTTCGCCCGGAGCAGGGTGCCGACGTCGTCGACGCACTCGTCGAGCACGAACGGGTGGTCGCAGTGCCGGCGGACGGACAGGCATTCCTCGTAGGTGAGGCACGGCTGTTCGATGTAGACGTCCACGTCCCGGACGCCGCGGACGACGCGCATGGCCTCGTGCTGGGTCCAGCCGGTGTTCGCGTCGGCGACGAGGCGGTCCGTCGGCCGGAGCATGGCCCGGACGGCGTGGATCCGTTCGATGTCCGTGTCCGGGTCGCCGCCGACTTTTAGCTGGAAGCGGGTGTACCCCTCCGCGCGGTAGCCGGCGACCTTGCGGGCCATCTCGTCCGGGGACTCCTGCGAGATCGCGCGGTACAGCCGCACCTTTTCCCCGAACCGCCCGCCGAGCAGGACGCAGACCGGCAGGCCGGTCGCCTTGCCGAGGATGTCCCAGCAGGCGATGTCGAGCGGGGACTTGGCGTAGGGGTGCCCCTTCAGGGCGGCGTCCATGCGGAGGTTCAGCTTCGCCAGCTCTCGCGGGTCCTGCCCGATCAGGTGCGGGGCGATCTCGCGGAGCCCGGCCCGGACGCCATCGGGGTAGGACGGCAGGTACGCCGGGCCGAGGGGGCAGGCCTCGCCGTAGCCGATGAGGCCGCAGTCGGTCTCGACGCCGACGACGGTGCTGTCGAAGACGGACACGGACTTGCCGCCGGACCACTTGTAGGTCCCCTCGCGGAGCGGCAGGTCGACGCGGTGGGCGAAGATGCGGGCGATTTTCACGGGGATGTTCCTGACTGTTCCCTTTCCCTCAAGGGGGAGGGGAAAGAAAAGTGTCGCCACCGTCCGGGGTTGCTGGCAGAATGCTACCACCCCCGCGTGGCGGTCGTCTTGGCCGCCGGTCCCGACCCCGCGTCAAAATGCGCACACCATCGCTGTCCGCGAAGGCCGCGGCCGACCTGATCCGGTCGGTGGACGTCGGCGTGCTCGAAGCCCTCTTCGACCACGTCCCGGACGTCGCGTTCTTCGTCAAGGACGCGGCCGGGCGGTACGTCGCGGTGAACCTGTCGCTGGTCGAGCGGAACGGGCTGAAGTCGAAGTCGCAGGTCGTCGGCCGGCGGCCGTCCGAGATCAACCCCGGCGAATACGGCCGGATTCCCGAGGACCAGGACGCCGTCGTCCTCCGCACCGGGGAGCCGCTGCTCGAACACCTGGAGCTGCACTGGTACAGCCCGAACGAGCCGGGGTGGTGCCTGACGACGAAACTCCCGCTGCGGGACTCCCGGGGTGCCATCACCGGGCTGGTCGGCATCTCGCACGACGTCCGGGTGCCGATCGAGGCGCGGGCGATCCCCGTCGGGCTGGCGCGGGCGCTGGACCATTTCGCGCACAACCTGGACGAGCCGACGTCGCCGTCCGCGCTCGCCGAGCGGGCCGGGCTCGCGCCGCACCGGTTCGCCCGGCTGGTGAAGCAGGTCCACGGGCTGACGCCGTCGCAGTTCATCGCGAAGACCCGGATCGCGGCGGCGTCCCGGCTGCTGCGGGAGTCCGACGCGGCGGTCGCCGACATCGCCCTGGCGTGCGGGTTCTACGACCACAGCGCGTTCACCCGGGCGTTCCGGTCCATGACCGGGGTGACGCCGACGGAGTTCCGCGAGGGCCGATAACCGGCACGATCGGGAATACGGGAACTCCCGCCGGGGATCCGACACCGAATCGGGTGGATTGCTGATTCTGTCTCCCCTCTCCCCGCTGGGGAGAGGGGTTGGGGG
>CAYUHJ010000085.1:11635-24558 GCA_964444365.1 uncultured Alcaligenaceae bacterium | reverse complement strand
CCACAAAGGGGTACAAAGAAGACACAAAACAAAGGTAAACCCGTGAAGACACAGGCTGAACTCCGAGTCGAGGCAGATGAATGGTCTCGCAAGCTCATTGGTGCCGCGATCGAAGTTCATCGCGAACTGGGTCCGGGTTTGTTGGAGAGTGCGTATGAGGAGTGCCTGTGTCGTGAACTCGATCTGCGAGAAATCCCGTATCGGCGACAACTGCCGGTCGCGATCGAGTACAAGGGCGTCGTTGTCGAGGACGCGTATCGGATCGACATCTTTGTTGCGAACCTCGTGATTGTCGAGTTGAAGTCCGTCGAGCGGCTTGATCCGATATTCGAGGCACAGTTGATAACTTACTTGCGACTCACTAACACCTGGCTCGGGTTATTGATGAACTTTAACGTGCCGATTCTGAAAGACGGCATCCGACGACGAGTACTCGGCTGACCTCTTCTTTGTGCCCCTTTGTAAATCTTTGTGCCTTTGTGGTGAAATCTTCTCTGATGTGGCACCGCGTCTTTAGCCCGAACCCCGCGCCCGTCTCGCCTGTGGCGTTGGCGGAGCACCTGCACGCGGCGGGGTTCGCCGTCGAACCGCACTTTCGCGGCGACGACCTCGGCTGGACGAGCGGGGAGTTGCGATTCGCGGGAAGCACTCTGCGAATCGACCGCTACCTGACGGCCGTCGATGACATTCGCGAAGATCTCAACACCTTCGCGGCCATGTTGGAGTTGAAAGACACGCCCCACACCGCGGGATTGATGCAACGTGTGATCCAGACGCAACAACTGATTGCATTGCAATGTCAAGCCCCGGACCATCAAACGATCTGCGTGGAAGTGATTCGGTATCTCGCGGCCCGGTCTGACGGCGTATATCAGATTGATTCTCGTGGCTGGTTCGCGGCGACGGGCGAACTCCTCGTCGCGGAGGAATAACAATGTCCACCTCCGAAAAGTACCTCCGCCCGGACGTCATCCACCAGGTCGCCCGGCTCGACTTACGGGCGAAGTTCATCGTCGAGGGGTTCCTCACGGGCCTGCACGCCAGCCCGTTTCAAGGGTTTTCCGTCGAGTTCTCCGAGCACCGCAAGTACGTCCCCGGCGACGACCCCAAGGACATCGACTGGAACGCCTACGCGAAGACCGGCAAGTATTACGTCAAGAAGTACCGCGCCGAAACCAACATGACGGGCTACCTCGTCATCGACCTGTCCAAGTCGATGGGGTACACCTACCGCCAGGAGATGACGAAGTTCGAATACTCCGTCTGCCTCGCGGCCGCCCTCGGTTATCTGATGATCCACCAGCAAGACCCCGTCGGGCTGGTCACGTTCGACACGCAACTCCGCACCGTGCTGCCGCCCAAGAGTAAGCGGTCGCAACTCGGCACGATGCTGTCCGTGCTCTCCAACTTGAAAACGACCGGCGACACCGACATCGGCAACGCCCTGTTCCAACTGGCGGCCCTCGCCCGCGGGAAGTGCCTGGTCATGCTCTTCAGCGACCTGCTCGGCGACCCCGCGCCGGTGGTCAAGAGCCTGTACCGGTTGCGGCACGCGGGGCACGAAGTCATCCTGTTTCACATCCTGGACGAAGCCGAGGTCCACTTCCCGTTCACCGGGCTCGTCGAGTTCGAGGACGTGGAGACCGACGACCGGCTGGAGGTCGACGCCCGCGGGATTCGGGACGACTACCTCGGCGGGCTGAAGGAGTTTCAGGAGCTGTACAAGAAGGAGTGCGGCCTCGCGAACGTGGACTACGTGCCGATCGACACGAGCGTGAGTTTCGACAAGGCGCTGCTGGAATACCTGATCCAGCGGCAGCGCCGGTTCGCGTGAGCAACCGCTCGCCTCGTCCGGCACGTCGGTTGCGGATGGCAGGGAAGAGTCGGACCGTTCCCCGGAAACGGCCCCGGAATGCGAACGCCCTTCGCCTTCCCCCGGCAACCCCCTTCCCCACTGCACCCGCGAGGTCGCGATGAGCACCGTTCCCGCCGGCTCCGTCCCGGCCCCCGTTCCCCCGCCCCCCGTCGCGCCCGGCGGGACCGAACCGCCGCCGGAGGGGACCGCCCAGAAGGTCGACTTCCTCGTCGTGTACGGGCATTCCAACCTGCTGTACTGGTGGCCCGTGTGGCTCGTGTCGTTCGTGCTGGCGATCGTCACTTACACGGAAGGGAACCAGATGGCCGTCGTCCCGGACGGGTCGGACGTCGCCGTCGCGCGGCAGGTGGAAGGGTTCGCGGGTCCGCGCGACGTGATCGTCGCCCCGGAAGGGAAGTCGATCCCACTCGCCCCGCACGAACAGGCCCGGGAGGCCCGCATGACGGTGTCCGGGAACAACAGCCTCGGGGTGGTGTTCGTCGCCACGCTGTTCGTCGTCGCGCTGACGAGCACGATCCTGCTCCGCGGGCTGGTGTCGATCATCGCGCTGGCGATGCTGTTGATCGTCGCGGTGAGCTTCGCCCTGCTCGACTGGTGGACGCCGATCCTGGCGTTCGTCGGCGGGCTCGATATTCGGATGAACGCGGCCGGCTACCTCGCGGTCGGGATCCCGCTGTTCCTGGCGTGGGTCGTCGTGGTCATGTTCTACGACCGCGCCCAGTACATCGTGTTCGACCAGGGGCAAATCCGGTACGTCCGCGAGGTGGGGGACAGCGAGGTCGTGATCCAGTCCGAAGGGGCGATCGTGGAGAAGAAGCGGAACGACATCTTCCGCCACTGGCTGCTGGGGTTCGGCACCGGGGACCTGCTCATCCGCACCGGCGGCGGGCACGGGCAGACGATCGAGCTGGAAAACGTGCTGAACATCGGCCGGAAGCTGACGATCGTCAACCAGATGATCCGCGAGAAGGCGATCACGATCGAGGGGTGAGCGGTGCCCGAACCCGGCCCCGAAGCTCTTCGGGGCCGGAACCCGTCCGTCAGCGGTGGGCGTCGTTCTTCCCGCCGGGTTGCTGGATCGCGTGCTCGCCCCTCCCCTCGAATCCCCCGAGGCGGCGCTTCGGGTCTTGCTCCTGGAAGCCCGTGCCGTCCTGGTCGGTCGGAGCTTCGGACGGGTCCGAGTGGGGTCCGCCGCCGAACGGGGTCGCCGGCCGATTTCCGGGTGGAACCGGACCCGGTGCGTGGTGCTTGTGGCTCATGGGTGCCTCGGGTGGGAAAGGTCGCCCGGCAATGCGGCGGGCGACCTTTCCCACCCGAGCAATCGAAGTGCCGAGGGGCGTCAGCGGCCCGCCCGCAGATCCTTCGCGTCAAGGATTTCCTGCAAGGTCACCGCCGGGGACGGTCGACCGCCGGTGACATAGAAGACGGACACCCGTTCGAAGTCGAGTTCCATCGTGTTCGGGAACTGGTGGACCCGGTCGACCGGTACGCCGCGGGGGGCGCTCGGGGTGCTCAGCATCCAGTGGGAGTCCTTCCCGGCGAGTTCGTACAGTTCGAGGGTGCGCGTGGACGGGTCGAACCGCAACCGTGTGAGGTCGGGCTTCGGGGTCCGCCGGGGGTTCGAGACCGCGAGCGGGTCGAGCTTGCTCGCCCCGGTGGTCGGCGGGGCTTCGATCCGCGGCTCGCCCCGGCCGTGCGTGTCCGGGGTGCGTGCGGGCTCGCAACCGCCGAGGGCGGCCGCCGCGAGCAAGGGGATCAACTGCATCCGTGTCGGGAACATGGCACCCTCCGGGGGCCAGGGGAGAGAACCCGGCGGGTCCGCCGTCGGGGAGTGAGATTCACCACCGGACCGGGGTCGCGGCGGTCAATTCTGGTGGAAGACGATGCCGAGCGTTAGCAACGCCAGTCCGGCCAGGCCGGGGTACATCGGGTGGTAGCCCCAGATGAGTCCGCGGCCGGGCTCGACCAGGATGTAGTATCCGCAGTAGAGGCACAGGGCCGCGCCGACGATGCCGAGCAGTAAACCGATGAACCGCTTCACGGCGAACCCCACCTTGACGCCGGGCCGGGCGGATTCACCCGCGCGGCGGCCCGTCGTCCGCGGGGGTTACTCGTCGAGGAGCCGTTGGAATTCTACCTGATAGCACGTCGTGTTGCCGTTCCCGGTGAACAAGAACCGGCCGTCCGGTGAGAAGGCCAGTGCCTGAACCGGCACGTCGAACTCCCGGGTCACCACGATCCGCCCGCTGAGCACGTCCCAGACCCGCACCGTCGCGTCGTCGCTGGCGGAGAGGACGTAGTTCCCGTCCGGGCTGAACGCGACGGCGTTCACCTTGTCCAGGTGGCCGTCGAGCTCGAACACGAGTTCGCCGCCGGAAAGATCCCACAGGTAGACGTGGTCCGACAACCCCGCCCCGGCGAGATACCGGCCGCTCGGGTCGAACGCGACGGCGTAGACGCCGAAGTCGAACGTCGCGGACTTCTGTTTCGTGGTCAAATCCCAGACGCAAACGGCCCCGTCGCGTTCGCCGGTGGACAGGTAATCGACCCCGCCGACCGCGACCCGGTTGCCGTCCGGGTGGAACGCGAGGGCTTCCAGGGTGCAGCCGTCGGCCGCCTCGATGAGGATGAGTTTGGCGTCCGGCGAGTCTGGGTCCCAGATCCAGACGAGGCCGTCCGCGGGGCTGGTGTGGGCGAGCGTGGAACTCCCCGGCGAAAACGCGACCGCCCCGATCGGGGGCTTCGTCGCTTCGAGCCACTTCACCGCTTTCGGGTCCGCCGTGTCGACGAGCCGGGTGACGTGATCCGTCCCGCCGACGGCGAGCCAGCGGCCGTCGGTGCTGGCGGCGACGCTGTGCGCGACCCCGAGGCCGGGCGGCGTGACGGCGGTCCCCGAGTCGACGTCCCAGACCTGGAACGCCGGCCCGCCCGTGCTGGCGAGCCGGACCTTGCCGCCGACGGCGAACGACGCGATGTCGTTCTTCCCCTGCGGGTTCAGTCCCGCCACGAGTTTCGCACTCGCCACGTCCCAGACGTGAACCACGCGGTCGAGCCCGGCGGAGGCGAGCCGCTTCCCGTCCGGGCTGAAGGTCAGGCAGCGAAGTTCGTCCGTATGGCCGCGAAGCACCCGGCTCGACCCGCCGGCGACGGGGTCCGCCCACAGGTGAATGTCGTGGTCCGAGTCCGCGGTGGCGAGGAGCTGGCCCGCCGGGGCGAACGCCAGTGCCACGACCTGATCCGCGTGCGTGTTGAGCAGCATGAGGGGGTCGGGCGTGCCCGGCTTCCACACGCGGGCGGAGGTGTCCCACCCCGCGGAGACGAGCAGCGAGCCGTCGGCCGACCACGCGAGGGCGGGAACGCGGTCGGTGTGGCTGACGAGGTCCGCGATTTTCTTGTGCGAATCGGCGTCCCAGACCCGGACGACACGGTCTTCGCCGGCCGTGGCCAGGAATTTGCCGCTGGGGTCATAAGCAATCGCGGACACCGGTTCCGGGTGCGCGGGGATTTGCCCCACGAGCTTCTGCGTGCGGGCGTCCCAGAACCGCACGGTGCCGTCGTCGTGCCCGCTGACGAGCGTCGCACCGTCCGGGCTGAACGCGAGGGCCGTGAGCCATTCGGACTGTTCGACCCGCTTCAGAACGGTCCCCTCGGCCACGTCCCAGACGACGAGGTCGTCGTTGCCGCTGGCGAGGAGTTTCGCACCGGGGCTGAAGCACCACAACGTTTCGAGGTCGCTGAGGAACGACCGTTTGAGAAGCTTTCCGTCCGCGGCCCAGTGCTTGAGGGCACCGGCCTCGTCGATCGACCACAGAGTTCCGTCTTTGGCGAATGCGAGGGCGGCGACGTCCCCGTCCGCATGGAACCGCGGCTCGCCGAACACCCGACTCACGAGCGGCGACAGACGAACGTCCGGGCCACTGGCTTCCTGCGCGGACGGCGACGGCGTTTTCATTCCAACCTCGGTGCGACTCGTTCGGGCGGCGGGCGTCAGCGGTCGTCCCGTTAGATGCTGAATTGTAGAACACCGTTCCCTTTCGGGACAGAATTTAGCTGGAGCCGTGCCAGGCAACCCCGGCCCCTCCCTGGAGCGGAAAGGGGAGACAATCCCCCTGGCTCCCCTCGCCGTTCGGGGAGGGGTTGGGGGGAGAGGTTGCTTTGACTTCCGTCCGAGGAACTGCGATGCCCACCGGCGAGTTCGCGTTCATCCGCTGGCTCCGTGACCGCACGCCGACCGACCCCCGCGTCCGGGTCGGCCCCGGTGACGACTGCGCCGCGCTCGCGCCGCCGAAGTCGGAACTGCTCGTCACGACGGATCTGCTGACGGAAGACGTCGACTTCATTCTGGCTGACGCCGGAGCTCGCGCGGTTGGCCGGAAGGCGATGGCCGTCAACCTCAGCGACATCGCGGCGATGGCGGGCCGACCTTTGGGGGCGGTCGTCGCGGTGGCGTTGCCGTCGGGCGTGGCCGATTCCCGCGAACTGGCAGAGGAATTGTTCCTGGGAATGCGCGAAGTCGCCGACCGGTTTCACACCCCCATCATCGGCGGCGACACGAACGCCTGGCCGGGGAAACTCGTCATTTGCGTCACCGTATTCGGCGAAGCGACCGGCCGCGGCCCCGTACGCCGCAATGTGGCTCGCCCCGGCGACTGGCTGTTCGTCACCGGCCCCGTCGGCGGCAGTTTGCTGGGCCGGCACCTCGACCCGACGCCGCGGATTCCGGAGGCGTTGAAGTTGCACGAACTCGTCGACCTGCACGCGATGATCGACATCAGCGACGGGCTCTCGGCAGACGTGAACCACATCCTCGAAGAGAGCGGTTGCGGCGCGGTCCTTGACGCGGCGGCGATTCCGATTCATGCGGACGCGGTCGAACGGGCGAAGCAAACGGGCCGGTCGCCGCTGGACCACGCCCTCGGTGACGGCGAGGATTTTGAACTCGCGTTCGCCGTGTCGCCCGCCGACGGCGAGAAACTGTTGCGGGAGACGTCGCTGGCGAAGATCGGCGAGTGTGTCGAGCGCGGGTTGTGGCTCGAAGACGCGGGCGTGCGGCGGGCACTGGAACCGCGCGGGTGGGTCCACCGCTGATGCCACAATCAATCCGCCCGGAGCGTCACCGACTTGCCGACGGCGAGGGCGTACTTCGCGAGCGTCTGGTAGGTCGGGTTCCGAACCGCCCCGTTTTCCAGCCGGCACAGCGTTTCCGCGGCGATGCCGGATCGGTCCGCCACGTCCGCGAGTGTCAATCCTGCCGCCTCGCGTGCCTGCTTCAATTGCTGGAGAAAACCACGCAGTGCGAATGCGAACGGAATGCCGTCCGCCGGATCGACCTGCAACGCCTCAACAGGCGGACCCATCCGACCGGCGTCACGGTCTGCCGCGGCCTTCGTGCGGATCGCCTCGTACCGAGCATGCTGCTCGGGCGTCAGGTCGTCCGGCGTGGCGCGGGTCGGGCTGGGTTTCGTTTTCGCCTTGGACATGGTCAATCCCTCTCGTGTCGCGGTGCTACTTCGTAGGCCGTGATGGGAACGATGATTTCGTCGTCCACTTCGTAAACAATGACGATGTGCTTGCCGGTGGTCGTCCAGCCGAACTTGCACGGCCGGCCGGTGGACTGGCTCACGTCTTCGGGGATCGAATCGTCGAACAGGATTTCTTCAAACTCCTCGACGGTCACGCCGTGCTCGGCGATGTGCTCGACGTTCCCGCCCGGCTCGTCGTCCCAGATCACCATGCGCGACCTCGCTTCATTGACTTTAACGTCAATGAAGGTGGCGTCAAGTTCACGCTCGGCTGCGCCTCGCGGCTAACCGTTGATTCGACGCATTCGTAAAACGTCGGGATTCCCTGCTCTCGGAAGGACATCTCCATGCGCGTGCTGATTACCGGCGGGTACGGGTTCATCGGGGCGTGGATCGCGAAGAACCTGCTCGCGGCCGGCGACGAGGTCTTCTCCTACGACCTCCGCGAAGACCACCGCCGGCTGAAGTTGATCCTCTCCGACGAGCAGATTCGCCGGGTGAAGTTCGTCGAGGGGGACGTGACGAACGTGTCCGCCCTGTCGAACGCGGTCAAGGCGCACGGGATCACGCACGTCATTCACCTCGCCGGGTTGCAGGTGCCGACGTGCCGGGCGAACCCGCTGCTCGGGGCGACGGTGAACGTCCTCGGCACGCTGGCCGTGTTCGAGGCCGCGAAGGCCGCCGGGCCGCAGGTGCAGCGGGTCGTTTACGCCAGTTCCGCGGCCGTGTTCGGCGGGCCGGACAAGTACCCGCAGTCGCAGTTCCCCTGGCCGCTCGCGGACGACACGGCGCTGGTCCCGAGCACGCACTACGGCGTCTTCAAGTGCTGCAACGAGGGGAACGCCCGCATCTACTTCCAGGACCACGGCATCTCCAGCGTCGGCCTGCGACCCTGGACGGTCTACGGCGTCGGCCGCGACCTCGGGATGACGAGCGAGCCGACGAAAGCGATCAAGGCGGTGATGCTCGGCCGGCCGTACAACATCTCGTTCGGCGGCTGGACCGACTTCCAGTACGTCAACGATTGTGCAAAGGCGTTCGTTTTGTCGTGCTCCCGGCCGTACACCGGGGCGAAGGCGTACAACCTGCGGGGGTCCGTCGTCACGCTGGCGGACTTCCACGCGGCCCTGTGCAAGGTGCTGCCCGAGGCGAAAACGCTGGTGACGACTGGAACCGCGCAGATCGCGATTGCCTATGATTTGTCGGACGACGGCATCCAGGCGGACCTCGGGCCGCTGCCGAAAACGTCCCTGGAAGACGGCATCCGCGAGACGGTCGCGATCTTCCGGCAGCAGCACGCCGAGGGCCGGCTGGACGTGTCCGATCTGGAAGTGCCGAAGGCCCCGCCGGTGGTGACGACGGACGAGGTGTGAGCGGAATGGGCCACCGGAACCTGCAAGCGTGCGTCGCCGACCTGGAACGGCACGGGCACCTCGTTCGGGTCGATCACCCGGTCGACCCGAACCTCGAACTGGCGGCGATTCAACGGCGGCTGTACCGGAAGCGGTCCCCCGCGGTGCTCTTCACCCGGCCGAAGAACACCGCCTTCCCGATGCTGGCGAACCTGTTCGGCACGATGGAGCGAACGCGGTTCCTCTTCCGCGACGCCCTGGAGGACGTCCGGAAACTCGTCGAACTCAAGTCCGACCCGCAAAGCCTTCGCCGTCGGCCGATGCGCTACTGGGACGTGCCGCTCACGCTGCTCCGCCTACGACCTCGCTTCGTGCGGAGCGGGCCGATCCTGGCGAACCGCATCCCACTGGCGCAGTTGCCGCAGTTGAAGTCGTGGCCCCTGGACGGCGGCGCGTTCGTCACCCTTCCCGCGGTCTACACCGAAGACCCCGACCGGCCCGGCTGGCAGAAGTCGAACATCGGCATGTACCGGGTTCAACTCGCCGGCAACGACTTCGACCCCGTCACCGAAGTCGGGATGCACTACCAGATCCACCGCGGCATCGGCGTCCACCACGCGGCGGCGGTGCGGCGGGGCGAGCCGTTGCGGGTGAACGTGATCGTCGGCGGCCCCCCGGCTCTGGCGGTGGCGGCGGTGATGCCGTTGCCGGAAGGCTTGCCGGAACTCGCGTTCGCGGCGGCACTCGGCGGGCGGCGGATCGACATGGTTCAGGGGAAGAACTCCGGTTTTTCTCCCTCCCCCTGGGAGGGGGGAGGGCGGGGTGGGGGTCGCTTCAGTGGTGAACTCTCGACCCCCCACCCTAACCCTCCCCCCCAAGGGGGGAGGGGACCAGAAAAGTCGGGGTTGACTTTACCCCTCCCGGCCGAAGCCGACTTCGTGATTTCCGGCACCGTCCACCCCACGGACACGAAGCCGGAAGGCCCGTTCGGGGACCACCTCGGGTATTACAGCCTGACGCACCCGTTCCCGGTCATGAAGGTGGACGCGGTCTACCACCGGCCCGGTGCGATCTGGCCGTTTACGGTCGTGGGCCGACCGCCGCAGGAGGACACGTCGTTCGGCGAGTTCATTCACGAACTGACGGGGCCGGTCATTCCCAGCGTGTTGCCGGGGGTCAAGGCGATCCACGCGGTCGACGCGGCGGGCGTTCACCCGCTGTTGCTCGCCATCGGCAGCGAACGCTACGTGCCGTACTCCGGCGAACGCCGGCCGCAGGAACTGCTCACGACCGCGAACGCGATCCTCGGGCAGGGGCAGCTGTCCCTCGCGAAGTTCCTGTTCCTCGCGGCCCACGAGGACGACCCGGCGCTCGACATCCACGACATCCGGGCGTTCTTCCGCCACGTGCTCGAACGGCTCGACCCGGCGAACGACCTGCACTTCCACACGCGGACGACGATTGACACCCTCGATTACTCGGCCGGCGAGGGGCTGAATGCGGGCTCGAAACTCGTCGTCGCGGTCGCCGGCAAGAAGCGCCGGGAACTCGCGTCGACGGTTCCCGATGGGTGGCGGTTCCCGTCCGGCTTCGCGAACCCGCGGATGGTGATGCCCGGAATCGTCGCGGTCAGCGGCCCGCCGGCGACCTCGCACGGTGATGACGTTTGCCCGGAAATGCGGCGATTCCTGGCGTCGTTGGAAGGCACCCCGTCCGGGGTTCCGGTGGTCGTCCTGGTCGACGATTCCGACTTCGCCGCGGCCGCGCTCGACAACTTCCTGTGGGTCACGTTCACCCGCGCGAACCCCGCGGCGGACGTCCACGGGGTCGGGGCCGGCACGTTCCGCAAGCACTGGGGCTGCCGGGGGCCGGTCGTGATCGACGCCCGGTTGAAGCCGCACATGCCCCCGCCGCTGACCGAAGACCCGGACGTGACGAGGCGGGTGAACGAACTCGCGGCCCGCGGCGGGCCGCTGTACGGGCTGATCGATTGACGCGGCCGGGTCGGATCGTGGCCCGTTCGTACACTAGGCTCCACGCCGCCGTACCGGAGCCTGCCGTGACCCCGCCGCCGCTCGACGACCCGTCCCTGTACCTCAACCGCGAGTTGAGTTGGCTCCAGTTCAACCGCCGGGTGCTGGAAGAAGCCCGCGACCCGACAGTGCCGCTGCTCGAACGGTTGAAGTTCCTCGCGATCTTCAGTTCGAACCTGGACGAGTTCTTCATGGTCCGCGTCGGCGGGCTGCAGGAGAAGCTCGACGCCGGCATCACCCGCGGGTCCGGGCCGGACAAGATGTCGCCGGGCGAACAACTCGCGACCATCGCGGACACCGTCCGGGAACTGGTGGCGGAACAGTACCGGTGCCTGCTGCACGACGTGCTGCCGGCCCTCGCGGAGAAGCGGATCGTCATCCGCGGGACGAAAGACCTGTCGGCGGACGACCAGCGGCAACTGCGGGACGTGTTCCGGGCGGACGTCTTCCCCGTGCTCACGCCGCTGGCCATCGACCCCGGCCACCCGTTCCCGCACCTGCTGAACAAGTCGCTGAACCTTGCGGTGATCCTGCGCCGCCCCGGCGACCCGGACCCGCTGTACGCGGTCGTGCAGGTGCCGGGCGTGCTGCCGCGGCTGGTGCTCTTGCCGAGCAGCGGACCGGAAGGGGAGAAGGGGAGAAAAGGAGAAGAGGAGAAAGACGCCGGTGGTTCGGCTCCTTCGCTGCTCCCCTCCTCCCCTCCGTCTCTCACGACAGCGTTCACCCCGCTGGAAACCCCGATCCGCCTTCACCTCGCGGACCTGTTCCCCGGCATGGACATCCTCGGGGCGGTGTGCTTCCGGGTGACGCGGGACAGCGAGTTCGAGCTCGACGAGGACGTGGAAGACCTGCTGCGGGCCATCGAAGAGAACGTCAAGCAGCGCCGCCGGGGGCACGCGGTGCGGCTGGAGATCGAAGCGGACGCGCCGCCGGAACTCGAACAGTTCCTGATGGCCGCCCTCGACCTCGACCCGGTGGACGTGACCCGCGTGCCGGGGATGCTGGACCTGACGGGGCTGTTCCAGGTCCACGCCCTGCCGGGGTTCGCGGACCTCCGCGACCCGCCGTTCGTGCCGGTTCCGGCGAAGGACTTTACCCAGGCCCCGAACCCGTGGGCGGCGATCCGCTCGCGGGACGTGCTGGTTCACCACCCCTACGAGTCGTTCAAGCACGTCGTCGACTTCATCGAGGTGGCCGCCGACGACGACCGGGTGCAGGCGATCAAGCAGACGCTTTACCGCACGAGTTCGGACAGCCCGATCGTGCGGGCGCTGCAGCGCGCCGCCGACCGCGGCAAGCAGGTGACGGCCGTTATCGAACTGAAAGCCCGGCTCGACGAGGAGCGGAACATCCTCTGGGCGAAGGAGCTCGAAAAGGCCGGCGTCCACGTCGTGTTCGGGTTCGTCGGCCTGAAAATCCACTGCAAGACGGCCCTCGTCGTGCGGAAGGACGAGGACGGCGTCCTGCGGCGGTACGTCCACCTCGGCACCGGCAACTACAACCCGCAGACGGCCCGCATCTACACGGACATCGGGTTCTTCACGGCGAAGCCCGAGTTCGCGGACGACGTCACGCTGCTGTTCAACTACCTGACCGGGTACGCGCTCCAGCCGAGCTGGCGGAAGTTGGTGGTCGCCCCGTCCCGGATGCTGAACTTCATGGTCGAGCGGATCGACCGGGAGACGGCGAACCAGAAGGCGGGCAAGAAGGCCCGCATCATGGCGAAGCTGAACGGCGTGCTCGAGCCGAAGGTGATTCAGGCGCTGTACCGGGCGAGCCAGGCGGGGGTGCCGGTGGACGTCGTGTGCCGGGGCGTGTGTGCGCTGCGGCCCGGGGTGCCCGGGGTGTCCGAGACGATCCGCGTCGTGTCGGTCGTCGACCGGTTCCTGGAGCACAGCCGGATTTACTACTTCGAGAACGACGGCAACCCGGACGTGTACGTCGGGTCCGCGGACTGGATGGACCGGAACCTGATCCGCCGGGTGGAGGTGCTGTTCCCGGTCGAGCAGCCGGACCTGAAGGCCCGCGTCATCGACGAGATCCTGGCGACGACGTTTTTGGACAACGTGAAAAGCCGGGAGCTGCTGGCGGACGGCACCTACCGGCGGCTCGCCCCGGCGGGGGGGATGCCGGCCCTGCG
>CAYUHJ010000085.1:0-11625 GCA_964444365.1 uncultured Alcaligenaceae bacterium | reverse complement strand
CCCTGCGGAGCCAGCAGCGGTTCCTGGACCTCGCGGCCGAGTCCGAGCGTCGCCAGGCGGTGCCGCAAACGACGGCGGAGGTCGCCGCGGCCGCCGTCGCGAACGGGACGCCGCCCAAGTTGGCGAAGCGCCCGCGGCAACGGCGGAGTTGACCCGCGGGGTTACCGCTTGAACTTCTTGGTGCTCCGGAGCTTGTGCTTGCGGGCCTTCCGCCGCTTTTTGGACGCGTTGCGGAGCTCTTTGCGGGCGTGCTGAATTCCCATGATCTCGCCTCTTCGGTCGGAACGGTGACGGAAAGCTCCTATCATAGCCGTTCGGCCGAACTTGTCACCGGTTCCCCTTCGGGATCGGGCTTGGACCGTCTATGATGGGCGTACCGCCCTTACCCCGACCGGAGATAGGATCGTGACACCCGACGCCGGGACCCTCACCGTCGACCGCCGCCGAGCGATTTTTGCCGCCGTCGTTCAATCCCAGGACGACGGGCTGACCGTGGCCGCGTCGCGCGCGGAAGCCGCCCGGAAGTTCGAGGTCACCGAAGACCAGGTCAAGGACATCGAACGGGAAGGGCTCGAACACCAGTGGCCGCCCCTGTCCTGATGGGGTCGTAGCGGCAATCCGGCGTGGTGCGGCCGTGCCACGCCGCCCTCGGACCGGGGCCGATCCCCCCGCCAGTTCGGGTCGCGGTGCGGACCGCGGCCGGACGATAGCTTCGGGTGGGAACAACTTCGGTACCGGGTGAAGGAGCAGCCATGACCGATCCCAGCGGCGACCGCCGGCGCATCGCGGACTACCTCGTGACCCACGGCCCGACCCACGGCGACCGCCTCGCCGAGAACCTGGGCATGACCCTCGGCCGGTTCTGGCCCCTCATCAACTGCGCCTGGTTCGACATCGTCACCGGCGGCTGGGGGCTGACCGAACGCGGCAAGCAAGAAGCCTTCGGCCAACCGGTCGCCGCCGCCGGGAAGTGACCGCGGAAACCCTTGATGCCGTTCGCCTCCTCCCGCTACACTCGCGGGAGGAGGTGAACCGATGAGCAAGGTCATTCTCGACGCCGAACTCCTGGCAAAACTCGGCGGATTGCGCGGCCGGGTCGCACTCTACGACCAGTACGGCAACCTCAAGGCCTACGTCGACCCCGTCCCCGGCGCGATTCCCCCGGAACTCGACTTCACCCCGGAAGAAATCGCGGAAGCGCGAAAGCAGACCGACCGCGGCAAGACGTTCGCCGAGGTCTTCCGCGCCGCGGGGCTCCAATGAACTTTGAAGTCCGGCTCCGTGACTCGGCCGCGGACGAGATGCTCGTGCAGTACGTCCGGGCCGCGAACAAGCCCGCCATCTTCGCCGCGAGCGGACGGATCGAACGGGAGCTCGGAGACGATCCGCACTCCGCCGGCGAAGAGAGAGGCGGCAACACCCGCGTGCTGGTGGTTCGACCGCTCCTGGTCATGTATTCGATCGACGACGCCGAGCGGGTCGTGTTCATCGAGCGCATCCGCTGGGTCGGCCTGTAGTTGACGCCATTCCCATCCTAGATGTCGAATCGCTCCACTGTCAGCTACAATGCTCGCAGGAGGTCACCGATGAGCAAGGTCATTCTCGACGCCGAACTGCTGGCGAAACTGGGCGGATTGCGCGGCCGGGTCGCACTCTACGACCAGTACGGCAACCTCAAGGCCTACGTCGACCCCGTCCCCGGCGCGATTCCCCCCGAACTCGACTTCACCCCGGAAGAAATCGCGGAAGCGCGAAAACAGACCGGGCCAGGGATAACCCTCGACGAAATTTTTCGCGAGGCGGGCTTCCAATGACCTTCCGCGTTCTCTGGCGTCCGCCGGCTTCCAACGCGCTGCTCGTGAACTTCATGCGGGCGGCGGACAAGCCGGCGATGTTCGCGGCGAGTCGTGCAATCGAGCGGGTCCTCGGGACTGATCCGCACGGGGCCGGTGAGTCTCGCTCCGACGGTATCCGGATGACCTTTGTGCGCCCGCTGATGGTTCTCTACTCCATCGACGAACCGAACAAGATCGTCTACGTCGAGCGCCTCCAGTGGGTCGGCGTCTGAATGCATCCGCCCTCCGGTTCAGCCTCTTCTTCCGGCGACAACTCGACCGCCCCGATCAGCCGCAACAGGCTTTGTCTCGGTCATCGAACTCACCCTCCTGCGAGTCGCAAGCCGATCGGCAACCCTTCGCCGAACATGCGGGAGTCGTCGTCGCCTCCGGCGGTGGTGTTCTCCGCCACCATCGTCGCCCACCCGGCCGGCACTTTTGCGGACCGCAGCACCTTCGCCACCGCGTCGCGGGTGTCGTCGTCCACGTCGATGCCGCGCAGGTCCGTGCGGCGGGCGAGTTGCGCGAGGCAGAACCCCCAGCCGAGACGGTCGTTGTCGGTTTCGGGCTGGAAGCCGAGCAGTTTCTCGACCCACGTCTCCGCGACCTGGTGGTGAACGACGGTGTTGAGCGGGCCGTACAACTGGCGTCTTGCTCCGAGGCGGGTCAGTGCCCAGAAGGCGTAGTGCGGGACGGGTTGTTCGCGGATTTGCCCCAGCAGCACTTCGCCGAGGGCCTGCTTCGTCTTCGCGTCCAGCCGTTCCAGGGACGCGGCGGCCCGCCACATCTCGGCGAGTTCGTTCGAGTTCAGCTTCGGCCCCTTCCCCTTCCCGGACAGCAACGCCTGCCGCAGGCGGATGAAGAGGGTTTGCTGCAACGCGGTGTTGAGTCCGCCGGCGACGCGACGCCACATGATCCAGTAGTCGGCCCCGCCCTCGACGAGGCCCATCTGCTTCCCCGGCCCGGCGGCGGACGCGGACGAGATCAGCTTCCACAGGGCTTCGACGCGGTAGCGGTCGACGGGGTCGCCGAAGCCGGGGCGGAGGCAGAACCCGGCGAGGTTGTACCACCGGGACAGGTGTTGCGGCGACCGGACCCGCTGGTCCGCGACTTCCGTGAGGAAGTCCCACAGCCGACGGCACAGCCCGGTCGGCCAGTCGAGCCGGCCGGAATCCAGGTCCGCTTCCAGCAATTTCGGCAGTTCCGGCGGCGTCGGAGACGCCGTTGTGAAGGTGTCGCGGATGTGCCCGCCGGCGGCCTGGACCTTGTCCTCGGGGAAGACGTCGACGACGACCGTGGGGGCGTCCGCGCTCGGCGTCGCTTCGCGACTGACCGGGTTGAACACGTCTCGCACGTTGAATTCGAGCTTCCAGCGGTTCCCCTCGCGGGAGACGCAGTAGAGTTCGAGCGTGCCGATCTCCGTACACTTCGTGGCGAGCGTGACCGGGACACGCTTCGTGCCGGCCCGCTTGCCGCCGCGCAAGATTGTGTGCAACGGCGGCAGTTGCATCAACTGGTCGGGCGAGACCCGGAGCACGTCGCCGGGCTTGTCGTCGCCGCGGACCGTGGATGTGAAGAGCGGGAAGAGCACCGGCTGCCCGAGCGCGAGCTCGAACTCGGGCTTCGGGATCGCGACCTCTTCGCCTTCGGCCAGTCCACGGGGAACGACACACACGAACGCAGACCCGGCCGATTCGCCTTCCACGCCGAGGTAATAGGAACGCGGAATCCCGCCGCCGATTCGTCGGCCGCCGCTCTGCTTCAGCCAGCCGGAGAACGCTGCCCCCCAGGCCACCGCGAGGTCGAGCGACGGGCTCGTGAGTACCAGCGGGTTCCAGGGCTTATCCTTCGAATCGAACCAGGGCCGCATCACCTCGACGACGCGGTCTTGCAGCACTTTTGGGGTGAACATGCCGCCGTTGAAGAGGATCGCGTCGATGGTTTCGCCGGCGGGGACGTGCTGTCGCACAAACGCCGCGAGGTGCCGGGTGACGGCCGGGTCCGCGACGTAGGGCAGGCCCATTTCCTGCAATCCGGCCTTGCCCGCCTTCGCCGGCTCCGCGTCGAACCCGACGGCCGGAAAGAACCCGTCAAACAGGGCGGATTTCACGTCGTCGAGCGTGACGTTGATCGAGATGCTGCCGCTCACAACGGAACGCCCGCGGCCGACGACCGTCACCGGGAAGTGGTCCGGCGGGTCGATTCCGAGGAGGGCTTCCTTCGCCTGCCGACACGCTTGAACCAGCGCCCCGAACTGGGCCGCGTCCACCTTGGACGGCAACTTCGCTTCCACAGACTTCGCCAGGGCGAGGTCCATGTTGTCGCCGCCGAGGAGCAGGTGGTCGCCGACCGCATCGCGGATGAAAGTGAGTTCGCCGTGGTCTTCGCCGGCGCGGATGAGACTGAAGTCCGACGTGCCGCCGCCGACGTCGACGACGAGGCAGCGCATCCCTGGCTTAAGCATCCCCGCCTCGGTCGGCGTATGCGTGCCGAGCCAAGCGTAGAACGCGGCCTGCGGTTCTTCCAGCAACGTGACGTGCTTTAACCCCGCCTGCTTGGCCGCCTCTGCCGTCAGGTTGCGGGCCACGTCATCGAACGATGCGGGAACCGTCAGCACGACCGGTTGATCTTCGAGGCGGTCTTCCGGCTTCCGCCCCGGCGCGTGGTTCCACGCCGCGACGAGGTGCTTCAAAAACTTGGTCGAAACTTCCAACGGCGACAATCGAGCCACGTCCGGCGGCGCGGCCCATGGCAGCAGCGGGGCGGTGCGGTCGACACCGGGGTGACACAGCCACGACTTCGCGGACGACACCAACCGCCCCGGCACTTTCGCCCCGTGGTTGCGGGCGAACACGCCGACGGCGTCCGTCGCGGTCGGGTTCCACGGCAGCGCCACCGCCCCGGCCGGCAGGTCGGCCCCCGGTAGGTACAGGAACGACGGCAACAGCGGGTGTTCGCGGACTTCCCCCGGCCCGACGAGCTGCGAGACCGGGAAGGTGTGCAGCTTCACCCCGCCGGCCTTCGGCTTCTGCTGCAGGTCCACGAACGCGACCGCGGAGTTGGTCGTGCCGAGGTCGATTCCGACGAGGTAGCGGGGCATGCAACCGGGTCTCGCGAGGGGGACGGGACTGAGACATTCTCAGGACGGTGGGCGGTCCGTCCAAGGCGGTTCCGGGCGGTTTGTGCCGAAGTTCGAGCGGATCGGTCGGTTTGTCGGTAAGAATTGCACGCCGGCTGCCCAATCTGGTCGGCCCGTGGGCATTCGGGTTCGCAACCGGCCGGAAAAGTGACCGGAAACCCCTCAGTATTCGGGAGCGTCGGCTGCCGGGAGCTTTGGCACGCTGGATGCTGAGTCTTGATCCAACCCCGACACGCGGCCGATCCTCAAGACCTGCACCGCGAGCCGAGGCCCATCCCTCCACCGATCCCCCCGAGGTCCGGTTCCCCGAACCGAACTCCCCGCCAACCGCTCTTCCCCCAGCCAATCCCCGCGGCCGGTGCTACCCCCGTAGCACCGGCCCGTGTCTTTTCGTCGCCCCATACGTTTCCGGTCAGACCGGCATGAATTCGCCGCGCGTCACTGGACAGTCTCTGACGGCGCAGATAAAGTCACACTTTCCTCCGTCCCGGACTGCGGGGCGACGTGACCTTTTGCGGGACGATCCGGGAGTCGGCTATGCCGCTGGGGCTGATTGGATACAAGGTGGGGATGACCCAGGTGTTCACCGCGGACGGGGCCGTCGAGCCCGTGACCGTGATCGAACTCGGGCCGTGCCCCGTGTTGCAAGTCAAGACCCCCGAACGGGACGGGTACTCCGGCGTCCAGCTCGGGTTCAAGGACAAGCCGCGGAAGAACGCGATCCGGGCCGAGCAGGGCCACGTCGCCGCGGGGCTGAAGTCCAAGCGTAAGGAGGCCCGCCAGAAGGCCGGCGTCCAGCTGCTGCCGAAGGCGGACTGCGAACCGCAACGGTTCGTCCGCGAGTTCCGAGTCGATTCCCCGACCGTGACCGTCGGGCAGAAGCTGACCGTCAACGACGTGTTCACCGACGTGAAGTCCGTGGACGTGATCGCAACCTCCAAGGGCCGCGGCTACCAGGGCGTCATGCGGCGGCACAACTTCGACGGCCTGCCCGCCGCCCACGGCTCGAAGAAGAACCACCGGCAAGCGGGTTCGACCTCCTCGCTGGCGAGCAACCGGGGTTCCGGTCGGCCGAAGAAGGGCCTCAAGCGGGCCGGCCAGTACGGCAACACCCAGGTCACGATCCGCAACCTCGCCGTGATCCGCGTGGACGGCGACAACAACCTCCTGCTCGTCCGGGGCGGCATCCCCGGCCCGAACGGCGGCGTCGTCACGGTCCGCGCCACGAACGTGGTGTGAGCGCCCGACGCGGGACGGTAAACTGAACAGGCGGAGCCGTGGGGCTCCGCCTGTGTTCGTTTCGGGAGGCGAGCGATGACGACGACGTACCAGGGCACGCTCGACGGCGACCGCATCGTGTGGGACGGCCCCGCCCCCGCCGCCGGGCAGAAGTTGCGGGTTCAAGTGACGGTGGTGGAACCGAACCAGATGTCGGACGCCGAACGCCGTCGCCGAATGCTGGAAGCACTGGAAGCTCTCGCCGCGCTTCCGGAGCGGAGCTTCCCGGCTGACGCAGTGGCATGGCAGCGGGACATTCGGAATGACCGGCCCCTCCCTGGACGGGAGGAGGGGTGATGTTCATCTTGGACAGCAACATCATCGTTTACGCCGGGGAGCCACATAACGCGGCTTTGCGTGCGTACATCGGCCACCTTCTGCCGGCCGTTTCTGCGATCAGTATGGTCGAGGTACTCGGGTTCCATCGCATCACGGAAGCGGAGAAGGTGTTCTTCCAGGACTTTTTCCTTTCCACGAAGATTTTGGCCGTCACCGACGAGGTCGTCGCGAAGGCCATCGCGTTCCGCCAGCTCCGCAGGATGTCCTTGGGCGACGCGCTCATCGCCGGGACCGCGGTCGCCGCCGGGCGGACGCTCGTCACGCGGAACACGAAAGACTTCGCCTGGGTTCCCGGCCTGACACTTCTGGATCCCCTCGCCGACGGTAATGGGGCCGGCACCCCGTGACCGACACACCGACCCGAAGCGGCAGCGAGGGTCTCCCGTAGACCCCGTACAATCATCTCGCCCGTGGGCCATATCGCTGAGGGTCGTCGATGTCGCTGGTTCAAACGCTCGCCGGGTCGCGGGTCGCTCGCAAGATTGCGGACGCCGGGTTCGTTCGCGTCGCGCATTCCCGCGTGGCGAAGCTCGACCGGATGAACGTCGGGCAGGTGCAGGAGCGGACGCTGCTCGAACTCGTTCGCAAGGCCAAGGACACTCGCTTCGGGCGGGAGCACGAGTTCGGCCGTATCCACAGCGTGAGAGACTTTCAGGCCCGCGTGCCGGTGCTCGACTACGAGTTCTTCTGGGACCGCTACTGGAAGGACGCCTACCCCGTTCTCGACGACCTGACGTGGCCGGGGAAGGTGCCGTACTACGCGCTGTCGTCCGGCACCACGTCGGGCACCACGAAGTACGTGCCGATTTCGTGGGAGATGGTGCGGTCGAACCGGCACGCGGCCCTCACGACGATGGCGTTCGTGAAGCACAGCTTCCCGCAGATGGACCTGTTCAAGGGGAAGTTCTTCTTCCTCGGCGGCAGCACCGACCTCCGCACGCAGTCCGACGGCAGCTTTGCCGGCGACCTGTCCGGCATCGCGGCGAAGGAAGTCACCCCGCTGATGCGGCCGTACACGTTCCCGTCCCTGGAAATGACGCTGCTTTCGGACTGGGAGACGAAGATCGGCATCCTCGCGGAACAGGCCGTGAAGGAGCCAATCACCGCTCTCAGCGGCATCCCGTCGTGGATGCTGATTCTCTTCGACCGCGTGAAGGCCATCACCGGAAAGCGCACCGTCGGCGAAGTGTGGCCGGACCTGCGGCTGGTCATCCACGGCGGCACGTCGTTCGATGGCTACCGCGACCTGTTCAAGAAAGAGATCGGCAACGACGCGGTGAAGTTCTGCGAAGTCTACCCGTGCTCCGAGGGCTTCATCGCCACCGAAGACCCGCGGTATCCGGGGCTGTTGCGCGTCGTGCCGGACCACGACATCTTCTTCGAGTTCGTACCCATGACGGAGTACGACGACCACGGCAAGCTGAAGCCGAATCCTGTCCGACATTCCCTGGCGAACGTGGAAGTCGGCCAGGATTACGCGGTGCTGCTGACGAACTGTGCCGGCCAGTGGGCGAACCAGATCGGGGACACCGTGCGGTTCGAGCGGCGCGACCCGCCGCTCTTGAAGTTCACGGGCCGGACGAAGTTTTTCCTCTCCGCGTTCGGCGAGCACCTCATCACCGAGGAAGTCGAGGCCGCGGTCACGCACGCATCGAAGGAAGCGAACGTGTCGTGGGTCGATTTGCACGTCGGCCCGGTCTTCCCCGCGGACCCGAAGCAGCCGGGGTATCACCTGTACCTGATCGAGTTTCGCGACGCGGCCCCGCCGGACCTGGAGAAGTTCGCGGACCTGATTGACCGGGAACTGGTCCGGCTGAACGAGGACTACGCCGCCCACCGCATCGGGGATTTGACGATGCTCCGCCCCCGGATCCGCGTCGTCCCGCCGGGCGGGTTCCACGGCTGGATGAAGTCCCGCGGCAAGTTCGGCGGGCAGAACAAGGTTCCGCGGATGGACAACACCGCGAAACTGACACAGGATTTGGTCGCGTTCCTCGACCGCTGAGGGAGATGCCGGATGGGTCCGCACGACGAGCGATCCGTTCCGATGGCGTTTCTGATCCCCCTCGTGGCTGGGGTCGCCTCTGCCTTTGTCGGCGACGGATGGGGTTGGTTACTCGCCTTCGCGTCCGGTGGCGTGTACTGGTTCGTTGCGGGTTTTCTTTACTCGCGGGACAATCGCGTTGCTCACATTTTGGTCGACGTTTTCAACAACGCGGTACTCGGGATTTTCGTGCTCATATTGCTGACAGGAGCCGGGGTTCTCTTATTACGAGTCATCCAGAAAATCGGTGGCTGGTTCGGCGTTGGGGAATGAGCAACCAGCCAAATCCAGGCATTTATACTTCGCCCGGTGAGGATTGAAGCATCTCGGATCGGCCGGTTGCATCAGGGTTTTCGTAGGGTGGGTCAAGCCGGCTTTGCGGCGCAGACCCACCGTAGTGGCAATCACTCGTTGCCGTTTCGGTGGGTCTTCGCGAAGCGCTCGACCCACCCCACGGGTTTCTCCTCAGCGGCCAAACAACCTGCAGAAAAGTATCAGATTCAGCCGCGTACCGTATATTCTCGACGCGAAGGAGTGTGTCGGGCCTTGAAGACTCGGCCCGACCTACAGGATCACGTCGGCTGGACGGCGGCTTGCGGGTTGCGGCCGAACTTCTGGTACGGCAACCGCACGCCGTTCAGCAGCACCTCGTCCGCCCGCAGCAGGGCGTTCGGCACGCCGAAGTTGACGGAGCCGGCGAACGCCACGATGTCGTTCTGGTCGACGCCGTCGCCGGAGGTGCCGAACCCGCCGATGAGCTGGCCCGTGGCCTGGTCGTAGAGCGGCACGCCGGCGGGGAAGAACGACACGCCGTTCTGGTTCTGCAGGTACGCCTGCTGGCGGAAGTTCGTGTTCGGGTTGAAGGCGTCGTACCCGAACGGCGTCTGGAACGCGGACGCGGGGAGCGGGGCCCCGATCTGCCGGCCGGTGAGCGGGTCCGCGCCGCCGTCGTTGAGGATCGACCACGGGGCCGGGGGCGTGCCGTCGATCCCGATCGGGAACCGCGGCTGGGCGACGTACCGGAACGTCCGCCCGGTGAACGCCGTCCCCGCGGGAATGCCGGGAATCTGGTCCTGCGGCTGGAGCTGGTTCGGGTCCGCGAAGTACATCACGTTCCGGGCCTTCTGGACCGTCACGTTCAGGGCGTCGTTGGTCGCGTCCGGGAACCGGTACAGGCCGACGACGTTCCCGCTGCGGTCGGTCACGGAGAGGATCAGCCGGGCGAACGACCCGTCCGGCCGCACCGCCGACCGCGTCTTCGTGGACTGGACGATCGCCCGCAGGAGCACGTCTTCCACCTGTTGCTTCGTGATGCCGTCGCCGTCGTGCGGGACGACGATCCACCCTTCCGGCACGGGCAGGCCGGCGTCGTAGAACACCGGCACGCCGCCGTTGAAGAGCACCGGCTGGTCGTTGCCGTTGACCAGCCCGACGCCATAGGTGAGCCCGGCCTTGGCGAGGTTCGTCGGGCCTTCGGTGCCGCCCGGGCCGAAGATGTTGAGCGTGATCCCGACGAGGTCGACGCGGGCCCCGCCGGGGAACGGCTTGAAGCCGTCCGGGAGTGCGGGGGCGTTGCCGATCGGGCCGTTCGACGGGAAGTTCGTGTCCCCCCCGAGGGCCGCGAACGCGATGTACTCGGACTCCAGGTTGCGGTCCGGCTTGGTCGGGTCGTAGGTCGTGCCGAGGACGCTGTTCTCTTCGGTGGCGTACCCGGTCTTGCCGGGGAAGAAGACGCCGATCGCGCCGACCGCCTGCCCGTTCTTGATGATCGGCAGCCCGCCCGGCAGGGTGCCGAGCCCGCGGTTCGTGGCCCGCGGCCGGATGCCGGACTGCACCCCGTAGGAGTTCGGCGGGAACAGCGTCTGCCCCGGCGGCACGAAGTTCGGGTCGATGTTGAACCGGCCGGGCGGCAGCTGGATGTCGTCCGCCGTGCCCATGATGCGGTCCGGGCCGGGGTTGAACGACTGGTCCCGGTTGGTGTGCTCGATCCCGAAGATGTCGGCGGCCGGCGTGTTCGCGATCCCCGGCGGGAAGTGCCCCCCGACGCCGACCGCCGCGACGAACCCCGGCCCGCGGAGCGTCGAGTTCGGGTCGGTGATGCTCGGGTCCGAGTTCACTTCCCGCTCGGTGATGGTCGTCTGGCTCAGGAACCCGATGATCCGCGACGTGAGCGGGACCGCGTCGGTGCCGAAGTACGACGCGGTGCGGGCCTTCGCCAGCGCCCCGTCGATCGCGAACACCAGCTTGTCCGTGTTCCCCGTGATCTCGGTCGCCACCCCGTCCTCGACCCGGACCCCGAGGATGCGGCCGTTGCGGTCGGTGATGGCGATGATCGCGTCGCGGCTGGCCGACGCCGCGGAGGCCCGGTCGAGCAGTTGCCGGACTTCGTCGGCGGTGAGCGTCTCCTGGGGCCGCGCGAGCAGGGCCAGTTGCGCCGCCAGGGCCGCCGCCTCGTCCGGGAACGGGTTCACCGTGTCGAGCGGGTCGAAGATGATGACGTCGGACGGCTTCTTGGGAAAAATGCGGTCCGCCCCGGCTTCCCCGTTGAGCGTGGACGTGCTGGCGCTGGCCCGGAGCTGGTCGACCCCGCCGCCGCCGAAGAAGTTGACCGCCCCGGACTGGCCGGCGAACTTGTCAACCCCACTTCCGCCCTGGACGGTGCTCAGGCCGCCGCCGGTGTTTACGACGTTTTTCCCGCCGCCGGCGTCGATCGTCGTCAGGGCCGTCACCGAATCCGTCACGTCGATCCGGTCGTTCCCGGCCCCGGTGGTGATCGCCAGGCCGGTGACGCCGGCGGCGTCGAACCGACCGATCTCGACACCGAGGTTGCGAACGAGTATTTGATTGGTCCCCGGGTCTGTCGTCACGAACAGCCGGGCGTCGGCGTCGTCCGCGGTCACGACCAGGGTCGGGCCGACGAGGGCGGCGGTGGCGGCGGGCGCGAACCGGTCTTCGAGGACCTCGAAGCGGTGGTCGCCGAATTCCGGGGC
>CAYUHJ010000084.1:0-24657 GCA_964444365.1 uncultured Alcaligenaceae bacterium | reverse complement strand
TGAACGCGGCGGGGGCGGCGGGGTCGTACTTGCCCGTGGACTCCGCGAAGCCGGGGTCGCCGAAGGCGTAGACCTGCACGTTCACGTTCTGTTCGCTGCGGAGTTCTTCCAGCAGCGGCTCGCACTTCTCCAGCACCTTCCGCACGGCGGCGATCCGCGGCTGGTTGTTGACCTCGTCGCGGACGGTCATGCTCTCGGACAGGTCGACGCCGATGAGCAAAGTCGACGGCACTTTTGGGTCTTCCTGCACACCGACGCTCGGCCGCAGGGCGGTGAGCAGCGCGACCGCCAGGGCCGCGAGCCGCAACCCGAGGACGAGGGTCAGCCGCCGGCCGGAGACTTGCGGGTGGCCGAGGTACGTCCAGAGCGTGACGAGAACGAGGACCGCCGCGACGAGGGCGAGGGCCGGCAGCCCGACCGGGTAGACCGACCAGGGAAACGTCGGCTTCGCGGAGTAGAACAGGTCGAGTTCGCTCATGGTGACTCGATTTTATCCCGAAGCGGTCGGTTGGGAGTTCTCTGCGGGTTGGAAAACCACCCCTCCCCGAAGCGGACAGGGGCGGAAGAGTCAGACCGAATGGTTCTGATTCCTGATTCTTTCTCCCCTCTCCCCGCCGGGGAGAGGGGCCGGGGGTGAGGGGTGGTGCGAGCGCCCCGGTCAGCGATTGCCAGTGGATGAAGCGAATCCCCTCACCCCCAACCCCGCTCCCCGGCGGGGAGAGGGGAGGAATGATCGCCAATCCACGCGATTTCGGCATCAGATGCTTTTCTCCCCCTCCCTGCTTCGGGGAGGGGGTTGGGGGGAGGGGTTCTGCCCCCACCCGAGCACGCGGGATTCCGGGAGCCACCCGACCGCCCCGCCGGGGACGCGGACCTGGAGCCAGCCGCCCCGGGTGCCGAGGACGGACACCTCCGAGCCGGCGGCGAGCGGGTGGGCGAGCCGGGCGGGGTGCGAGTCGGCGTTGCCCCGGCGAAGCGTCGTCCCGTCGAACGCGACGACGACGGTCGGCGTCTCGCGGTCGACGGCGTCTTCGGCGGCGAGGGTTCGCGCGGCGCCGATCACGCCGACGATTCCGGCGATTCCCACAACCGCAACGGGAACCGCCCACCCGTCCCGCACGGTGAGCCGGCGGGCGACGCCGACCGCGACGAGGAGGGACGCGAGGCCCGACGCGGCGAGCAGGTCCAGCGGCGAGACGCGCGACCGCCACCCGCCCGGCGGGTCGGGTCGGGTGCGTTCGGCGGGCTCGGGCTCGTTGGGGTAGGCGACCGTTCCGCGGGCTTCGCCGAGTGCCCGTTGCAGGTCCGCGTCCCAGGGTGCGACGGCGAGCCCGTCGCGGAACGCGACGATCGCGGCGGGCGTGTCCCCGGCGAGGAAGTAGGCCCGCCCGCGGTTCAGCGCGAGGGCCGGGCTGCGGGTGCCGGCGGCCCACTCGCGGTCGAACGCGGCGGCGGCGGCGGCGAAGTGCGGCCGCGCGGCCGCGGCGTCGTGCCGCAGCGCGAGCCCGGCGGCGAACTCCTGCAGGGCAGAATCCGAAGCGGGGGCGGACGCGGTCAACATCATCACGATCAGGCAAACCCAGGAGCCGCGAACGGGAGTGCGCGGCTCGCTCCCCGCCCGGAACCGCAGCCACTCTTCGCGGGGGGTCAGCCGCTCACTGCCGGTCGCGGCTCCTGGGGAAGTCATTTCGCACCGCCTTCCCAGGCCGCGATCAGGGCCGCGCCGTCGGCACCGAGTGACACCCCGGTGTCACTCGCCGGGGCGAACCGGGCCGCGTCGCACCGGCGGAAGTACGCTTCCGCCGTCGCGGCGTGCCCGAGGTCGGCCACGGCGACCGCCAGTTCCCCCGGCGTTCGCGCGGCGGGGGGCACGCCGAAGCGATCGACGAGGTACTCGCGCACGGCCGTCGCGGCTTCCCCGGCGGGGTCGGGGGCGCGGTCCGCCTTTGCGAGTCGGTCGAGGGCCCGGCGGACCGCCTTGTTCCGGCGGATGGCCGCGAGGCGGGCGGCGTCCGGGTAGAGTCTTCGCCACGCGGACACCCAGCCGGCGACGGCCAGCGGCGCGACCATAACCGGAACCGGCCACGCGAACCGGCCCGGTGCCAGCAGCGTTCGCGGCTCCGGGTCGAGGGCGAAGAACGAGTCCGGGGCTTCGAGCGGGACGGGTTCGGCCGGGGCTGTTTCCGCGGGGAGGATCGTCACCGGCTGCGGGTACGCCACCGCCGTGAACCGCCAGACGCCGCCGGCCGGGTTGAGGCGGACGTACTTGTACCGCAGCATCGGGATGGTCGCGTCGCCGGGGACGGGCCGGGGCGTCAGTTTGTAGCGGAAGACCACCTCCCGCGCGTCCGGGGCGGGCGGCGGGTCGTCCAGGTCCGCGACTTCAAACGTCGCCGCGAGTCGGGGGTCGGACTTCACGTCCGGCCGGGTCAGTTCCCGCGGGTTGGCGGCGTTTGTCACGATCAACGACAGGATTCGCGAGCCGCCGACGCGGACGGTCGGGTCGATCGACCACGCCACCCGAACGGCGGGGCCGTCGGCGATGGCCCCGTAGAAGTGGTCCGAAAAGCGGTCGAGTGCGGAAAGGTCTTCCACCGACGGTGGCCGTGCGGCGGCGGACCCGCACAGCAGCACCGCGAGCAGGCCGGCGAGGGTTCGCTTACCAGTCCCGCACATTCGGCCGCTCCGCTCCGCCCTGCCGGAAGTTGTTCGCCTTGCGGTCGCGGTCGAGCCGGGTCGCGATCAGCTTGAGCAGCGCCCGCGTGTCGTCCGGCGACAGCGGCTGGATGTCGTCCTTGTTGTTCAGCACGGGGGCGTTCCCCGAGCCGGGGGTTTTCTCGTCGGTCGGGTTCGTCTTCTTCCCCTTCGATTCCGTGCCGGGGGTCTGCTCCGGCTTCTGTTTCGTCGACTTCTGTGGGCCGTCGTCGCCGGGGCCGAGGTCGGGGTCGGTGCCGGGCTTCGGCTGGGGTTTCGGTTTGCGTTCCGGCTCGTCCGTGGGCGGGTCGTTGGCCCGTTCCGGGTGCCGGGCCTTCGACCGGGCCTGCGCCCACAGCAGCTTCGCGAGTTCGAGGTTGTGCCGGGCGTCCGCCGCGAGGGACGCATCGGCGGGCTTCGCTTCGAGAACGAGGTCGAAGCACGCGGCGGCGGACTTGTACACGCCCGCGTCCCCGCCGCGCTTCAGCATGCAGACGCCGCGGTTGTAGAGGGCTTTGGCTCGCCGGTCCGGGGGGATCTCCGCGTCGTCGAGCACCCGCAGGTACGCGAGTTCGGCGTCGCGGTACGAACCCCTCTGGAACAGCACCGCGGCTCGGTTGAACGCGACGAGGCCGGGGTCGGCGGTCCGCTCCTCGGCGTCCGCGTACAGCTTCTCGGCGAAGTCCGCGTTCCCGGCCCGGTACGCGGCGTTCCCCTTCCGCACGAGGTCGTCCGGCGACGGCGAGTTCACCGGCCCGGCGGCGACGAGCGCAGTCAACGAGCCCAAGAGCAAGGCGGCAGGTAATCGCGGGTGGAACATGGCGTTCTCAGTCGGTCACTCGCGGAGCGAGTGACTCCGCTTCCTCCCTCGAAAAATCTCGAACGTCGTCTGACCGCATGAGCCCGTCACTCGCGGAGCGAGTGACCTACTTACATTTACCGTTCGCGGAGCCAGCCCACAATCAGGAAGACGAACCCGGCCGTCAGGAACCACGCGGACCGGTCCTTCGGCTGGGGCAACAGGTCGTCCGAAAGCACCCGCGACGGGTGCGGCTCGATCTTCGTGCGGAAGAACTCGCCGACCGCGGGGAAGTTCGTCCGGGCCGGCAGGTACAACCCCCTCGCCCCGGCCGCGATGTCCTTCAGGACCGGCTCGTTGAACTTCGACAGGACGTCCACCGGGAACCCCTTGTCGTCCTCGGTCTGGAGGGTTCGCCCCCGGGAAATGAGCGGGGAACCGGCGGGGTTGTCCGGGTTGCCGACGCCGACGGTGTGGACGGGAATCTCGGCCCTGCGGGCCGCGGACACGCCCGATTCCCACTCGCGGCCGGGGGCGGGGTCGTCGCCGTCGGAGAGCAGAATCACGTCCTGGTAGCCCTGGAAGTTCGGGTCGTGGCCCTTCACCGCTTCGACGAGCGCCGCCCCGATGCGGGTGCCGGACGCGGACTCGACGTTCGGCGGCGGGGCGATCGCGGCCGGGCGGTGGTCGAGGTCGAGCTCGCGGACCTTGGCCGCGAGGTGGTCGTAGTCGGTCGTCAGCGGCGCGATCAGCTTGGGCCGGGCCGCGAAGATCACGACCGCCGCCCGGTGCCCGCCGCGGGCGCGGAGGGTGTCGATCAGGTCGAGCGCCCCGGCCTGCGCCGCCCGCCAGCGGTGGTGGTCGCCCCCGACCGCGGCGGCGTCGTTCGCCAGCATGCTCTGGCTGAGGTCGATGACGACGACGACGTCCCGGCCGACGGCCACGCCCGGTTCCCCGCCCGGCCCCCACCGCGGCCCCGCCGAACCCACGACCAGCAGCGTCCACGCGAGGACCAGGCACACCGCCCCGAGCCGCGACGGCCGCCGCCGGCCCAGAACGAGGGACGCGATGGCCCCCGGCTGGCCGATCGCCGCCGCGTCCCGCCGGGCGCGGCGACCGGCGACGAGTCCCACGACCGACAGCGCGGCGGGAACCAGCGTGAGCCAGAGGAACTCCCGGTGCGCGAAGCGGACGCCCGCGACGAAATCGCGGACGTCGCCCCACGAGGCGGGCAGCCCGGTCTGAATCGTGGGGAGGTCGAACATGGGCCGTGAGTGACGGTACGGGGCCAGATTCGTTCTACGACTTCAAGAGCCGCGAACGCCAGTGAGAGGCTGACATGCGCCCAGGGGAAGCCGCCGTTTCACCGCAGAGCCCAGGACAGCACGAATCATCTCACCTCAGGAGCCGCGAACGCCAGTGAGCGGCTGACTTGCGCCCTGGTGAGGCGGTCGTTCCACCGAGGAGGCCAGCCGCTCACTGGCGTTCGCGGCTCTTGAGATGGCTGAACCGATAACAGCACGAATCATCTCACCCCAGGAGCCGCGAACGCCAGTGAGCGGCTGGCATGTGCCCCGGGGAGGTGGTCGTTCCACCGCGGAGCCCGGCCGCTCGCAGTCGGGCCGCTCGAATACTTGACAAATGTTCATTTGCAGCGTAGAGAAGTGTCTGCCCCTCCCCTTCACTTCTCAGGTGCCGCCATGTCCGACTTCGCCGCCCGACGGGAGACCTGGACCGCCGCCGTGTTCGAGGCCGTCGCCGCGTTCCGCTCCGTGCTGACCTCCCGGACCGCCAGCCCGCGGGACGTGCTCGCCGCCGGGGGCGAGATCTTCCGCCTCGAGATGACCCGGATGCGGCACGGCGGGACGCTGACCGGCACCGCCGACCACGGCGAACTCCGCCCGCTCGTCCCGGCGTCCCCTCCCGCCGCGGTCACGGAGGACGACGAGGACGAACAAGAGTGGGAAGAAGTGGCGGAGGAATCCGCCGACCGGACGGAGCAGATCCGCGAACTGCTTCAGAAGATTCTGGACCGCCGCAAGGCCAACAGTTCAGCGGTTCTGGCCGGGCACCCAGAGCACGTCCCCGCTGCCGCCGCCGTTCGCGACGCGGCTGAGGACGAACAGGAAGTCGCTGAGCCGGTTCAGGTAGACCAGCACGGCGGGGTTGACGGGCTCGGTCCGCATGAGGGTGACGACCGCACGTTCGGCCCGACGGCAGACGGTTCGCGCGAGGTGGAGCCAGGCCGCCGCCGGGGAGCCGCCGGGGAGGATGAAGCTCCGCAACGCGGGGAGGTTCTCGTTCAGGCGGTCGATCGCGGCTTCGAGGTGCTCGGCCTGGGCGGGGGTGATTCGGAGGCAGGTTCCGGGCACCTCGTTGGCGGTGGGCGGGACGCAGAGGTCGCCGCCCACGTCGAAGAGGTCGTTCTGGATTCGCCGCAACAGGGGGAACTCGGGCGCGTCCGGGCAGGACGCGGTGAGCAGCCCCATGACGGCGTTGAGTTCGTCGACCTCGCCGAAGGCGGTGACGCGGGCGGCGTCTTTCGGGACGCGGGTGCCGTCGCCGAGGCCGGTCTCGCCGGCGTCGCCGGACTTGGTGTAGATGCGGGAGAGGAAGACCATGTTCCGGGTTCCAGAAGGTCCAGAGGTACCAGAAGCCTTATCCTAGGTTGCCACCCCTCTCCGGATTCACGCATCACAGATTGGATCTTCGGAACTTCTGGAACGGTTGGCATTGCGGGTCTCAACTTCCCTTGCCGGGCGACCGATACATCTCTCACGCAAGGATGGTTCGGCTCGACTCGACCGTCTCCGGGGCACCGGGTGACCGGTCTGCCGCCGTCAGCACGCACGGAGGGGAACAATGTCCTGGGTTCGTCGCAAGCTTTGGCTGGTGGCGGCCGCCTTCCTGCCGGCGGTGACCGGCGTCGGGTGTGCCATTCAGCCGTGGGTGCCGTTCCGGATGGAAGCGAAGTACCAGCACCCGAACGACCACCGGACGCCGGTCATGCCGCCGGTCCGGGACGGGTTCCCGCCGCCGCTGTGCGAAGACCCGCCGAGCGACGGGGAAGTGCTCCGGGCGCTGCCGAAGCGGACCCGCGGCGTCCCGTACGTGTACGAGGAGTTCCGGGACGACATCGTGATCGTCAAGAACCGGATCGTGGACAAGATCGACCCGCCGCGGTTCTTCCCGCTGGTCGGCATGGCGCAACTGCACCACTGCCACTGGGAGTGCGGGGTGTACTTCACGGAAACGGTGCAGTCGTCGTGGCCGTTCCCGGCGTACATCAAGAAGCCGCGGGTCCAGGTCATCTACATCGACAAGGACCACCTGCACCTGTACGTCGGGCCGAACCCGGAGATGCAGCGGGACATCCTGCAGGAAATGACGAAGTACTAACGGGAACCCTCCGTCGTCTGAAAAGCGACCGCCGCCGCCCGGTTCCGCAAGGAGCCGGGCGGTTGGCGTATTTCCGTTCCCCCCGCCGGGCGGACCCGCTACTCTGAACGTGTCCGCACTGGCCACCCGACGCGCACTGGTGACCAGCCCGGACCCACTTTTACCCCAGTTCACGGTGCTTTTCCCGGCTTTTCAGCCCGGCACGAGGGATGCAATGGCCAGCGGCACACCCCCCACCGCCGACCCAGGACCCGCCATGAAGTTCCCCGTGCTGTCCGTGTTCGCCGCCGTCGCGTTCGTCGTGCTGCTCGCCGCGGGCGTGGTCGTGTACCGCAGCCCGTCGACGGCCAACGCGAAGCCGACCCCGCCGGTCCCGCCCCCCCCGGCAACGAAGCCCTCGCCGGTTGCGACGGAGGTCGCCCCGGACCCCGCAAAGGAGCCCGAATCCAAGGACGCGGAACCGCTGCCGGCCGCGCCGAAACGGAACGACAAGAACGAACTGAAGGAACTGAACAAGGAGAAGACCCTGTTCGTGGAAATGGCCCCGGACCCCGCGGACCCGACGAAGAAGAAGGCCGTCCGCGTGCTGGTCGCCGCCGAGGTCTGCCTCCGGGAAGGGCCGCTCGAAGTGCTGCTGTGCAAGAAGAACACGAAGGAGCACGAGGCCATCGTCCGGACGGAGGTGGACGCGCGGTTCATCCACGCCGCCCTCGTCGCCACCGGGGCGAAGCCGGGCTCGCCGGTGCGGTTCGTCGACCCGAAGACCGGCGAGGCCGACTACAAGCCCGCCACCGGCGCGAAGACGAAGGTCAGCGTCCACTACACCCGCGGCGGCAAGACGTTCGACCACCCCGCCCAGGATTGGATCCTCGACCGCAAGACGAAGAAGCCGATGGCTCACCAGTGGGTGTTCGCCGGCAGCCGGTTCGTGAAGAACCCGGAGAAGCCCGACGACGAACTGCCGCACTACTGCGCGAACAACGGGGAAGTCGTCGCGATCTCGAACTTCGTCGACTCGATGCTCGACGTGCCGGTGGAAGTGGGCAAGAACAACGATCAGCTGGACTTCGCAGCGATTACGGAGAAGATTCCGGCGCTGGGGTCGAAGGTCTGGATCATCTTCGAGGCGGAACCGGAGAAGAAGTAAACCGGTTAGCCGCGAGGCGGCGTCGAGCGCGGATTTGTCACCCACGCTCGGCGCCGCCTCGCAGCTAACCGGTCCGATTACTCCGCGTTGTCCTGCATCGCCCGCTCGCGGAGTTGCTTCATGCCGCGGACGTTGATCTGTCGAACCCGTTCCTTCGTGATGCCGAAGTGCTGGCCGATCTGCTCCAGCGTCATCTCCTCGGACCCGTCCAGGCCGGTTCGCATCTTGATGACTTCCCGCGTGCGGGGGTCCAGCTGTTCCAGCAGCACGTTGACCCGGTTCCGGGCGGCGTCCGCGGCGGCGAGGATTTCCTGTTCGTCGGTGCGGACGTCCGCCTTGCCGTCGAAGAGTTCTTCCGTCCCCGTCATGTACCGCTGCTTGCGGGTGTTTTCGTCCGGGATGCTCCGGGCGAAGTTCTTCATGATCGCCCACGTCGCGTAGGTGCTGAACTTGTTCCCCCGGCTGTAGTCGAACTTCTCGACCGCCCGCATCAGGGAGAGGTTCGCGTCGGACTTCAACTCGTCGATGCTCTGGCCGACCTGCAGCCGCTTGGACGCCTGCGAGTGGACCAACCGCTGGTTGCACTCGATGAGCAAGTCTCGGACGAACTTGATCTGCTCGCCCAACTCCTCGATCGCCTGGATGTCTTGCACCCGGGCGCGGGCCGGGTCGATCGACTGCTTGAGTTGGTGCAGCTTGTGCTTCAGGAAGTTCATCTTCCGGAACAGGTGCGCCTCCTGCTCCCGGCTCAGCAGCGGCCGGCCGTACAGGTAGGCCATGTGCGCTTCCACGTCCTTCGGGGCGCGCATCGTTTGCATCTTGACGAAGAACTCGGCCTCGCCGGGCATCGGCCCGAGGATTTCCGCCTCCCGGGAAGCGTCGTCGAACTCGGGGTTGTACATGTAGTCGACCGGCTCGCCGATCAGTCGCTCGGCCCGGACCTCGTTGATCACGCGATACATGGACGAGCGGGTTTTACCGTACCGTTTGGCGATGAGATCCACGGGCTTGCCCTCCTGGAATGCGCTGAATATTTGCTGCTTCGAGGCCGCATCCAACGGGCCTCCCAGCGTCGGGAACACCGCCACCTCGGGGTGCGCCCGGTCGAAGTTCTTGATCGTGTACCGGACCGCCTCGGCCGACCGGCCGAGCTGGTCCGCGATCCGCTTGCTGATGTCCGTCAGACTGCCGCCGGCGGCGGCCAGTTGACGGGCGGAACAGACGATGGCGTCCTTCTCCGCGTCCGTCAGGTGGCTGAACCGCGACCCGCGTTCCACCTGCTCCCGGTGGGCGGCCGAGAACGCCTCGACCGCGGACTTGGGGAACCCGAGTTGCTTCCGGCCGCCGCGGATCACCCGGCGGGCCGTCAGCCCCTGCATTCGCCACCGACTCACCGTCTTCGTGGACACGTTAAACTGCTTGCCGACCTCTTCGAGCGTCAGCATCGGCTCGGCGGCCAGTTCGACCGGCACCGGCGGGAGCGACCGAACGACCTTCTTGACGAACAGCGCCAGGTCGTGCTTGAGGTCGCCGCCTTCGATCAGCAGGTCCGGGTGCGCGTCCGACCGGTAGTCGGTCACGCGGAAACAGACGAACTGGTACGGGTAAACCCGGCGAGCGTCGACTTCCGCGAGGAGTTTCTCGGCCTTCGCCACCTGCTCCGAACGTTTCGTCGGAGGCGCGAACCGGACCTGCTGGTCGGTCAGTTCCTTGAGGGCGTTGATTTTGAAGTCGCTCATCGCCGTCCTCCTTTCAGCCGGAACCCGAACAATTGGGCGAGGTTCCGGCCGGATGTCCGTCCCTGGAGAGTTCGCTGAACGGGGCTTGAGATACTCTTCATACCCCGGTTGGCTGCCGCTCTTACCTTCCACTCAACCGCAAGAGTTTACCGAACTTGAACGGGATTCGCCGTTGTCAGTTGGATACGCCCAACGGGCGATCAGGTTCGCGTACTGTGACTATTTGTCCTTGTCGCAGCGACCGGACAGATGACAGCGATTTTCTCGAAGATTGCGTCGCGAATCGGTCGTTCAGGTGAGGCGAAAACGGGTGATGCATGACTCGTGCCAAATGAAAACAACCCCCATCTCCTTCCAGCCATTTCGCCGCAAGTTGCTCCCTGCAAAGGCCTTAAAGAATCCCGTGGGGTGGGGAACGGCCGGCCGTTGTAGACAGTGCAAGGCCAACCGACCCGGTAGTGGTCGGATTTACAGAGATTGTGTGCGATTTTGCAAACGCAAGATCAATTTCGCACCGCAGACGTCCCGACCGTCATTGTCCGCGCAACCTGTCTAACTCGCGCCACTTACGATCGAAAGGAGGACGAGAAAACGCCTCAAGTTTGCGCGCGAATCCGCCGACAGCGGGGTAGAATTGCACACGCTCAAATTGCCGTCGTCGGCCCGCTCGGGGTAAACTCTATGTCACGATTCGCGTTCGGGTTGTGTCTCGGGCTCGGAACGTTCGCCGGATTGTTGCCGAGTGTCTCTGCTCAGGATACAGTTCGGCTCAGAGAAAAGTTCGACGCGAAAGAACCCTATCGGGTGGAACTCAAAGTCTCGGCCAACGGAAAGATTACGGCCCCGATCGGCCCCGAGAAGCAACCCGTCACGGTGGCCGTGATCGGTTCCGGCACAACGGTTTACGACGAACACATCCTGTCGCGGGACGACTCGAAGGCGGACCGCGTTATCCGGGTATACCGGGACGTGGAGTTCCGCCGTTCGATCGGTGACCGGGATCAAAAGGCCGAGATTCGCCCGTCCGTCCGGCGAATGATCGTGCTCCGTTCAGACAAGGGCAAAAAAGCCCCCTTCTCGCCGGACGGTCCTCTCGCGTGGGGCGAAATTGACGTCGTTAGTAAAGACGTCTTCTCCCCGACCCTGATCCCCGGCCTCCTGCCGGCACAAGCCGTTCGCCCCGGCGACACCTGGACGGTGTCACCCGCCGCGACCGCGGACCTCACGGACCTCGACCCGATCGACGAAGGAACACTCGGCGTAACCTTTGTTTCTGTCGTCACTTTGGACGGCCGCCGGTACGCGAAGTTAAGCCTCGCCGGCACCGTCAAGGGAGCAACCGAAGACGGTCCCACCCGGCAAAAGCTCGAAGGCACTGCCTATTTCGACCTGGAGATCGACCGGCTCAGCTACCTGAACTTGAAGGGCGTACAGGAAATGCTCAGCCCCACAGGTCAGACCCTCGGCCGAATCGACGGGACATTTGTGATGGAAAGGCGTTCCGCGGGCAAGGTCGCGGAGCTCGCGCCTGAAGCGCTCCGTGGAATCGAGTTGAAGCCCACTCCTGAGAACTCGTTGCTGCTTTACGAGAATTCTGATCTCGGGGTGAAATTCTTGTACCCGCGCCGCTGGCGGGTCGGCATCGTGCAGGGCCGGCAAGTCGCTCTTGAGGAACCTCAGGGAGGCGGGCTCTTGCTCACCGTCGAACCCCCCGCAGGCCTGCCGACGGCGGCGCAGTTTCTGAAGGAGACACAAGAGTTCCTCCGTCAGCAGAAGTGGACGCTGTCTGTCGCCGATGCCCCGAAGCGTGTCGCCGAGCGGCCGGGCTGGGTCGACCGCTTCGGGTTCGATGCCGAACTGAAGGCGAAAGTTCGGATGGAATACGCCGTCGTGACGTTTGCCGAGGGCGGGGCGACCGTCGCCGCCCGTCTCCCGGCGAACGCGAAGGCGGAGCTCACGCCCGACTTCGAGCGGATCGTTCGGAGCGTCCAGCTCACGAAGCGCATCGAGAAGTGACGCCGACCGACCCGAATAGCCGATACTCAGGAACGCCCACCCCGCACGGGTGGGCGTTCGACGTTGCGCGTAGAATTCCGACAGCGTCAGGCCCGCGGAGTCACTGACATGGCCGGATTACGCATCCTGCTGGCGGCGTCCGAAGTCGTCGGGTTCGCCAAGACGGGGGGGCTCGCGGACGTGGCGGGCTCCCTGCCGCGCGCCCTCGCCGCCAGGGGGCATCAGGTCGCGGTGGTGATGCCGTACTACCGGGCCGTGCGGTTCGGCAAGCACCGCGTCGAGTACTCGGGGAAGGTGATCCCGGTTCCGATCGGCGAGCGCACCCTGGCGTGTCGGGTCTACAAGAGCCACCTGCCGAACTCGGCGGTCCCGATCTACTTCGTGGAAGCGCCGGAGTACTTCGACCGCGACGACACCTACCACGGCCGCAGCCTCTACCAGCAGACGATGACCGGCGGGTACAAGGCCGACTACCCGGACAACGCCGAGCGGTTCACGTTCTTCAGCCGGGCCGTCCTCGAATCGATCGCGGCGATCGGGTTCATCCCGGACGTGATTCATGCGAACGACTGGCAGACGGGTCTGGTGCCCGTGTACCTGAGCGAACTGTACCGCCAGAAGCCGGGCTTCGGCCGGATGCGGTCGCTGTTCACGATCCACAACATCGCGTACCAGGGGATGTTCGGCCAGGACGTGCTCAAGCTGACCGGGCTGCCGGGGTGGTCGTTCAACCCGAAGCAGCTCGAGTTCCACGGGATGCTGAACTTCCTCAAGGCGGGCGTCGTGTTCGCGGACGCGGTCAACACCGTGAGCCCGACGTACTCCCGCGAAATCCAGACGCCCGAGTACGGCTGCGGGCTCGACGGGCTGCTGCAAGAGAACCGCGCGAAGCTCAGCGGCATCGTCAACGGCGTCGACTACGGCGTCTGGGACCCGGCCGTCGACCCGCACATCCCGGCGAAGTACGACCTGGACACGGTGGCCGAGCAGAAGCCGCACAGCAAGGCGGAACTCCAGAAGCGGTTCAACCTGCCGCCGAGCCCGACCCGGCCGGTGCTCGGGCTGATCGCCCGGCTCGTGTCCCAGAAGGGGATCGACCTCGTGCTGAGTGCCGCGCCGGGGTTCCTGGACCTCGGCTGCCAGATGGTCTTCCTCGGCGACGGCGACCCGGAGTACCACAACGAACTGACGCAGTTCCAGGCCCGGCACCCGCAGTCCGTCGGCGTGTTCCTCGGGTTCAACGAGACGCTCGCCCACGTCATCGAGGCGGGGTCCGACCTGTTCCTGATGCCGAGCCGGTACGAGCCGAGCGGCTTGAACCAGCTGTACAGCCTGAAGTACGGCACGCCCCCCGTGGTGCGGGCGACCGGCGGACTCGCGGACACGATCGTCAACGCCACCCAGGAGAACTTGACCGCCGGCATCGCCACCGGGTTCAGCTTCGAGGAGTACTCGGCGAACGCCCTGTACCAGACGGTGAAGTGGGCGCTGACGCTGTACCGCGACCGGCCGGCGGACTTCGCGCAGGTCGTCCGCACCGCGATGAAGCAGGACTGGTCGTGGGACCGCAGCGCGGTGGCCTACGAGGCGCTGTACCGGAAGATGCTGTGACGGCGGCGTTCCATAGCATACCTCGGCTGCATTCCGTTCCCCTGGAAGGAGTCGCCGATGATTCGCCTGCTGGCCGCCGGGTTGGTGTTCGCCGTGACCGCCGGGTTCGCCCCCGCGGACGACAAGGACAAGCCGACCGCCGAGAAGTTCGTCGGGCTGTGGAAGCTCGTGAAGAGTTCGGAAGACTTGCCGAAGGGCCTGGAGGCGACGCTCGAAGCCACCAAGGACGGCAAGTTCGTGATGAAGGTCGCCTTCGACGACAACAAGCTCGAGATGACCGGCACCTGGAAGCTCGACGGCAACAAGCTCACCGTCGAGTACGCGGACGGCCCGGAGAAGGGGAAAAAGGAGACGATGGAAATCACCAAGCTCACGGACGACGAGTTCGTGACGCTCGACGAGAAGAAGAAAAAGGACGAGTTCAAGAAGGTGAAGAAGTAGGGAAGCGATCGACGAACATCGCAAATCATACGGGCCACGAAGACGTCCCCGACGGGGATTTCTTCGTGGCCCTGAGTCTTGAGGCGGGGGGCGGTTACCTCCGGCTCGGGGGTTCCGGCGGAAGCAGCCCGAAGGCCGGCGGGCGCGGGGCCGGCCGGGCGGCGGGGCGTTCGTCGCGGTCCGGGGCGGCCCCGCGGGCGATGACCGGCGGTTCCAGCACCGGCACCCCGCCGATCGCGCTGGTCCGGGTCTCGACGCCGCGGCCGGCACTCGTCAGCGAGGCGACGCCGCTGCTGGCCGGCAGCGCCTTCTCCGCGGGCGAGCCCTGGTTCCGGGCGGCGATCCGCTGCGGCGGCTTCTTCAGCGACGCGATCCACGCTTCCTGCAGCGCGTCCACGCTGTCGTACCCGTACTCCTGAACCGCTTCCTCCCAGTTCCGGTTGTCGTTCTGCATCCCGGTGCCGATGAACTTGAGGAACTTCTTCCGGCCGCCCTGGTCGACGAGGAACTGCGTGATCGAGTACCCCTGGGCGTACAGGACGATCATGTCCTTCGGGTATTCCTTCAGCGTCAGCAGCACCCGCAGCGGGATGCCGCGGCCCTGGTTCAGGATCTCCCGGCACCGCACGTCGTGGGTGAACCGCTCCTCGTCGTTCTCGCTCAGCACGCTGCCGCCCTCGTCCGCCCAGCGGGGGACGGCCTGGCCGAAGTGGTGGGCGAGGACGGTGTGGGTCACCTCGTGCGGCAACACGCTCTGGAGCAGTTGCTCCAACCCGCCGAAGATTTGCATCTCTTGCGACATCACGGACGGGCGACGATTCCCGTCCACGCCGAAGGTGAAGGTCGTCGCGCCGCCGGTCCGTTCCGGGGAGACCTTCACGACGAGCGGGCAGCGCTGGGGCCAGCGGGGGATTTCGTACCCGAGCCACTCGATCGCCTTGTCCCGGCGGTACTGCTCCGCCATGTCCGCGAACTTCTTCGCGAGCTCCTTCGTGGGAGCTTTGACGACGAAGTTGTCCGTCACGACCTGGTCCGCGGCGACGGCCGGGGCGAGGGCGGCGAGGAGCAGCGCGAGCGCAGTCGGAGCGAGCCGGCGAAGCGTCATTCCGTGACCTCCGAGGCGAGAGCGGGCGTCGAGAGTGACGCCCACGTCCCTGGGGCGTCGCAAGTCTACACGCACCCCGCGTGCCGGGGCGGTCGCATCACCCGGAAGCGGAATGGACCCGGCAGCTAACGTGCGTGCGGTGCGGGGGTTCCGGCCCGTGACGTGAAGTCCGGCGGCAGCGACCGGCCGAACAAGCGGTGTAACTTCTACAGGTTGACCCCGAAGCGCGGGGGAGATGTAAGACTTACACGCCGGCTTCCGCGATGGCCTTGTCGAGCAGGTCCGCGACGCCGAGTTCCGCGGCCCAGTGTGCGAGGTAGTCGCGGTCCAGCCGCTCGGCCTGGACTTTGAGCACGCCCTGGATGTCGTGCCACTGGCGGTCGGAGATTTCGTTCCCGAGGCGATACCATTCGAGTTTCAACAGAATCATGTCCTCTGCACTGACGACATCGAACTTTCGGTCAGCAATTCCGAACAATGGGGAAGTCACACGCCGGTCGAACGCGGTTCGGTCAAAAGGCCGCGACTTCTTCACGAACACGTCGATCTTAAAGACCGATCGCAGATCGATGATGTTGAATGAGGATTCGAGTCGAAAGGCTTCGCGAATCATGCCGGCGTCGACGTAGTATTCGGCGGGGTTGAAACTCCCCGCGAACACACTCTCCCTGCCGGGGAAGGGTTCGACCGTCACATCCGCGTCGACGGTGTACCGCGGAACGCCGTGGACCGAACTGGCAACCGAGCCGCCGACAGCGTATCGGATTCCAAGGAAATCCATCACCTCGATGACACCGCGGAGCGCGACACCGAGTTCGCTTGCTGCCATTTCATCTCCCGTGATGAGATCAAGCCAGTTTCCCTTCCCGATGGTTAGAACCGCCCATTCCCGATTCCGCTCGCGGATCGTCGCGTTCGGTTGCCGAAGTTGAAAGCCGGCAGCATGAAGCTGTCGGGCTCCCAACACTGCCGCTTTGAGTATCGCCCCCTTATGCCACGCGGGCATGTTGCGGTAGGCCGCGATCATCACCCGCTCGGCGTCCGGGTGGGTGTCGGAAAGGCCGTGAGACATGGGGTGCCCGGTCAGGAGGATCGAACCGCTCTCAGTGTACCCGACCCGTAGAATTCCTGCACCGCTCGCCCCGCCGTCTTCTTCGGAGCCTTCGCGAATGGACGCCGTCATCCTCTCCGCCGTCCGCACGCCGATCGGCAAGTTCCTCGGGGACCTGTCGGACCTGTCCGCCCCGAAGCTCGGGGCCGTTGCGATCGCGGACGCGATCAAGCGGGCGAAGGCCACGGCGGTTGACGAAGTCATCATGGGGAACGTCGTCCAGGCGGGCGTCGGGCAGGCCCCGGCCCGGCAGGCGGCACTCGCGGCGGGGTTGCCGGACACGATCGCGGCGGTTGCCGTCAACAAGGTGTGCGGGTCCGGGTTGAAGGCGGTCATGCTCGCGGCCCAGGCGGTCCGGGCCGGGGATGCGAACGTCGTCGTCGCGGGCGGGATGGAGAGCATGTCGAACGCCCCGTTCCTGCTCCCCGGCGTGCGGAAGGGGTACAAGTACGGCGACGCGAAGACCGTCGACGCCCTGATTCACGACGGGCTGTGGTGCCCGTTCGAGAACTGGCCGATGGGCAACGCCGCCGAGCACGTCGCCGACAAGTGCGGGATCTCCCGCGGCGACCAGGACCGGTTCAGTGCGCAGAGCCACCAGCGGGCGGCCGCGGCGTGGGAGCGCGGGGACTTCACGGCCGAGGTCGTCCCTGTCACCGTGGGCAGCGGCGCGAAGGCGAAGACCGTCACCCGCGACGAGGGGATTCGTGCGGACTCCACGGCGGAAGGCCTCGCGAAACTGAAGCCCGCGTTCAAGCCGGACGGCAGCGTCACGGCCGGGAATGCGTCGCAACTTTCAGACGGAGCCGCCGCCGTGGTGGTCGCTTCGGCGGACGCGGCAGCGAAACTCGGAACGAAGCCGCTGGCGAAGATCCTCGCATACACGACAAGCGGGGTCGCGCCGAAGGACATCTTCCTCGCCCCGGTCCCAGCCGTGAAAGCGGTGCTGGAAAAGGCGAAGCTCAAGCTCGGCGACATCGACCTCTTCGAGCTCAACGAGGCGTTCGCGTCGCAAATGCTCGGCTGCGCCAAGGGGTTGGACCTCGACGAATCGAAGGTCAATGTCAACGGCGGGGCCATCGCCCTCGGCCACCCGATCGGCGCGAGCGGGGCACGGGTGCTGGCCACGCTGGTTCACGCACTTCACGGGCGGAACCTGCGCTACGGCGTCGCCAGCCTCTGCCTCGGCGGCGGCAACGCGGTTGCGATGGCGGTCGAACGGCTGTGAGTCGCCGGAAATCCATCCCGAATTTCGTGGACGATCCCGCGTCGATGCCGCTAGCTAAACACCGACTCCACTCGTCGTCCCCGTTCGAGGGCTACCGCATGATTCGCACCGCCGCTCTGCTCGCCGCCGGACTCCTCGTGGCCGCGTTCGCCCCGCGGGCGAGCGCCGAAGAGAAACCCAAGCTGATCAAGTCGTGGGACGCCCCGAACGGGATGAAGCTCACGCTGCAGGCGACGAAGCCGCAGGACCTCGAGAGCGACCTGCAGGTCATGTGCTACTTCCAGCACGACCCGAAGGGGGACGTGATCATCTCCGTGATCGGGGACTTCGACAAGTCCCTGGGCAACCCGATCAAGAACCTCCGGGACCGCGGGCTGTTCGTCGGCGAACTCGGGGAGTCCCTGCTGCTCACGCCGCCGGCCGGGGTGATGAAGCCGAAGAACGTCCTGCTCGTCGGGTACGGGCCGAAGGAGACGTTCACCGTGGACGCCTTCAAGCGGGTCGGGACGACGGCCGTCCGCAACGCCGTCAAGCTCGGCGCGAAGAAGGTCGCGTTCGCCCCGGCGGTGAAAGACCAGGGCGTCGACAAGTTCGGAGTCGACGACGTGGAGCGGGAGAACGTCCAGGCGATCATCCTGGCCTACGACACCGAGAAGCGGCTGCAAAAGGCCGGGCTCGCGAAGGAGTTCAGCATCGACGAGTTCGTCATCGAGGCCGGCCCCGAGTACTTCGAGAAGACGGTCACCGGCGTCGAGAAGGGCCTGGAGCTGGCCAAGGCGGCACTCGCCAAGCGCGACGCGGCCTCGCTCGTGGACAAGAAGTAGGCCGAAAACTCCCAAGAGCCGCGAACGGAAGTGAGCGGCTCACTTCCTCCCACCCGAGGCAGTCACAACTCCCAGGAAGTCAGCCGCTCACTTGCGTTCGCGGCTCCGAAGAACGCGTCACCGAGATTCCCCATGCGCCGCCTCCTCTGTTTCACCCTTTGCCTCCTCCCCACGCTTGCACTCGTCACGCCCGCGGCCGAGCCCGCGAAGCTCGAAAAGTCGTGGGACACAGCCCACGGGTTGAAGTTCACCGTGAAGTCGTCCAAGCCGCAGGACGTGGAGTGCGACCTGCAGGTCATGGGCTGGTTCGAGCACGACCCGAAGGGGGACACGGTCGTCGACGTCATCGTCGCGTTCGACCAGGCGATGGGCCGGCCGATCAAGAACCTCGTGGACAAGGGGGCGTTCACCGCCGCCCCGCTCGAAACGGTCCTGCTCACGCCGCCGGCCGGGGCGATGAAGCCGAAGCAAGTCCTCATGGTCGGCTACGGCTCGAAGGACAAGTTCGCCCTGGACGCCTTCAAGGGCGTCGCCGCCGTGACCGCCCGCGAGGCGGTGCGGCTGAAGGCGAAGAAGATCGCCTTCGCCCCGGCGATCATCGACCAGGGGTACGACAAGCTCCACGCGAAGGACGTCGCCCCGGTCTTCACGCGGGCGTTCTTGACGGCCTACGACACGGAAGTGCGGCTGCAAGCCGACGGCCTCGCGCCCGAGTTCAAGCTGGACGAAATCTACCTGGAAGCCGGCAAGACGCACTTCGACGACGTGGTGTCCGGCGCGGCCGCGGGCATCGACCAGGCGAAGGCGGACATCGCGAAGCGCGGCACCGAGTCGTACCGGAACAAGTAGCCGGCCAGGAGCCTTGTAGGTCGGGTCGAGTCTTCGAGGCCCGACGTTGCGCTTCCCGTCGGGCCTCGAAGACTCGACCCGACCTACAAGAACCTTTATCCCGTGCAGGTTGCTCATGCCCAGCCGCCGCGAATTCCTCAGCCTCGCCGGTGCCGCCGTCGCGTCGTCGCTGCCGGCCGCGGACCCGCAACCGCCGGGCAAGCTCCTCGTCCGTCGCGACATCTACGGCCTGGACGTGAACGGCCCGGAGATCAAGTCGCTGCGGAAGGCCGTCGCCGTGATGAAGGCGAAGCCGAAGGACGACCCCACGAGCTGGGTCTACCAGGCGAACATCCACGGCACCTACGACACCCCGCTGAAGCGGGCGTGGGCCACCTGCCAGCACGGGAACTACTGGTTCGCCCCCTGGCACCGGATGTACTGCTACTGGTTCGAGCGAATCCTCCGGGCGTCGGCCGAGGACCCGACGCTGACGCTGCCGTACTGGAACTACGGCCCGCCGAGCCAGCGGAAGCTGCCCCTCGCGCTGCGGGAGCCGACCGACCCGGAGAAAAACTCACTCTACGAGCCGAAGCGGAACACCGAGTGGGGCGGCATCAACAACGGCGCGGAGATCCCCGGCTCCGCCGTCGTGATGTTCCGGCCGTTCGCGTTCACCAACTACTACTCCTCGAAGGGCCAGCAAGACAGCTTCGGCGGGCAAACGATCCCGTCCCCGGTCCACTACGACGACCCGCACGGGGCGTTCGAGTCGTGGCACGACATCCTGCACGTCATCTGCGGCGGCGAGACGGGGTACTTCAGCGACCCGAACCTCGCCGCCCTGGACATGGGGTTCTGGCTGCACCACTGCAACGTCGACCGCCTGCTGAAGCGGTGGCTCGACCAGAAGGGCGGGCGGGCGGTGCCGGTCCACGACAAGGAGTGGCTCGACCGCAAGTTCCCGTTCTTCGACGAGAACGGCAAGCCCGTCGAGATGTGTGCCCGCGACGTGCTCAGCACCGAGTTCCAGCTCGGCTACCGCTACGAGGACGACCCGCCGCCGGCGCGGATGACGGTGCCGAACGCCACGCCGGTCGCGCCGCGGTACACGGACGCGGCCAACGCCGTCGAGGTGGCGGCCAGCACCGAGCCGCGTGTCGTCCGGCTCGGCCTGGAACCGGCGGTCGCGAAGATCGAACTGACGCCGAAGGCCGCCGAGGAGATCGCGGCGGGCGTCGCCACCGGGGTCGACGGCGCGGTCCAGCTCACGATCGACGACATCGAGCACAAGAAGGAACCGGGCGTCTACTTCGAGGTGTACCTGAACCTGCCGGATGGCGTCGAGCCGAGCTACCAGGAGATTTTTTACGTCGGCAACTTCTCGTTCATCGGCCTGCGGCCGGTCGCGCAAAAGGCCGACGTCCACGGCGACAAGCAGCCCGTTCACGGCGACCGCACGTTCCCCGTCGGCGACCTGATCCAGACGCTGATCGAGCGCAAGGCCTGGGACGGCAAGACCGCCACGGTCACAGTCGTGCTGCGCGGGCTCAAGCCGATCCCCGGCTTGAAGGAGTACGACAAGCCGAAGATCGACGCCCGGTTCCGGCGGGCGGTGCTGTCGCGGGTGCCGGTGGAAACAGCGAAGAAGTAGGAGGAAAGACAACCCCTCCCCCAACCCCTCCCCGAAGCGGAGAGGGGAGCCAATCCAAAACCTTCTTCACTCCCCCTCTCCGCTTCGGGGAGGGGGTTGGGGGGAGGGGTTGAGCTACCACAACCCGGAGAACCGCACCGATGGACGCACCCGACGCGATCTTCCACAACGGGCGGATCACCACCCTCGACCCGGCCAAGCCGCAAGCGACCGCCGTCGCCGTGAAGAATGGGAAGTTCACCGCCGTCGGCGACGACGCGGAGATTGTGCCGCTCAAGGGCACCGGCACGAAGGTCGTCGACCTCAACCGCCGGGTCGCGATTCCGGGGCTGAACGACTCGCACATCCACCTCATTCGCGGCGGGTTGAACTACAACCTCGAACTCCGCTGGGACGGCGTCCCGAGCCTGGCCGACGCGCTGCGGATGCTCAAGGAGCAAGTCGCGCGGACGCCCGCCCCGCAGTGGGTGCGCGTCGTCGGCGGGTGGACGGAGTGGCAGTTCGCGGAACGCCGGCTGCCGACGCTCGCGGAGGTCAACGCGGTCAGCCCGGACACGCCGGTGTTCCTGCTGCACCTGTACGACCGGGCCATCCTGAACGCTGCGGCGGTCCGGGCGGTCGGCTACACGAAGGACACCCCGAACCCGCCCGGCGGCGAGATCCAGCGGGACGGCCAGGGCAACCCCACCGGCCTGCTCATCGCGAAGCCGAACGCCCTCATTCTGTACGCGACGCTGGCGAAGGGGCCGAAGCTCGGGCTCGACGACCAGATCAACTCGTCCCGCCAGTTCATGCGCGAGTTGAACCGCCTCGGCGTCACGAGCGTCATCGACGCCGGCGGCGGCTTCCAGAACTACCCCGACGATTATCAGGTGATCCAAACCCTCGCCGACCGCGGGGAGCTGACCGTCCGCATCGCGGCGAACCTGTTCACCCAACGGCCGGGGCACGAACTCGAAGACTTCCAGAAGTGGACGGCGATGACCCACGCCGGGGCCGGCGACGACATGTACCGCATCAACGGCGCGGGCGAGATGCTCGTGTTCTCCGCCGCGGATTTTGAAGACTTCCTCGAACCCCGGCCCGACCTGCCCGGCGCGATGGAAGCCCAACTGAAGGCGGTCGTCACGCACCTGGCGCAGAACCGCTGGCCGTTCCGCCTGCACGCGACTTACGACGAGTCGATCACCCGCGTGCTGAACGTGTTCGAGGAGGTGAACAAGGAAGTCCCGATCCACAACCTGCGGTGGCTCATCGACCACGCGGAGACGATCTCGGACCGCAACATCGACCGCGTCAAAGCCCTCGGCGGCGGCATCGCGGTCCAGCACCGCATGGCTTACCAGGGGGAGTACTTCGTCAACCGCTACGGCGCGGAGAAGGCCGAGCACTCGCCGCCGATCCGGAAGATGCTGGCGGCCGGCGTCCCCGTCGGGGCGGGCACCGACGCGACCCGCGTGGCGAGCTACAACCCGTGGGTCGCGCTCCACTGGCTCACCGCCGGCAAGACCGTCGGCGGGCTGAGCCTGTACCCCGCGGCGAACAAGCTCGACCGCGTCGAGGCGCTGCGCCGGTACACCCTCGGCAGCGCGTGGTTCTCCGGGGAAGACGACAAGAAAGGGGCGGTGAAGCCGGGGATGCTCGCCGACCTCGCGGTCCTGTCCGGCGACTACTTCGCGGTGCCGGACGACGAGGTGAAGCGACTGGAAAGCGTGCTCACGGTGGTCGGCGGCAAGGTCGTGTACGGGGCCGCGGAGTTCGCGCCGCTCGGCCCGCCACCGTTGCCGTTCAGCCCGGACTGGGCCCCCCCCGCGAAGTTCGGCGGCTACCACCGGGCCGACTGCCCGAGCGGCGCGTCCGCCGGCGGCGTACCCGCCGGGATGCCCCCGCACCGCCACCTCGGCTTCGGCGGCTGCGACTGCTTCGTGTTCTGACCCCGGCGGTGCCAGGACTTGCTCGTCGGGCGTGCCCCAAGCCGGCGGATGGGCGACCGGCAGGATTCGGTTCTGTTTCATTCCTGATTCGGCGTTGAAGTCCTCAAACTCGCGGAGATCGCGTCGGTGTCGTGAGCGATTCGGTGGGTAGGCTCCAAATCTTGTAGGTCGGGCCGAGTCTTCGAGGCCCGACGGAAAGCAATGTCGGGCCTCGAAGACTCGGCCCGACCTACTGAACTCTCTGGGGAATCTTGCGGACCCTGGAAGTGACCCTCGCTTGCGCTTCGGGCTAGTATTCACCCGAGGCGCAGGCGAGGGTCTGTCGATGGACGGATCCGTGCGCGGAACCTGAATCACCCCACGAACACGCCGCCGGCGAGCGTGGTGCCGAACGGGTCGATGGGGTCCTGGGCGAGCTCCGGGAGGCCGGACGTCGCGTTGATGGCGGTGCCGAGGTAGACCCGGACGGTGCTCTGCTGGCCGTCGCCGCTGCCGAGGACGAGATCCGCGAACTGGTCGCCGTCGATGTCGCGGGCGGCCACGCGGACGCCGCCGTCGGCGGGGGCGTCGACCACGAAGTCCGCGAGGTCGATGCCCGGTTCCGCGTCGAGGCTGCTGTCGCCGATGGCCAGCACCCCCACCGCGTTCGCGATCCGCACCCGCGGGGCCGCGTTCGCCCCCCGGCCGAAGATCAGGTCCGCCTTGCCGTCCCCGTTCACGTCGCCGACCGACACGAACGCCCCGTCCCGCAGCGCGGACTCGAACGCGAAGAAGTTGGCGAGCGGGTTGACCGTCGGCGCGCCGCCGGTCGCGGCCCCGAGCCCGACGCCGTCCCAGACGGTGACGCGGGGGCCGCCGGTGAACCCGGCCGCGACGACGAGGTCGACGATCCCGTCCCCGTTCACGTCGGCGACGGCCGGCCGCAGCCCGCCGCGGAAGGTGGTGTCCGGCACGCCGGCCGTGTCCGCCAGCCCCAGGAAGTCGGCCAGCACCTGGGCGGTCCCCGCCGCCGCGGCCCGGCCATCGAACACGATCACCCGCGGGCCGCCGCCGGTGTCCGGGGTGACGACGACGTCGGCGAACCCGTCGTTGTTGAAGTCCCCGCCGGCGACGTAGACCCCGCCGGTGAAGCCGGCCTCGAACGCGGTCGTGTCGAAGACGATCTCGCCGGTCGCGCCGTCCCGCACGACGACCCGCGACCCGCCGGGGCCGGTGCCCGCGATGCGGTCCAGCACCCCGTCGCCGTTCACGTCCGCCTGGGCCGTGTGGACGGTGGTCGTCCCGTCGATCAGGGTCACGTCCGTGCCGGGGGTCGTGTAGCCGGTCCGGCCCGCGTTGACGGCGAAGGACTGCCCGCCGCCGTTCGGCTGGCCCGTCACCAGCACCCCGGCCGGCAGCCCGACCGTGCCGACGACCCGCAGTGCAACGGCGTTCGCCCCGGAGTCGCCCACGGCGACGTAGTCCCCGTCCGGCAACCGCACCACTCCGGCCGCCGCGTCCGCGGTGCCGATCGGGTAGGTCGCCTTCCCGTCGGTGTCGAAGGAGGTGTCGAACGCCCCGGCCGCGGTCAGCCGGGTGAGCGTGATCGACGTGGCCGGGCCGGTGCCGGTGGTCCCCGAAACGACGATCTTCCCCGTGACCGGGTCGACGTCCACGCCGAGTTCCGTCTCGGTCGCGCCGTAGCTGATGAACACGCTGCCAGTGGCGTTGAACGTGGTGTCGAGGCTGCCGTCCGCGGTGATCCGGGCGACGAGCCCGTCGTTCGCGTTGGTGGTCGCCCCGACGAGGACGTACCGCCCGGCGGCGTCCTGGGTGCCGCCGAGGAACTGGTCCGTGCCGCCGAAGTCGTACACCTTGGCGGTGCCGCCGCCGGTGAAAATCGCCTTGTTCCCGAAGGTGTTGTCGACGGCCGAGCCGTTCGCCAGCACCCGGAACGCGATGGCGTCTTCGAGGATCGTCCCCTTCGTGGTCTTGCCGCTGGACCCGGCCAGGACGAGCTTGCCGTCCGTCTGGACGAACAGCGCCCGGGCCTCGTCCCCGCCGCCGGTGGAAAAGGTGTTCGCCCCGGTGCCGCCGCTGCCGAACGTGGTGTCCGCCGCCCCTGTCGCGGTCAGCCGCGCGATGGCG
>CAYUHJ010000083.1:18385-25086 GCA_964444365.1 uncultured Alcaligenaceae bacterium | reverse complement strand
GATCCGCACCGTACCGTAGAACCCGTTGTCGTACATCCAAACGCCGCCGCCGTTGCCGGTGGTCGCGACGTTGCCGGAGATGTCGGAATCCGTGATGATCAGGTCGCCGGAATTGTCACTGTTCGTTGTGTACCACCAGATGCCGCCGCCATTGTTTGCTGCCGTATTGCCGGAGATCGTCGAACCGACGATGGTGATCTTCGCGTCAAGATCAGTGTTGTTGTAGTAGATCGCGATGCCGCCGCCATTGTCGCCAGCCGTGTTGCCGGAAATCACCGTGTCCGTGATGGTCGCGGCACCGGAGTACATGTACAGCGCGAGACCGCCGCCGAAGCCCGCCGTGGCAGTGTTCCCGCTGATGGTGCTATCGGTGATGTCGATGACCGCCGCTTCGCTCTCGTTGTTGAAGAAAACGCCGCCGCCGTCGTCGGCCGCGGTGTTGCCGGTGATGGTCGTGGAGATGATCCGGAGTGTCCCGGCAAACGAGTCAGTGCCGATCCCCCCGCCGTCGCCGGTCGTGGTGTTGTTCGTGATGGTGGTGTTCGCGATCGTCAGCGTGGAGCCGTAGTAGAAGCTGCCGGCGTACAACCCGCCGCCGTTGCCCGTCGAAATGTTGCCGGAGATGTCGCAGTCGTCGATCAGGATCGACCCACTGACTTCGTAGAGTAGAACCCCGCCGCCTTCCTGCCCCGAGTTCCCGGTGAACGTCGTTCCGGTGATGACCCCGCCGTAAAGGTTCGCCGCGTACAACCCACCCCCGTCGTTGACGGCGGTGTTTCCTGTAAACTCGCTGTCTTCAATCTGGATCACACCATCCTCGACGTAGACAGCGCCGCCGCCGCTCGATGCGTTGTTCAGGCTGAACGTCGTGTTGAAGATCTGGAGGATGCCGCCGGTGAAGTACAGGGCCCCGCCGTTGACTGCCGAGTTCCCGGTGAAGAGCGAGTCGCGGACGGTGACGTTTTCATCGTCGGTGACGGCCACCGCGCCGCCGTCCCCGGCGGACAAGCCGTTCTGGAGCGTCAGCCCGCTCAGGGTCACGTTCAACAGGCTCGCCGCGTTGTTGATCTCGAAGATCCGGTTCGTGCCGCCGCCGTCCAGGGTGACGGCCCCCGCGCCGGTGATCGTCACGCTTTCCGTGATGTCGATCTCGCTGGCGAGTGTGATCGTGCCGGTCGTGGCGAAGACGATCGTGTCCGCGTCCGGGTTGGCGTTTGCCTGCGTGACCGCGTCCCGCAGGGTGCCCGCCCCGGTGTCGCCGAGGTCGGTCACGGTGAAGGTCGCGGGGACGGTTCGGTCTTCCAGAAGCGTGGTTTGCAGCCGGGTCCGCAGGGTCCGGTTCGCCGGCGGGGTGGCCAGACGACGAAAGGGCGACGTCATGGGGCGAGGCTCGCGAGAATGAGAAAGTGGGTAAAATACGGCTTCCGCCAAGGCTACTATCCGTTTTCGGGTGGGGCAAGTCACAAAAATCAGAATCGACAGGAATGACTGGGAAGACTGGGAAATGTGGGATGAAAAAGTTAGGAGCACCTGCTTGTACGGTCACCCGACTGATCCGTGCGCCGCGATTTTCTCACCTCTCGCAAACTGTCCGCACGAACGGTTCTGCATACACTGGTCGTCAACACGGTCGCGGACCGACACGGTCACACGTTGACTCCCCGAATCAGTGGCACGGTGTCACGGCCGTCCGTATAACCCCTTGCTGCCCCGACCGGTTCCCCCCAAGGCCCCCACGTATGATCGAATACCAGGACGCGAAGCAGATCGCCGGCATGATCGCCGCGGTCGGCGAGCCGACCCGCATGATGATCTTGCACCAGCTGGCCGACGGCCCCCAGCACGTCGGCCGGTTGGCGGAACTCCTCGGGGTTCCGATGGTGAACATGTCCCACCACCTCGGGGTGATGCGGCAGGCCGGCCTGCTGGACGACGTGAAGGACGGCCGGCGGGTCGTGTACTCCCTGCGCAAAGACGTGTTCACCCCCGGCTCCGGCGGGGAACTCGGCACGTTCCGGTTCGGGACGTACCGGTTGGTTCTACTCGCGGTGAACGGGGACGGCACGCCGACCGGGAAGAAGGCCGCCGGGAAGAAGTCGAAGTGAGGCGGTGCCGGCCCGGCCGAGGTTCGCCTCCCGCCCCCGGCCGGGCCGTGATACCCTGACGCCATGTCCGCCCGCCCCCCCGAACCCGCCGTCCCGCTCTCGGTCTGGCGGGAGGTCGCGCGGCTGGCGGGGCCGGCGCTGGCCCAGCAGGGCTTGCTGTTCGCGATCCGCACCTACGACCAGTACCTGACCGGCCAGTTCTCGCCGTCGCACCAGGCGGCGCTCACCACCGCGAACTACATCTACTGGTTCGTCGTCAGCTACGCGGTCGTGGTCACCGCCGGGGCGACCGCGCTGGTGGCGCGGTTCGTCGGCGGGGGGAACGTGCCGCTCGCGCGGCAGGCGGCGGGGCAGGTCGTGCTCCTGGCGGTCGCGTTCGGCGGCCTCGGCGGGGTGGTCGGGGTGGTCGGGCTGCCGACGCTCGTGGACGTGCTCAACCTCGACGGGCCGTCGGCCGCGTTCGCGGTCGCCTACCTCACCCCGCTCGCGGCCCTGCTGCCGTTCTACATGGTCGAAGTCGGCGGGATTGCCTGCCTCGTCGGGGCCGGCGACACGAAGACCGGGATGGGCGTGCTCGCGACGGCGGCGGTCGTGAACGTGCCCCTGGCGACCGGGCTGTCCGCGGGGTGGTGGGTGTTCCCGGACCTGGGGTTCGTCGGCATCGCGTGGGGGACCGGGCTGAGCCACGTCGTCGGGTGCGGGATCGTCGTGACCGTCCTGATCCGCGGGCGGTACGGGCTGCGGCTGACGGGGGGGGAGGTCGTGCCGGACCGCGGGCTGCTCTACCGGCTGCTGCGGGTCAGCGTCCCGGCGGCGGCGGACTCCCTGTCCGTGGGGGTGTTCCAGTTCGTGTTCCTCGGGCTCATCAACCGGCTCGGGGAGACGGCCGCGGCCGCGCACGGGATCGCGATCCAGCTCGAAGCGCTCGGGTACCTGTCCGGGTCCGCGTTCGGGGTGGCGGCCGGGTCGATCGTCGGGCGGGCGCTCGGGGCCGGGCGGCCGGACCTGGCCAGCCGCGGCGGGTGGGCGGCGCTGCTGGCGGGGGCGGCCGTCATGTGCGGGATGGGGGTCGTGTTCTTCACGTTCGCCCGGCCGATGTTCGAGGTCTTCTGCCGCAGCCAGACGCAGGCCGCGGTGATCGAGGCGGGCGTCCCGGTCCTGCGGCTGATCGCGTTCGCGATGCCGGGGCTGGCCGGGCAGATCGTGCTGACGCAGGCCCTCCGCGGGGCCGGGGACACGCGGGTGCCGGTGCTGTTCACCTGGGCCGGGTTCGCCCTGGTCCGGATTCCGCTGGCCTACATCCTCCTCAGCCCGGAGGTCGGGGTCGAACTCGGGCTGATGGGGGCGTGGGTGGCGATGTTCGCGGACATTTACGTCCGGGGCATCTGCTTCGTGGTCCGGTTCGCGGGCGGCCGGTGGAAAGGGATCACGGTCTAGGCTTCGGGTCGGACGCCGGCAGCACCTGGAGCCGGTGGAACGTGGTCCCGCTCGACCACGCCCCGAGCCCGATGTAGCCCGCCGCGTCTTCGGGCCGCTTCCAGAGTTCGAGCCCGGACGTGTTCTTCCAGTCGGTCTTGAACTCCCACTTCAGGGTGCCGTCGAGGATCGCCCGTGCGCCGGTCTTGCGGACGGAGAAGACGAGTTCGTGCCGCTTCCGGTCGCCGACCCAGTTGGCGTTCAGCCGGGACGGGTTGTCTCCGCCGAGGTTTTCGCCGTTGACGGCCTCCAGCCCGACGTGGGCGTCGTTGTTGCCGCCGAGGGCGAAGAACAGAATGTCGGTCGACCCGGGGACCGGGTGAGGGAAGAGCAGGCCGACGCCGTTCGAGCCGTCCTCGCGGGTGAAGTCGAGGCGGGCGTCGTACTCGGCCGGCGGCCGGTACGGGATCGCGATCCACGCGGCCGGCCTCGCGGCCACCCGGAGGCCGCCGCCGGGAACGTCCTCCCAGTCGCCGTTCTTCGCCAGCCGGGACGGGTCGAAGTGCTCCAGCAGGTTGGGCATGTCCTTCCACCGCTGCGGGGCGTTGACCGCGAGGGGCGGCGGGGGCGGGACGGACCTGGTCGGCGGCGGAGTCGGATCGGTGACCGGCGGCGTGGCGCGGGTGAGCAGGACGACCGCGACCGCGGTCGGGAGCAGCAGGAGGCCGGCCCCGGCCGCGACGAGCCACCCGCTGACGCGGGCTCGCGGGGGCGGGCGGAAGTCCGGGGTCGACGGGGCGTCGAGCAGCGAGTCGAACGCCGCCCGCGTCTCGCTCGACCCGGTCGCCGTCGGGGCCGCGAGGTACGGGGCCGATCGCAGGGCGGCTGCCGCGGCGGCGGGCGTCTGGTAGCGGTGCTCCGGCTGCTTCGCCATCAGCGTCCGCACCGCGGCGACCACGCCCGCCGGGGTGCCCGGCCTCACCCGGTCGACGGGCTCGGGTTCTTCGAGCTTGTGCGCCAGCAGCTTGTTCGTGGCCGTCCGGTCCGGGAACGGCGGCCGGCCGGTCAGCAGGAAGTAGAGCGTGCAACCGAGCGAGTACAGGTCCGCCCGGATGTCCACGGCGTGGGACCCCGTCACCTGTTCGGGCGACATGAAGTCCGGGGTGCCGAGGATCGTGTGGTCCTGGGTCAGCGTTCCGGACGAGTCGCCGGCGTCCGCGTCGAACAGCCGGGCGAGCCCGAAGTCGAAGACCTTCACCACCGGCCGGCCGAGCGCGTCCGGCTTCCGCGTCAGGATCAGGTTGTGCGGCTTGATGTCCCGGTGGACGAGCCCGCGCTCGTGGGCGTGCTGCAGCCCGTCCGCGACCTGGGCGGCGTACTCGCACGCCACGGCGGGCGGCAGCGGCCCGCGGTCGGCGACCACCTTCGCGAGGTCCGTGCCCTCCACGAACTCCATCACCAGCATCTGCGTGCCGGCCACCTCGTCGGCGTCCAGGGCCCGCACGACGTTCGGGTGGTCCAGTTGCGCGGCCGCCCGGATCTCCCGCTGGAACCGCCGCAGCGCGGTCGGCCCGCTCACCCGTTCCGGGCGGATCACCTTGACCGCGACGACCGACCCGAGCTTCCAGTTCCGCGCCCGGTAGACCGCCCCCATGCCGCCTTCGCCGAGCAGGTCGAGCAGGACGTAACTGCCGAGCAGCAGCGTGTTCGCCTTCCCGGCGAGGGCGGCGTCCGCCTGGAACGGGGTCAGGACGCCGTCGGCCTGAAGGCGGCGGATGACGTGCGCGGGCCGTTCCGGCGGCACCGCCGCGAGCCGGTCCGCGTCCAGAACGTGAAACCGAACGAGGTCGGCGAGTAAGTCGGGCATGGGGAAGCCCGTCGAGTGATACAGCGTGCGAGTTTCCTGATTGTAGCCGCTCGCGCTCCGGTGTCTCTCATTCCCCGTGCGGCAGGAAGAACACGCCGGTGACGAACGTCCCGGCCCACAACACGCCGAACGCCGCGGACAGCGGCAGGTGCAGCCGCCGCCGACCCGTCGCCCCGGACCAGAGCATCAGCGGCAACAAAACGGCGGACGGCACGGCGAAGCACAGGTGGACGCGGAGCGCCTGGCGAGCCTCCGGGGAAAACGTCGCGGACACGTCGGTGCCCAGGCGGAGCAAGAGTTCGAACCCCAGCACCGTCGTCATGGTCAGCACGAAGAACGCCGTGTTGAGCTGGCCGTGCAGCTTCTTCCGCCCGGTCGCGACCGCCGCCACGGCGGCGGCGAGCAGCACCGTGACGGCCGAGACGAGAACCTTCAACGTGAGAATGATTTCCGGGCCGGTGGGCATCAGCGTGACCGATGAGGTTGACCTGCGACGGCACTGCCATCACGCGATTGCGTGAAGTGTGTGAGGTGTTGATAGGAGGTGGAGTGGAGTTGGGAGAAGTGAATTGACTTGGATGCGAAGAAAAAAAATGCCCCGGCGCTGACTTCTTCGGCGTCGCCCATTCACCGAAGTCGCCACGCGCCGGGACAACAGCATCCTAATTCAGCGTTTCTCGGGGAACAACTGATTACGGAAGTTTTTCGGACACGAACTTGCGGCCCTGTCAGATAGCCCGACACTGCCCGCATCCTACGAGATCACAAAGGGAGCCCGACCGGTTCGCCTTGCGTTGCCACGGGGGAAACAATTAGGGTGTCGCAGCCGGGGACGGGGTCCGGCGGAACTCGTCCAATCGAATCGCCCGTTCTCGTGGGAGGATCACCACTTGCTACGAATCATCTGGGCCGCGATCATCTTACTGTCCGTGGCGGGTCCGTCCCCGGCGTTCTTCCTGTTCCTGTGCCCTGCCGCCCCGCCTGAGACTCAGCTCAAGTTGACGGCCGGGGACCGCCCGAACGGGGAAGAAAAACTTAACACCGAGGTCTTCGCTGGGGCGAAAGTCGAGTTCCTCGCCCTCGACGGGACGCGAACGCCGGCCAACCTCGACCCCAAGCCGGGAGCGAAGCTCGACCCGACGCGGGCCGCGGCGGTGCTGGCGTCGGCCGAATACGGTGTCGTCACCCGGGGCGGACCGGCCGTGTTTGTGGTTCATCACGCCAAATTCGTCGCCGTGCCGTCGGAGAACCCGACGCTCGGGAACCTGCCGCTGGAAATCACCCCGGTTCGGAGCGGGTCCCAGGTCTCGTTC
>CAYUHJ010000083.1:5042-18375 GCA_964444365.1 uncultured Alcaligenaceae bacterium | reverse complement strand
TTCCGGGTGACGGCTCGGGGCACCCCCAAGCCGGGCGTCGACGTGGCGGTCTGGGTGCCGGGGGAAAAGGCGGCCCGTGCCGTGAAAACGGACGCGACCGGGACCACGCCCGCGTTCGCACCAGTCGGCGACTATTCCGCCCGCTGCACCGCGACCGAGCCCCAGGAAGGCGAGTTCGTGGGCCGGAAGTACACCCACGTCCGGCACCACGCCACGCTCGTGACCGCGGTCCGGCCGTGAACCTTAGTTCGAAGCCAGGGTCACGTCGAAGGTGTTGGACCCCGGTTCGACGGTGACGCGCAGGTCGGAGGTTTTCGCGGACTGGTACTTGCCGGGGATCCGCACGGTCGTGCTCAACCCCGGCGTCACGATCAGAACATAGGTCCCGAGCGGCAGCGGGGCGTCGAAGGCGTAGCGGGCGTCCGGCGTGACCGCGGCCGAGAAGAGGTGGGGCGGCGACTGGTTCTGGCTGACGATCGTCACTTCGACGTCGAGCAACGGCCTGCCGTCCAGGCCGACGGTCCCGCCCAGCGACGCTTCGGGGATCGCCTTCGGCTCCGGGGCCGGTTCGACCTTTTTCGGTTCGGGGCTGACGGGTTCCTTCCTGGGCGGTTGCGGCTCTTTCTTCGGCTCTTCTTTCTTGATTTCTTTCTTCGAGTCCTCTTTGTCCTTGTCCTTCCGCTTGATTTCGTCCTTGAGCTTGCCGCGCACGTCCTCGATCACCTCGTGCAGCCGGAACGCTTGAATCTTGACGCCTTCCGTCTTGGCGACGTCCGCGAGGCCGTCGTCGATCGCCTTCTGGATCGCCGGGCGGTGGGCGAGGAACGGTCGGACCGCGAGCAACGCCCCCTGGTACATGCGGTAGCAGCCGGGGGAGTCGCCGGCGTTGTACAGTTCCGCGCCCTTGTTGTGGACGTCCTTCAGGGCGTCGATGACCAGCCGATCCGGGTCGCTCTTGGTGGAAGGGGTCGAGCCCCCGGCGGCGGGCTCGGCCGCGGTCGCGATGGCCGTTGCGAACATCACCAGCACCCCGATCAGGTTCCCGGTCCGGAGAGTCATGGGTCCGTCCTCGCGGGCTCGCCGGCGGCCGGCCGGCCGCCCGAATCGATCTTACCCCCCCGCGCGACCGGGTTCCAGCGTTCGTGCGGCCGGGTCGGGGTTGAATCCGCGAATCCGGGAGGGTTAGGATGGCGCGGCGGCACGGACTGCCGTCGAGAATCGCACGGATGTTACAGTGGCCGACAAACTCACGCAACTCACGCTGGACGCCCTGACCCGCGCCGCCGCCGACCCCGCGGGGGTGCCGCTGTACGGGAGCAAGTCCGCGGCCGGCCTGTTCCCGCCGACCGCCGCCGCCAAGCCCGCCGCGAAGAAGTGCCTCGACGAAGGCTGGCTCCGCGTCGTCCGCACCGAAGACGGCAAAGCCCCCCGCGAGATCGCGGCCGTCACCGACCGCGGGCTGGCGCACCTGCTGACCCAGGTTTCGCCGAAGACGGTGCTGGAAGACTTCGTCCGGGTGCTGGAATCCCGCCGCGGGGAAGTCGCCGAGCTCGTCACCGCCGCCGCGAAGATCGCCGACCGCCTGGACGGGCTGCAGGCCGCCGTGTCCGCGGTGCTGCCGAAGGTGCAGGGGGTGCGAATCCCTGCGGACGAAGTGCCCGCCTCGCCGGTGTCCGCCCCGTCGTTCACCGGAACCGCTCATCCCCGAGGAGCAGCCGAAATGCCCGCCGTCGCCGTGCTCGAACCTCGGGTGAAAGTCGTCGTGGACGAGCTCGCGGAAGCGCTGCTCGCCCGGCTCGGGGACTGGTCCTCGTCCGCGGGGGCGGCCCAGGACTGCCCGCTGCCGGAACTGTTCCGCAGCCTGACGATGCGGGACGCGGACCTGACCATCGGGACGTTCCACGACTGCCTGCGTTCGCTGCACGAGTCGGGCCGCATCTACCTGCACCCGTGGACCGGGCCGCTGTACGCGATCCCGGAGCCGTCCTACGCGATGCTGGTGGGGCACGGGATCGCGTACTACGCCTCGCAGCGGACCTGATTCGTAGGGCGGGTCGAGCCGCTTCGGCGAAGACCCACCGGCGTGGCAATCAGCCGTTGCCCTTTCGGTGGGTCTTCGCCGAAGCGGCTCGACCCACCCTACAAGAATCGGTCGGGCACGGGATCGCGGAGTCCGCCTCGGCCCGTTGAGACGCGCTGAAGTGATGGGGGAGGTTGAAAGGCAACCCCTCCCCCCAACCCCCTCCCCGAGAGGGGGAGTCAGAAAGGGTTTTCTCCCCTCTCCGCTTCGGGGAGGGGCCGGGGGAGGAGTTGCCTTTCGCCCCGGCTAGCTGTTCCCGCGCTCGGCGTTGCCTCGCGGCTAACCGTTTCGAGTTTCCCGACCGGAGGTTCAAGGATGACCACCGCGACCGTCGACCGACCGACCGCCGACCGGAGCCGCGACGTGCTGAAGCGGGCCGGCAACCCGTTCCGCAACTACTTCGCGCGGAACCCCGACGACGAGGTCTGCGCCCGCTACCACGTCCCCGAGCTGTTCGCCGCCGAGCGGGACCTGCTCCACGCGATCATCGACCTGTACCGCTACGACCCGATGACGCACTCGGAAGTCGTCCCGGTGCTGGGGAACAAGGGGGCCGGCAAGACGCACCTGCTGCACAGCATCAAGCACGGCACCGGCGGCCAGTGGCAACTCCTCGTCACGCCGGGCGTCTACCAGAAGGACACGGACTTCCTCGAATACCTGCTGTTTCAGATCATCGACACGCTGCTCGGCGGCGGGAAGCAGAAGGGCACCCGGCCGCTCGCGTTCGTCGGCGACCAACTCGTTCGCCGACAACTCGGCGTCGCGTTGCGGGATCTGTCGCCGGAAGAAAAGGTCGAACTCTTCCCGCCGCCCGGCATCGGCCGCTGGGCGCGGCGGCTCGGGCTCGGCTCGACGCAGGCGATCGAACGCAGTGAATGGCTCGCGGAGAACCTGTCCGGGTACGCGAACTTCGCCCGGATGCCGATGCCGTTGATGCAGGCGCTCAACGACGCGGGCCTGCCGCCGGAACGCGCCTTCGACCTGCTGTGCGCCCACGCCGGCAAGACGGAAACCCGCAACACCGCCGGCCTGATGCGTCGGCAAATCTACCAGGGCTTCGCGAAGGCGGTCCTGCTCGGCGACGAGTCCGAACTCGCGAACTTCCTCACCTACGGCTTCGCGGAACTGGAGTTCCACGTCCGCCCGACCCGGCAAGACCTCGTCCTCGCGCTCTTCAAGGTTCTGACGGAGGTCTTCCGCGGCTTGAAGATCCCCGTGGTCGTCGCGTTCGACCAGCTCGAAGACTTGCTCCTCGCCCGCCGGTCGGACGACGGCCACAAGACGGCCGAGTCGTTCTTCGCGGGCATCGTGCAGATCATGCACCAGATCGACGGCCTGTGCTTCCTGATCTTCGCCGAGCGCGGCCTGTGGAACCGCTTCGTGCCGAGCCTGGACGGGTACATTCAGGACCGCCTGAACAACCCCGTCCACGTGCCGAAGTTCGGGACCGTGAAGGCCCTCCGCCTCGAAGCCCCGGCGGGCGAGTTGGTTCGCCGCGTCGTCGAGGCCCGGCTCCGCCCGGTGCTCGACGAGATCCCCGGCGGCGAGTCGCTGGCGGACACCTACCCGTTCTCGGACGAGCAGATCGACCGCGTCGCGAAGACGGAGCCGACGCTGCGGGACATGCTGCAACAGTTCCGGCACCTGTTCGACCACGTCGTGTACGGGCCGGACGACGCGAAGCCGGACACGCGCCGGGCCGCGGTGGAAGCGAGCGTGAAGCCGGAAAACGGGTGGGTCACTCGCTCCGCGAGTGACCGCGCTTCGACCCCCGAAAAAGTGGATCTCCTCGAACAATCGCAGCGTGCCGACTCGCGGAGCGAGTCGGCCACCCGAGACGACGAAGTCGAGCTGGCCCCGGTGAACCGCCTGGATTCCGCGGACCTCGGGCCGGTGCCGGACGTGATCCCGCCCGCAATGGAGAGTACGAACCGCGTCCAGGCCCTGCTCGGCGGCGACAGCGGCATCGTGCTCGCCGTGAAGTCCTGCGAGGTCGTCGAGACCCCCGCCGAGGAACCGGTCGCCGAGTCGAAGCCGGTCCCCAACGGGCTGCGCGAACTGACGCCGGACGACTCCGTCGGGTGGGTCACTCGCTCCGCGAGTGACCACGCTTCAACCCCCGAAACAGTTGAAGTCGTCGAACAATCGCAGCGTGCCGACTCGCGGAGCGAGTCGGCCACACGAACGGCGGCGGTGGAGGTGCCGCCGGCCCCGACGTTTCCAGTGGTCGCGGTCCGCCCGCCCGCCGCTGTGGTGAACCTCGCCGACATCTGGGAGCAGGAAATCCGCACCGCCCGGCGGAAGCTCGAACCGGACGGGGCCCTCACCGGCGCGACGCGGGAACTGCAAGCCGCCCTCGGCACGTTCCTGACCACCTGCCACGAGCACGGCGTGAAGGTCGGCCCGTGGCGGCTGCAACACGTCGTCGCGGAATGGCCGTTCGGCGACCACCCGACCTACGGCGTCGTCACGCTGGCGCACTGGGCGTGCAAGGACGGCCAGCCGTGGAAGGTCGGCGTCGGCCTGTTCCTGGCCCGCGGCGCGGGCAAGCCGAAGGACCTGGAAATCAAGCTCGGCGTGATGGAGACGCAGCCGCAGGTCGTCGACCACCTGATCCTGCTTCGGCCGGAAGACGACATGACGCTGACCGGCAAGAGCAAGACGCTGTGGGCCGACGCCGAACGCCGCGGCCGGCACGCCCGGCTGGAGGCGATGTCGCTGGACGGGTACGCGGTGCTGTACAGCTTCCCCCGGTGGCTCGCCGCCGTGCGGGAGTCGCTGCCGGAAGGGACGCCGGTGCCGAACCTCGCGGACCTGATCCAGGAGAAGGCCGAGAAGTTGCTGGAACAGGTGTGCATGCCTGTGCAGGGGTAAGCAACCGTTCCGCGAGGAATTCGTGATTGGATTTCTTCAGGCCAACGGCCTGGGAGTATTCAGCCCTGGGCAACGCCCTGGGTTTCAGCGTGTCGGGGATTTCAGACCGAAGGTCTGAGACAAGCTTGTTTCAGGCCTTCAGCCTGAATCCGATGCTTCCTTCTCACCCAGGGCGATGCCCTGGGCTGAATACTCCCAGGCCGTTGGCCTGAAGCACGGCCACACGTCTGAACTCACTGCCACCTCTCGAAGACATCGCGGGACGCTTCCTTGAGCGTTTTCACGCAGGCTTCGGAATCCTCGGGGAAGTTTGGCCGACAGGTTCCATCGGCGATAGGCTCCTTTCAGAGCGCTCGTCCGGAACCCGCTGCCACCCCGGAGAATCTCCATGCGATTCGCCTCGCTGTTGGCCCTCCTCCTCGCGAGCCCCGCGCTCGCCGCGGAACCGAAGAACGTCCTGCTCGTCATCGCGGACGACCTCGGGATGCAGGTCGGCTGCTACGGCGACAAGTCCGCCCGCACCCCGAACATCGACGCCCTCGCGGCTTCCGGCACCCGGTACACCAACGGCTTCGCCAGCGTCGCGTCGTGCAGCCCGAGCCGGGCGACGATCCTCACCGGCATGCCGACCCACCAGTGCGGGCAGTACGGCCTCGCCCACGGCGACCACAACGCCCACACGTTCAAGAAGGTGAAGGGGCTCCCCGCCCTGCTCGCCCCGGCCGGTTACCGCTCCGGCGTCGTGGCGAAGTTGCACGTCCAGCCGAAGGAGTGCTACCCGTTCGACGAGGAAATCGCGGACGGCGGCCGGAACCCGGTCACTGTCGCGGAGAAGGCCAAGAAGTTCATCACCGGCTGCGGCGACAAGCCGTTCTTTCTGCTCATCGGCTTCACCGACCCCCACCGGGCGAAGACCGGCTTCGCGAACGAGGCCAAGTACCCGGCCGGAGTCCCCGCCGACAAGTTCGAGCCGAAGTCGCTGCCGCTTCCGAACCACTTGCCGGACCAGCCCGAAGTCCGAGAAGATCTCGCGGAGTACTACCAGTCCGTCACCCGCCTGGACCACGGCGTCGGGCTGTTGCAAAAGGTCCTCGAAGAGACGGGCAAGTCGAAAGACACGCTCGTCATCTTCCTGAGCGACAACGGCATCCCGTTCCCCGGCGCGAAGACGACGCTGTACGACGCCGGGGTCCACCTGCCGCTGATCGTGAAGAAGCCGGGGCAAAAGGCCGGCGTGGTCAACACCGCGATGGCGAGCTGGACGGACGTCGCCCCGACGGTGCTGGACTGGGCCGGCGTCAAGCCCGTGGCCGCGATGCCGGGGCGGTCCCTGCTGCCGGGGCTGGAGCAGGAGAACCCCGAAGGCTGGGACGAGGTCTACGGGTCGCACCAGCAGCACGAAGTCACGATGTACTACCCGATGCGGATGGTCCGGACGAAGTCGCACAAGCTGATCGTGAACCTCGCGAACGGCCTGGAGTACCCGTCGGCGTCCGACCTGTGGGAATCCCCGACCTGGCAGGGCGTGCTCAAGCGCGGCGACAAGATGCTCGGCAAGCGGCCCACCGCGGACTTCCTACACCGGCCCAAGCTCGAACTGTACGACGTGTCGGCCGACCCGGACGAAGTCAAGAACCTCGCGGACGACCCGAAGCACGCGGACACCCTGAAGGCGCTGCGCGACAAGCTGCAAGCGTGGCGGAAGGCGACGAACGACCCCTGGCTCGTCAAGGACCAGCACGAGTGAAGTCGTCGCGTGCCCTGCTCCCGGTCGTCGGCCTCGTCGCGTGCGGGTTCCTGCTCGTCGGGCAGGTCCGCACGCTGCTGGCCGACCCCACCGTCTGGCCGCCGGACGACTACGTCGAGTACTGGGCGGCCGGCCGGCTCAACCTCGAAGGGAAGAACCCGTACTCGGCGGAACTCCTGCTGCCGCTGGAACGCGACGCGGGGCGGGACACCGACGAAGCCGTGATGATGTGGAACCCGCCGTGGACGCTCGCGGTGGCGATGCCGCTGGGGGCGTTGCCGGCACGGGTCGGGCAGCTGGTGTGGTTCCTGGTCGGGCTCGCCTCGCTCGGGGCGTCGGCGTACCTGCTGGGGGAAGCCGCCTCCCGGAAGTGGCTGCCGTTCGCGGTGACTTTTACCTTTCTGCCGACGTTGATCGTCCTGCAAGCGGGGCAGATCACGTTCCTGGTCGTGCTCGGGCTCGCCGGGTTCCTGTGGTGCGTCCGCCGGGGGCACGGCTTCGCCGCGGGGCTGGCGTGCGTGCTGGTCGCGGTGAAGCCGCACCTCGTTTACCTGCTCTGGCCCGCGGTCGCACTCGACGCGGTCGTGAACCGGCGGGCGTCCGTGCTCCTCGGCGGCGTCGTCGGCGGCGCGGTCGCGTCCGGCATCGCGGTCGCGTTCAACCCGGACGTGTTCGGCCAGTACTTCACCGAGATGAGCGAACGCCCGCCGGCGCAGTGGGTGTCGCTGACGCTCGGCACCGTCCTGCGGGCGATCTTCGGCGCGAAGCTGTTCTGGCTCCAGTTCGTGCCCGTCATTCTCGGGCTTGCGTGGTTCATGGTCCGCTGGACGAAGCACCGCAAGAGTTGGAACTGGAACGACGAGTTGCCCCGGATCGTGCTCGTTTCGTTCGTGACCTCGCCTTACGGCGCGTGGCACTTCGATCTTGTCGTGTTGCTGGTGCCGCTGATCCACCGGGCCGTGCAGCTTTCCGAGACGGGGAACTGGCGGGTGCCGCTCGCCCTGTTCGTGGGGATGAACCTCGCGATGCTCGGGATGAACCTCGCACAGGTGTACTCGTTCTGGTTCGGGTGGGTCGCGCCGTTTGTGCTCCTCTGCATTGTGGGCAGTGGGCAGTGGGCAGTGGGCAGATCGAACCGAGGAAGTTTAACTGCCCACTGCCCACTGCCCACTGCCCACTGCTTTCGCCCCGGCCCCGCGACGTGGTTCTTCCTCGCGCTGTTCGCGGTCATGCTCGTCAGCGGGCGGACGAACCTGTTCCGCGACCCCGGCACGTTCTGGCACGTCCGCACCGGGGAGATCGTCCTCGGCGGGAACTTCACCGCCGTCGACCCGTTCACGTTCACGTTCGGCGGGCAGCCGTGGTCGCCGTACTCGTGGCTCGGCGAAGTGGGCATGGCCCTGGCCCACGGGTTCGGCGGGTTCGATGCGTTGCTCGTCGCGTCGGCGGCACTCATCGGCGGGGTGTACACCTTCCTGTTCGCTCGAATCCTGCGAAGCGGCCTGCACTGGTCGCTCGCAGCCGGAGTCGCGGTGCTCGCGGTGGCGGCGTCGGCCGGGCACTTCCACGCCCGGCCGCACCTGATTTCGCTCGCACTATTCGCCGGGGTTTATGCCCACCTTCAAAGTGTGGAAGCCGGGCGAAGTTCGCCGCGAACGCTGTGGTGGCTCGTGCCGCTCTTCGTCGTCTGGGCAAACACGCACGGCGGCGTGCTCGCCGGGTACGGCACCCTCGCCCTCGCATTCCTGGGGTGGGCCGCGTTCCGCCTCGTCGGGTTCCCGTCGCCGCTCCGTACCCGTGCGGACTGGCTGACCGTCGCGGCCGCGGGCAGTGTCACCGCGTTGACACCGGTCGTGAACCCCTACGGGTTGGGCGTCCCGCGGACGTGGCTCGACATCATGACGATGAAGGACTTGCCGCGGATCATCAAGGAACACTCGGCCGTCGACCCGTCCGAACCGTCCAGCTGGGGCTTTTTCCTCCTCGCCGCGGTCTATGCCTTCGCCCTGGTCGGGTTGCGGACGAAGCCGCGGGTGACGTGGCTGCTCCCGCTCGTGTGGTTCGCCCTCGGCTGCGAGCGGGTCCGGCACGCGCCGCTGTTCGCGGTCGCCGCCACGCTCGCGGTCGCCGAGTTCTTTCCGAGTACGATCTGGGCGAAGATTCTGACCGCACGGCCGGACTTCTACGTCCCCGTCACCGCGGACGCCCCCACGAAGCCGGTCGGCGGCGGCGTGATCGTACTCGTCCTCGCCGTGGCGTTCGGGGCCACCGCGTTCGGCAACGGGTTCGCATTCGCCCGGCTCGACCCGGACCTGTGGCCGACCACTCTGCTCCCGGACCTGCACCGCGAGGCGGCTGGGAAGCGGGACGTGCCGATCTTCAACGAGTACGAGTACGGCGGGTTCCTGATCTACTTCGCCCCCGAGTACCGGCCGTTCGTCGACGACCGGTGCGAGGTTTTTGGCAACGACTGGCTCGCCGAGTTCGTCGCGGCCGGCCATGGCGACGCGGCCCCGGCGATGGCCAAGTGGGAGAAGCAGTACCCGCGGTTCGACCTGGCTCTGGTGAAGGACCGCTTTGGCCCGTACTTCGCGAACCACCCCGGCTGGGAACTCGTCGCGACGGACGGGACCGGTTCGCTGTATCGTAGACGGTGATTCCCGCCTTCCCGAGTGCGACCATGAACCCCGACCACCCGCTCGACCGCCCCGACCTCGCCGGCCGATTCGCCGGGCTGCGGCTCATTTCGGCGGGGATGATCGTCGGCATGGTGATGATCGCCGTCCTGATCGCGATGGTGGTCCACTTCGCACTGGACGGCCAACCGCTGGCCGGCAACGGCGTGCGAATCGCGGGGCTATCCGTGCTGTCGTGGGGGGCAATGTTCGTGGCGATGGCCGCCCCGTTCGTCGCGTTGTTCGCTTCCGCGAAAGCGACGAACGACGGTCTGGCGAAACTGCCCACCGCCAACGTGGACGGAATTGTCGGCGTCTTCGCCACCGCGACGTTCATCGAGTTCGCCGTCACCGAAGCCGCCGGGATCTTGTGTGCCCTCCTCTACCACGTCACCGCCGACCCGCTGATGCTCGGCTGCGTCGCGGCCCTGGCCGGGTTTCTGGTCGTGCGATTCCCGAGTGCCTCCCGAACGAAGTCCTGGTACGACGCGGCCGAGGCCACCATCGGCGAGCGAACGCCGTAAAATCCCTTCATGCTCACCCTCCGCACGTTGCCGCTTCGGTCGTCTCGATTTCACTGGCGGGCGAATCTGCCCGTGCTGCTCGGCGTCGCCGTCGGGGCGGCGGTGATGGCGGGGGCGCTGCTCGTCGGCGATTCGCTGCGGGGGAGTTTGCGCGACCGCGCCCTGCGGCAACTCAATGGCGTCGAGTCGGCGTACATCGGGGCACGCTTTCTCCGAGACGATCTCGGCACGCAACTGCCCGGCGAGGTCGTACCCGCCCTGATTCTGCCCGCCTCCCTGCGAACCGACGCGCCGCCGGACGACCCGAAGTACCAGTCCGCGAAGGCGACCGTGATCGGGCTCGACGCGACGGGGTGGAAGCGGTTCAGCTTGCCGGGCGAACCCGCGGTCGTGCTGAGTTCGCGCACGGCGGAACGGCTCGGGGCGAAGGTGGGGGACAAGCTCGACCTCGGCGTCGAGAAGATGGGGGCGGTGCCGCGGTCGTCGTTCCTCGGCAAGCGGGCGGCGGACGACGTCGCGGAATCGGTGCGGGTCACGGTGTCGGCGGTGCTTCCGCCGGACCTCGCGGCGAACGAGTTTAACCTGCTGCCGAACCCCGCCGCGCCGCTGAACGTGTTCGTGCCGCTGGCGATGCTTCAGGGGAAAATCGGCAAGCCCGGCCGCGTGAACGCACTGCTGGGAATGTCCGGTTCCGCCGGCGAATTGACGGCCGCCCTGCGCGGGAAGCTGACGCTCGACGACTGGGGCGTCCGCGTTCGCGTGCCGGCGAAGCGGCCGGATCACGTCTGCGTCGAGTCGGAAGAACTCGTACTCAGCCCAACGACTGCCCGCGCCGCGGAGGACGCCGCCACCGGGATCGGAGCCCGCCACCGGCGGACGTCGGCCTACCTCGCGAACGCGATCACGGCCGGGACGGAACCGCTCTGGAACGACCGCCCCGGCGACTCGAAGACGCTGATTCCGTACTCGGTGGTGGCGGCCCTCGACCCGTCCGCGCCCGCGCCGCTCGGGCCGTTCCTGCCGCCGGGGAAGGCGGACCTCGCGGACGACGAAATCGCCCTGACCGCGTGGCCCGATTCGCCACTGAAGAACCTGAAACCCGGCGACCCGGTCACGCTCGCGTTCTTCAAGCCCGAGATGGAAGCCGGCGAGCGCGAGGCCTCCGCGACGTTCAAACTGGCGGGGTTCGTCCCGCTCGCCGGCGCGGCCGACGACCCGGACCTGACGCCGCCGTTTCCGGGGATCACGGACAAGCTCCGGATCGACCAGTGGGACCCGCCGTTCCACGTCGAGCAGCGGCGAATCCAGCACCGCGACGAGGAATTTTGGAAGAAGCACCGCACGACGCCGAAAGCGTACCTCACGCAGAAACGCGGCGACGAACTCTTCGGCAGCCGGTTCGGGACGGTCACGTCGTTGCGGGTCGCACCCCTTCCGGGGACGACGCCGGAAGCGACGGCCGCTCAACTTCGCCCCGCGATTCTGGCGAAACTCGACCCGGCGACGGCGGGCCTCGGCTTCGAGCCGACCCGCGATCGACTCCTGACCGCGAGCCGGGGCGGGACCGACTTCGGCGGGCTGGTCCTGGCGTTTTCGTTCTTCCTGATCGCCTCCGCGTTGCTGCTCGTCGGGCTGATGTTCCGGCTCGCCCTCGACCGGCGGGCGAAGGAAGTCGGGCTGTTGCTGGCGGCGGGCTACCCCGCGAAGACGGTGCGTTCCCTGCTGATGCGCGAGGGAATCGCGGTCGCGGTCGTCGGCTCCGCGGTCGGGCTCGTGGGCGCGGTCGGCTTCGCGGCGGCGATGATCGGTGTGCTCGTCGACCTGTGGCCGGACCGCGAAGTCGGGCAATACCTGCGGCTGCACGTCACGCCGATCAGCCTGGGCATCGGGTTCGTCGCGACGGTGATCGTGTCCGCCATCGCGATCCGGCTGAGCCTGCGCGGGCTGACCGCGGTGCCCCCGCCGGCGTTGCTTCGGGGGGAGAGTGGGCAGTGGGTAGTGGGCAGTGGGCAGCAATCCGGAAGTGCGTGGCAGTGTGTCCTTCCCCTGATTGCGGTGGGCGGCGGCATCGCGGCGCTGATGTCGGGCGGGAAGCTGGCGAACCCGGACTTCCGCGCGATGACGTTCTTCGCCGGCGGCGGGCTGCTGCTGACCGCGGGGTTGTTGGTGGCTCGCATCTGGCTGAAGCGGCACCGTGAGGGCGTGACACGAAGCCGGGGAATCGCGGCCCTCTCCGGGCTCGGGGTGCGGAACGCCGGGCGGAATCCGGGGCGGAGTTTGCTGACGGCCACGCTCATCGCGGTGGCGACGTTCCTGCTCGTCGCGGTGGAGAGCTTTCGCCGTCGGCCCGACCTCGACTTCCACGAACGGACCGGCGGCAGTGGCGGGTTCCGGCTCATCGCGGAGGCGGACGTCCCCGTGTTCCGCCCGTTCGCGAAGACCGGCGACGAGCCGGTGACTGAGCCCGATCCAGAACCACGACCGGGGCCGAACCCGTTCGGCGTTCGGCTCCGGTTCGAGGGGCTCGAAGACCTGCTCGACGGGTTGCAGAAGGTCTACCAGGACGCCTACCCGCCCGACACGCCGGGGCCGACCATCGAGGAGCGGCTCGAAGCGGACCGCAAGGAGCTCGCCGACGTGACCGTCTACCCGTTCCGGCTCCAGGGCGGCGACGACGCGAGTTGCCTGAACCTGTTCCAGGCCGGCCGGCCGCGGGTGCTCGGGGTGCCGGACACGCTCGTGAAACGCGGCGGATTCCGCTTCGCCGAGACGCTCGCGGCCACGCCGGAAGAGCGGGCGAACCCCTGGCTGCTGCTCGCGAAGCCGCAACCGGACGGTGCGATCCCCGTCTTCGCAGAGCAGAACTCGGCGATGTGGATGCTCAAAACCGGCGTCGGCGGCCTCGTGGACGGCGTCGACGGCGACGGCCGGCCGGTGAAATTCCGACTCGTGGCCACGCTGCAAGACAGCGTCTTCCAGAGCGAACTGCTCGCGTCCGACGCGAACTTCCGCAAGCTGTACCCGCGGACGGAAGGGTTTCGCGTCTTCCTGCTCGACGTGCCGCCCGGCAAAGACGCGACGGTGAAACGCCTCGTCGAAACCGGGCTGCAAACCCACGGCCTCGCGGTGTCGCCGACGCAAGACCGCGTCGCCGCGTTCCAGGCGGTGGTCGGCACGTACCTCACGACGTTCCAGCTCCTCGGCGGCTTCGGGCTGTTGCTCGGCGTCCTCGGGCTCGCCGTCGTGGTCCTCCGCGGCGTCTGGGAGCGGGTCGGCGAACTCGCCCTGCTGCGCGCCGTCGGCTATCGCACGCGGGCGCTCCAGGCGATGATCCTCGCGGAAAACGTGCTGCTCCTCGCGATCGGCCTCGGGATCGGGGCAGTGGCCGCCGTCGCGTCCGTGTTGCCGAACCTCGCCCTCGGCGGGAGCC
>CAYUHJ010000083.1:0-5032 GCA_964444365.1 uncultured Alcaligenaceae bacterium | reverse complement strand
GGAGCCTCGGCTCCCCGCGGCTGGCACTGATGCTCGCCGGCGTGTTCGCGGCGGGGCTGGTCGTGTCACTGCTGGCCACCGCGGGGGTTTCGCGGGTCAGCCTGATCCCGGCGCTGCGGAAGGAGTAGCCCGGACTCCCACTTTCGTGGCACACGAAGTTCCCCCGACGGTGGAACAGACCGGCCCGCCGGCCGGAGGTACGCTAGAGAACTCGCACCCTCCGCCGAGGTCTTCCCCATGCCTTCCCGCCACCGGCTCGCGTTCACGCTCATCGAACTGCTCGTCGTGATCGCCATCATCGCGATCCTCATCGGCATGTTGCTTCCCGCGGTGCAGAACGTTCGGGAAGCGGCGGCCCGGGTGAAGTGCCAGAACAACCTCAAGCAGATGGCCCTCGGCTGCCACGCGGCCCACGACGCGACCAGCCGGTTCTTCAAGCCCAAGGACATGGTCAATCAACTCGGGTGGCACGTCGACCTGTTGCCCTACATCGAGCAAGCCCCGCTGCACGCGGCGTTCAACTTCGCCGCCGGGCCGTACACCATGACCGGCAAGAACGACCCGCACGCTCGTCCGCATCCCGATTTACCTCTGCCCGTCGTCGACCCAGGACCGGATGGCCGCGACGAACTCCTTCGCCCCGGACCTCGTCGGCGGGGAGGCCCCGTACACGACCCACTACTACGGCGTCATGGGGCCGAAGGGGACGAACCCCGCTACGGGCACCGCCTACCGCGCTGACGCCCTCGGCACCCACGGCGGGTACGGGTTGCAAGGCATCTTCCACTGGACGACCCCGTGCCGTCTCTCGCAGGTCACGGACGGCACGTCGAACACGCTGATGCTCGGGGAAATCTCGTGGACGAACACCGTCACGGGCACCCGGTACCGCAGCTGGCTCCGCGGCCGGACGATGAACGACGACCACGACGTGACCGGTGCGAAGAACGTCGTCAACGCCATCAACACGCCGGGCGTCGGCACGTTCAACGACATCGCGATGGGCAGCCAGCACCCCGGCGGCGCGAACTTCGCGCTGGGCGACGGGTCGGTGCGGTTCATCCGCGACACGATCCCGCTGGGCACGTTCCGGTCCCTCGCGAGCCGGGACGGAGGGGAAACGATCGACGACTACTGACCCGCCCGCACCAGCGGCTGCAATTCCCCGGCGAGGAAGACGGAGCCGGTGACGCAGACGAGGTCGTCCGGACCCGCGGCGAGGCGTGCCGCGGACCACGCGGCGGCCGCGGTCGGGTGAACCGTCGCCGGGGAGTCCGGGGCGACCTCGCGGAGCACCTCGGCGAGCCGGTCCGGGGGCACGCACCGCGGGTTGTTGCCGTACCGGCACAGGTGGAAGTGGCCGAAGTAGCCCGCCAGAATCCGCAGCATCTCCGGGTACTGCTTGTCCAGCGACACCGCGAACACGACCGCCGTCCGGCCCGCCACCGGCACCGACTCCCGCAGCGTCCGGACCAGGGCCTCCGCCGACGGGACGTTGTGGGCGCAGTCCAGAATCACCGTCGGGTTCCCCGACACCACTTCGATCCGGGCCGGCCACCGCACTTCGGCCAGGCCCTTCGCCACCGCGGGATCGGGGATCGGCAGCCCGCCCGAACGCAGCACGTCCAGCGTTGCCAGGGCGACGGCCGCGTTCGCCTGCTGGTGAGCCCCGAGAAGCCCGAGTTTGACCCCCTCCCCCTGGGAGGGGGGAGTTCGAGCGAAATCCCGCCCGGCTTGCAGGAGCCGACTGCCGGCCTCGTGCGCCACCCGCTCGATCACCGCCCGCGGCCCCGGTTCGACTTCGCCGCTGACGACGGGCACCCGCGGCTTGATGATGCCCGCCTTCTGGTACGCAATCGCTTCCAGCGTGTTCCCCAACTGGGCGGTGTGGTCCAACCCGATGCAGGTGATGACCGACACGAGCGGGCGGCACACGTTCGTGCTGTCGAACCGCCCGCCGAGGCCCACTTCCACGACCGCGACGTCGACCCGCCGGCAGACGAAGTGCAGGAACCCGAGGGCGGTGCCGATCTCGAAGAACGTCGGCGGCAGGAACGGCCCCGCGTCCAGGTTCCGCACCGCGGCGGCGACCTCGGCCATCCGCGCCGCGAACTCCGGTCGGGTGATCGGCACCCCGTCGACCTGAATCCGCTCTTCGACGTCCACGAGGTGCGGGGACGTGAACAGCCCGACGCGGTAGCCGGCGCGCCGCAGCACCGAGGCCAGCATGGCGGCCGTGGACCCCTTCCCCTTGGTGCCCGTGACGTGGACGATCCGCAACCGGTCGTGCGGGTCGCCGAGCAGCTTCAAGAGCGCCCGCATCCGTTCGAGCTTGAGGTCCGCCTCCGTCGCGGACTTCACCTCGTAGTTGACCCGCCCGTACCAGAACGCGGTGGCCTCTTCGTAGGTCATGTCGGCAGGGTACGGAAAACGAGGTGCGGAGGTGAGGAGGACGGGAGGTGCGGAGTGCTGGGATTTCTCTCCCCCCTCCTTTTCTCCACAACTCCTTTTCTTCCCCCGGCGTTCTGGCTAAACCGACCCCGTTCGGACCCGCACACCCGTCTCCCCTGGGGGCATTCCCATGTCGAAGGCTCGACTCTCGATCGGCACGTGGGCGTACATCTTCAACCAGGAAGTCCCGACCAACGACTTCCACCAGATCCTGCACAAGCTGCAAGACCTCGGGTACGACGGCGTCGAGCTCGGCAGCTTCGGCCCGCACCCGTCGCCGGCCACCCACCCGACCCGGGCGAGCCGGGAGAAACTCCGCAAGGAGATCGCCGACCACGGCCTCGCGCTGTCCGGCATCGCCGTCGACCTGTGGGCGTTCAAGACGCCCGGCGTCTCGATCCTCGACGAGATCCCGGCCGCCTACCTGACCGCGTTCCTCGGCTGGTGCAACTTCGCCTCGGACCTGGACGCCAAGACGATCCGCGTCGACACGGTCCTGGCCCCGGACTACTTCTCCACGGAAGAGGGCAACAAGCTCGGCGTCAAAGCCGGCCTCGACCGCTTCGTCAACGTCTGGGACAAGGCGTCGAAGATCGCGGCCGACTTCGGGCTGAACGTGTGCTGGGAGTTCGAGCCGGGGTTCGTGTTCAACAAGCCGAGCGAAATCCTCGCCCTCGTGGACGGCGTCCGGGCGAAGGGGAACCCGAACTTCGGCGTGCTGTACGACACCTGCCACGCCTATATGTGCGCCGTCATCGGGGCGAACCAGCAGGGCGAGAAGGAAGTGTCCGCGAACGGCGAGGTGACGCTGCTGGAGAAGCTGAAGGGCAAGGTCACGCACATCCACCTGATCGACTCCGACGGCTCGCTGAACGAGCACAACACGTCGACGCACAACCCGTTCGGGACGGGTAAGCTGGACTTCGACAAGCTCGTCCCGGCGATGCAGGCCAGCGGCGTGCCGCACGACTGGTGGACGGTCGACCTCTGCTTCTGGCCGCACGCCTGGGACGTGACCGCGCAGAGCAAGAAGTTCCTGGACGCCCTCCGGGCGAAGTACGCCGCCGCGTGAGTGGGAGTTGCGCGATGATCGTTCGCCGCGTGGCCGCCGAGCCGAAACCCTACACCGTTGCCGATCTCGTGGATCGGCTCGGTGGTGTTCCGCTTTCACGGATTCGCATGAAGCCGGCTCTCGGCACCGCGACGGAAGCGGATCTGGAAAAGGCTGGGAAACCGGTGTGCGAACTGATCGACGGCGTCTTGGTGGAGAAGGCCGTGGGCTACTTCGAGTCAGTCCTGGGAAGCGAAATCGCCCGGCTGATCGGGAATCACGTGAGCGTGAACGATTTGGGGTCGGTCAGCGGGGAAGCTGGGTATATCCGCCTCGGGGAAGGCAACGTTCGCGCACCGGACGTGACCTTCATTGCGTGGGAGGCTTTTCCGGAAGAGGCACTCCCAAAGGTTGCGTACCCGTCGGTCGCCCCCACCCTCATCGTCGAGGTTCTGAGCCCCGGCAACACGAAGGCGGAGATCGACCGCAAGCTCCGCGAGTTCTTCGCGGCCGGGTGCAAGCTCGCCTGGGTGATCGACCCCGCCACGAAGACCGCGAAGGTTCACACGTCCGCGACGAAGGCAAAATCCCTCGACGAGTCGGGCGTCCTCGACGGCGGGAAGGTGCTGCCGGGGTTCAAGCTCCCGCTCGCGGAGTTGTTCGCCGTCGGGACGCGGAAGCGGAAGAAAAAGTAGTCACTTCGGCCCGTCCGGGCTCTCGAACCCGAGCAGCTTGGGGTCTTTCGTGTTCTCGCCGACGATCTCCGGGATGGGGCGGTCGCTGAACCACTCCGCGTCGGACTGTGCGCCGTTCAGAATCCCGCTGAGCACCACGGGCACCATCCACACCCGCGACTCGGGCTGAAGCACGCCCTTCTGGAAGTGCAGGACGTATTGCAGGAAGTAGTGGGCCGACGCCGCGTCCTGGCTCTTCGTCACGAGCCAGACCCCGCGGAGGACGCCGTAGTCGTCCTTCGACACGGGGCTGCCGAGGGGGGCGGCCGCGGACCACTCCCAGCCGGGGCGGACGGCCACGAGGGGCACCGGCTTGGTCTGATCCCCGGCCGTGGGAATCAGGCACGACTTCGCCATTTCGTCGTCGCGGAAGAAGTGGTCCGCCGTCCCGGCCGCCCGCACGAACCGGAACCGGAGGTGGACGCCCCCGGCGTCGGGCGTGTCGCCGACCTGGAACGGTCGGCCGTCCGCGCGTTCCAGGCCGAGGTGGAACGTCACGGTGCGGTACTTCCCGCCGTTGTACAGTTGCTCGGACCGCTCGTCGTTGCCGCGGTAATAGGTGCCGCTCACCCCCTTCGGCAGTTCGTGCAATCCCTGAGGCCAGCACCACGTCAGCAGCGGGGCGTTGGCCTTCGCCCGCTGGCCGAGTTCGGTCGCCTGGGCCGCCCTCGCGTTCGCCTGCTCGAGTGCCGCGGCGGCCTCGGAGTTCCGCACCCAGAATTCGACACAGGCCGCCCCGAGAACCCCGACGGCGAGGACCGCGGGCCGGGTCGCCCAGACGAACCCCTGCCCGACC
>CAYUHJ010000082.1:0-25299 GCA_964444365.1 uncultured Alcaligenaceae bacterium | reverse complement strand
CGCGTACCCGGTGGCGGCCATCCTGTCCCAGTCGTACAGCGGGTTCCCCCAGTACTGCCCGGTCGGGGAGAAGTAGTCCGGCGGCACCCCCGCGACGGCCGTCGGCTGGCCGTGGGCGTCCAGCAGGAACTGGTCCGGGTTCGCCCACACGTCGGACGAGTCGCCGGACACGAAGATCGGGGCGTCGCCGAGGATCTTGACCCGCTTCTCCCGCGCGAACGCCCGGAGGGCGGCCCACTGGCGGTCGAACAGGAACTGCCCGAACCGGGTCATCATGACGTCGGCGGACAGCCGGTCTTCGAGCGCGGCGAGGGCCTTCGGGTCGCGGCGGCGGATCTCGGCCGGCCAGTTCGCCAGCGACGCCCCGCCGACGAACTCCCGGACCGCGGTGAACAGGGCGTAGTCGTCGAGCCAGCTCGACTCCGTCTTGCGGTACTGCTCGAACTCCTCGGTCAGCCCGGCCGGCCCCTTGCCGCCGCGGAAGTGGTCCCAGGCTTCGCGGAGCATGGCCCGCTTGAACGCGGCCACGCGGTCGTAGTCGACCCACCCGTCCGGGAACGCCGCCCGGCCGAGGAACTGGCGGCTCAGGAGGCCGTCGCGGACGAGGTGCTCCGGGCTGAGCAGGTTGATGTTCCCGGCGAACGCGGAGAACGACTGGTACGGCGAATTCCCCGCCCCGGTCGGGCCGAGGGGCAGGATCTGCCACCACGTCTGCCGGGCCGACGCGAGGGCTTCGACCCAGCGGTACGCTTCCGGGCCGAGGTCGCCGATGCCGAACGGGCCGGGCAAACTGGTCGGGTGGAGGAGGACGCCGGACGACCGCGCGAGCTGGGTCATGGGTGGGCTGGTCTGGAGTGAGGGTGGCGGCCGCGGCCGCGGTCGCGGTATCTTAGGAAAATCGGTCCGCCCCCGAAATCACTTTCTGCTCTGGCACCGGGCGGCCGCAGTCGCGACAATTCCCCGTACCTCTCCCGGTCGCACACCGGGACTCTCCGCATGGGTTCGCTGCTTCTGATCGACGACGAGCCGACGGTTTTGGCCGCGTTCCTCCAGACGCTGGCCCGGCGGCGCGGGTACTCCGTCCGGGTCGCCACGTCGGCGGCCGACGGCCTCGACCGCGCCGCCGAAGACCCGCCCGACGTCGTCCTCCTCGACCTGCACCTGCCGGACCGCACCGGCCTGGACCTGTACGCCGACCTCCGCCGGTACGCCCCCCGCGCGGCGGTCGTGTTCGTCACCGCGTCCGGGTCGCCGGGGCCGGTGATCGAGGCGACCAAGTCCGGCGCGTTCGACTACCTGTTCAAGCCCGTCACGCTCGACCACCTGGACCGGACCGTGTCGGCGGCGTTCGCCACGGCCCGGTCGACGCAGTCCGCGGCCGAACCGGCCGACCCGGCCGACGACCGGGACGGCCTGGTCGGCCGGTGCCCCGCGATGCGCGACGTGTACCGGGCCATCGGCCGGGCGGCCCCGCAGGAGGCGGCCGTCCTCATCCTCGGCGAGTCCGGCACCGGCAAGGAACTGGTCGCCCGCGCCATGTGGCAGCACTCCCGGCGGGCCGGCCGGCCGTTCGTCGCCCTCAACTGCGCGGCCATCCCGGAAGCCCTCCTGGAGAGCGAACTGTTCGGCCACGAAAAAGGGGCGTTCACCGGGGCGGACCGCAAGCGGGTCGGGAAGTTCGAGCAGGCCGACGGCGGCACCCTGTTCCTCGACGAGATCGGTGACATGCCGCTGTCACTGCAGGCCAAGCTCCTCCGGGTGCTGCAAGACGGGTCGTTCGACCGGGTCGGCGGCGGGGCGGCCCGGACGGACGTGCGGGTCATCGCGGCCACCCACCAGGACCTGGAACGCATGGCCGAAGCCGGCCGGTTCCGCCGCGACCTGTACTTCCGCCTGAACGTCCTGCCCGTCCGGCTCCCCCCGCTCCGCGACCGCGGCGACGACATCGGCCTGCTCGTCGCGCACCACGTCCGCCGGTTCAACCGGGAGCTCGACACGGCCGTGTCCGGGCTGTCGCCGGACGCGGAGTCCGCCTTCCGCGCGTACCCGTGGCCGGGGAACGTGCGGGAACTGCAAAGCGTGCTCCGCCAGGCGATGCTGGCGGCGGGGTCCGGCGAACTGCGCTTGGAACACCTGCCCGAGTGCGTCCGCGGCGGGGCCGGCGAAGCCTGTCCCGTGTTCGACGGGTTCCGCGAGTTCGTGGCGGAACGGCTGGCGGCCGGGTCCGCGAACGTGTGGGACGAGGTCCGGGCGAAGGTCGACGCGGCCCTGCTCCCGATGGTGCTGACCCGCACCGGCGGCAACCAGCAGCAGGCCGCCCAGATCCTGGGCGTCGCCCGGCAAACCCTCCGCACCCGCCTCCGGGAACTCGGCCTCGCCCCGACCGCGGAACCGCGCGTGCCGTGACAGCCGGGTGAGGGGAACACTCCCTGGGTGAAGACGCTCCATTGCAGGTCAAGCAGCCTCCTCGCCGGTGAAGCGTTCCCCTCACCCCCAACCCCTCTCCCCCAAGGGGAGAGGGGAGGAAGAGTTTCTGACCCTCTCCCCTTGGGGGAGAGGGTGGCCGAAGGCCGGGTGAGGGGAAACCCCACGAGGTGAGAAGGCTCATCAAAGGGCGGGAAGCCACGTCAGGGGTGAAGCCTTTCTCATCACACGAGGCCCCTCCCTCATGGGGAGAGGGGAGAAGGAATCGCGATTCGACGAATCACCCGCCACGCCGGAACCGTCGCGTCTGGACCTTCCCCCGCGTTCTCGTATCAGACCCACACGCCTCCTTTTCCCCGTTCTCCCCGACCCGCCGCGTGAGCACCGCCGTCCCACCCGCCGCGCCGGAGCCGCCGTGGCGGGAGTTCGCGCGGGCTCCGCTCGTGCCGGTCGCGGTCGCGGCGACGGTGGGGCTCGTCGTCGACCGGTTCCTCGGAACGCCGCTCGGCGGGGCACTCCTCGTGGCGGCGGCGGGGGTCGGCGGGTGGGTCGCGACGCGGTTCCGGCAGCCGCTGTTCCTGTGGGCCGCGTTCGCCGGGCTCGCCGCCGCCCACCACCACGACCACCGCCACCGCTTCCCGCCCGACGACGTCGGCACGTTCGCGGACGAGCAGCCGCGCCTCGCCCGGGTCCGCGGCGTCCTGCTCGACGAACCCGCGACGAAGCTCGCGCCGAAGCACGACCCGCTCGCCGGAATGACCGCGCACGACCGGGACACGACGGTCGTGCGCGTCACCGAGATCGCGTCCGCCGACGGCTGGGTTCCCGCGAGCGGCAAGCTCTTCGTCCGGGTCGACCGCGAGACCTGGGACAAGACCAGCCCCGCCCTCGCGGGGTTGCACGCCGGGGACGCGGTCGAAGCGGTCGGCAGCCTGTCGACGCCGCGGACGCCGGGGAATCCGGGGGAGGCGGACTACGCGAGCTTCCTGCTCGACCAGCGAATTCGCGCCGAACTGTGGGTGTCCGACTCGTCCGCGACCGTGACCCGGCTCGACGCCCGGGCGGACTGGTGGCCGGCAACCGTGGCGGGAATCCGCGGGCACGCCGCCGGGGTGCTGACCGAGCGGCTGGGCGCGAAGGAGGCGGTCGTGGCGCGGGCGCTGCTCCTCGGCGACACCGCCGCGATGGACCGCGCCGAGTGGGACGGGTACGTCCGCACCGGGGTGGTTCACGTCCTCGCGATCTCCGGGCAGCACCTCGTCGTGCTCGGCGGGTTCGCGTGGGTCGTGCTGCGAGTCGTCGGCGTCCGCCGGGGCCGCGGGGCGTGGGTCGTGATGCTGCTGCTGGTGGGGTACGCGGTCGTCACCGGGCTGAAGCCGAGCGGCGTGCGGGCGGCGGTCATGGTCGCGGCCGTGTGCGGCGGACTGATCCTGCGGCGGCCGGTCCTGCCCGCGAACACGTTCGCCGCCGGGTGGCTCGTCGTGATCGCGTTGAACCCGGCCGATGTGTTCTCGCTGGGGTGTCGGCTGTCGTTCGTCGCGGTGTTCGTCCTGGTCTGGCTCGCCGGGCCGTGGCTGGCCCCGCGGCCGCTGTCGCCGGTGGAAGAACTCGTCGACGAGTCCCGGTCCGTTCCCGCGAAGCTGCTCCGGTCCGCGGGGCGGGCCGTGGCGGTGGCGTACGCGGTCACGCTGCTGATTTCCGCGGTCGTCGCCCCGATGGTGCTGGCCGACCAGAACCTGCTGACGCCCGTCGGGGTGCTCGTCGGCCCGCCGCTGGTCGTGCTCACGTCGGTCGCGCTGGTGGCCGGGTTCCTGGTGATCGTGTGCGGCCCGCTCGGGGTGCTGGCGACGCCGTTCGCGTGGGCGACCGAGGCCAGCCTCGCGGCGACGGGGGCGGTCGTGCGGTGGGCGGACGAGCTCCCGGGCGGGTCGCTGTACACGGCCGCCCCGCCGGCGTGGTGGGTCGTCGGCTTCTACCTCGGGCTGGCGGCGCTGGTGCTGTTGGGAAGCACCCACCGCGGCCGCACGACCGCCGGGCTCGCCGCCTGGGTCTTCGTGCTCGCGGTCGTCTTCCCCGGCCCGGCGAAGTCCGACGAGGTGCGGGTCACGTTCCTGTCCGTCGGGTTCGGCGGCTGCACGGTGATCGAAACGCCGGACGGCCGGTGCCTGCTGTACGACGCCGGCACCACGACCGGCCCGGCGGCCGTGCGGCGGGTCGTGGCCCCGTACCTGTGGTCCCGCGGGTTCTCGCGGGTGGACGAACTCTTCGTCTCGCACGCGGACTCGGACCACTTCAACGGCGTGGCGGAACTCCTGAAGCGGTTCCGCGTCGGCCGGGTCAAGCTGACGCCGTCGTTCGCGGAGAAGCCGACGGCGGAGGTGGCGGCGGCGCTGCTCGCGTTCGACAAGTACGCCGTCCCGCTGCGAACCGCGACGGCCGGGGACGCGTTCGTCGCCGACGGCGTCCGGCTGGACGTGCTCCACCCGCCCGCGTCGGGAATGCCCGGCTCCGAGAACGAACGCAGTCTGGTGCTCGCGGTGCGGTATGCCGGGCACACGCTGCTTCTCACGGGCGACCTGGAAAAGGCGGGCACGGCGCGTGTGCTCGCGCTGTCGCCGGTGCCGGCGAGCGTGCTCATGGGTCCGCACCACGGCAGCCGGGCGGCGTTGCCGGAAGGGCTGGTCCGGTGGTGTCACCCGCGGCTGATCGTGGTCAGCCGGGGGCCGGCCCGCGGCAACTCGGTCCGCCCCGGCGACGCGGGGCCGGGCGTGCTCCTGTGGGACACGTGGGACCGCGGGGCCGTGACACTCCGGTGTCACTCGACGGGCGTCCTGGCCGAGTCCTACCGCGGCGGGGAACGGGTGGTCGTCGGCCGTCCGGAGTGAGGAGCCGTCCGCGATCGACACCGTGTTTTCCGTCGGGGCTTTCTGGCTTGTGGCACCGGCCTCTGGCCGGTGCAGGCTCCACCGGCCAGAGGCCGGTGCCACCAGTCAACACGCGGTGTCGGTCCTGGAACGCTCCTCAGGGTCAGTTGGAGTCGCTGGGCGCGCCCATGAGGTACGCCCGCAGTTCGACGAAGATCCGGCCGACGCGGTTGCGCCAGGCCTCGTCGGCGAGCTGGCTGACGTGGCCGGGGCGGAACAGGACGTGGATCGTCAGGCGGTTCTCGTTCTTGGGGTCGGTCCGGTGGAGGTGCAGTTCCACGTCGATCAGGCTGCGGCGGCCGAACCCGAGCCAGGGGAGGCGGCTGCCCTTGCCCAGGCGGACGCGGATCAGGCCGGGGACGCTTTCCAGCACCTCGCCGCCGCAGTCGTGGATGTAGCCCCGCAGCTTCATGATCGCGATCGACTCGGGCATCCAGGCGTCCATGTGGAACGGCAGCGCGGTCTCGTCTCGGGACGAGGCGTGCGGACGGTTCGGGGTCGTCCGCGACGTGGTCACCGCCGTCGAGGCGGCCTGCGGCTTCTCCAGTTCGAGGGCGACGATGTCGTTCGGCCGGTCCTCGGTGGCGGCCCCCAGGCCCTGTTGCCGGGGAACGGACTGGTGGGCGGCGGCGGCGGAGACCCCCCCCGACCCGGCGGCAAACTGCGCCGAGGACAGGGCGGCCTCCAGCCGCTCCGCCAGCTCCCGCGCCGACTGCGGCCGGTCGTCCGGGTCCTTCGCCAGACAGTTGAAGACGAGTTCTTCGATCTGCGGCGGCACCCACGCGGACAGCCCGAGCTCGGCCATCGACGGCGGGGACTCGGTGGCGTGCGCGAGCAGCACGTCCATGCTGGTCGCGCCGATGAACGGCAACCGGCCGGTGAGCAGCTCGTACATCATCACGCCGACGGAGTACAGGTCGCCGCGGTGGTCCAGGGCCTCGCCGCGGACCTGCTCCGGGGCGATGTAGCCGGGCGTGCCGACCGCGAAGTCGACGTTCGTGTCGGTCACCCGGCGGGTGCTGCCGCCGTCGTCCATGAGCTTCGCGAGGCCGAAGTCCATGACCTTGATGCGTTCCTTCGGCGTGTCCGGGTCGATGACCATCAGGTTCGCGGGCTTCAGGTCGCGGTGGATGATGCCCTCGTCGTGGGCGGCCTGAAGGACTTCGCACAGCGGGGCGATGATCCGGGCGACGCGGGGGGCGGTGAACCGACTGCTCTTCGCGAGCATGGTTTCCAGGTTCACGCCCTTGACGTACTCCATCACGATGCACGGGCCGAGCGGGTCGTTCAGGCTGGCGTCGTAGAGCGTGACGGCGTGCGGGTGCTGGAACCGGGCCATCAGGAGCGTTTCCCGCTGGAACCGCTCGCGGAACCGGGCGTCGGCGGCGACGTGGTCGTGCATGACCTTGACGACGACGGTCCGGCCGAGGTCGACCTGCCGGGCGAGGTAGACCTTGCCCATGCCGCCTTCGCCGAGCAGTCGCTGGATCTCGTATCGACCGAGGAACACCCGTCCGATCATACCGCCACTCACCGCGGTGCCGCCCCGGAGCGGGGGGGCTAGGGGCAAGTGTAGTGCGAAAACGGTCGAGTTGCCAAAGGGAACGGGCGGAACTGCACACTTCCTGGTCGAGCCGGCCAGGGGGGCCGAGCGGTTCACCCGCCGCCTCAAGGTTCAGGGGGCGTCCTTGGGCGGGGCCGGCGGCTTTTCGATCGCCTTGATCGCGGCGGTGGCGGCGTCGCGGACCTTGATCTGCGGGTCCCGCTGGGCGGACCGCAGGGCCGGGATCGCGGGCTTGCCGTCCAGCCCCATGCCGCCCAGTTCTTCCGCCACGGCGACGCGGACTTCGAAGTCGGACTCCGACTCGGGCTTCAGCCGTTCGACCAGGAAGGGGATCAGGTCCTTTTTCTGGTCGCCGTACCCGTAGACCAGGGCGCGGACGGCGTTCAGCCGGATGACTTTGTCCTTGTCCTTCGTCAGGGCCGCTTTCAGCTCCGCTTCCGCGGGCCGGACCGCCGGGCCGAACCGGGACAGCGCGACGACCGCGTGTCGGCGGAACTCCGCGTCCTCCTTCTCGTCGCCGAGGACGACCGTCAGCGTCTTGAGGGTGTCCGCCGAGTGGTCGCCGAGCAACCCGAGGGCGACCAGGGCTTCCCGCCGCATGTCCATCTCGGCGGCCGTCTTGAAGACCTCGATGAGGGCCGCGGCCGCGGGGGCGGTGTCGTCCGGTTGCACCCGGCCGACGGCGAACACGGCCGCGAGTTTCACCGCCTTGTCGGAGTCCTTGAGCAGCGGCAGCAGGTCGGCGATCGACTCCTTCGCGTCGCCGGCGAACCGGCCGAGGGCGTCGGCGGCCAGGGCGCGGGTGGTCGGGTCGGCGTCCTTCAGCAGCAGGGTGAGCGGCCGGACGGCGTCTTTCGCGAGCTTGCCGAACCGGATCACCCCCGCGATGAGTTCCTTACGGACCGCGAGATCCTTCTCGGCCCGGAGGGCCTCGACCATGTTCTCGGCGGCCTTCGGGGCGTGCCCGGAGTCCGGCTTGATCTGCCCGAGCACGTTCGCCGACTGCTCCCGGACGCCCTCGCTGGCGTCGTTCCGCATGACCTTGCCGATCAGGGTGTAGATCTCGGCGGTCGCCGTATCAGTAAAAAAGCTGGCGGCGACGATCTGCGACAGGGCGACGACCGCGGCCCGGCGTTTCCGGGGCAACTTGTCTTCCTGGAGCATCGACAGCCACGCGGACATCTTCCGGCCGTTGAATTCCGGGTCCTCGGCCCGCGCGGGGGCGGCGGGGGCGAGAACCAGCCCGGCCAACCCGAGGACGGCGAGACGGGAGAGTCGAGTCATCGGCAGTCCTCGGACGGAGCGCGGGCGCATTCTCGAATATATGACGGGCGGGGGACCGCGAACCAACCCGGTGCCCGGCGGGCCGGCGGTCGGCGGGGGCGGCGGCGGGAAAAGATGGGCCAACTCGGCGAATCGGGTTTGCGGTCCGGGCGTCTTGCTCTAAATTTCCCGGTGAGGCGGTCGACAGGACCGGCCGCCCGCCGCCAGCCGAAACGGGCCGGGAGATGGCCAACGCGGACGACCCGCTCCCCGATTTGATCCGGAACCTTCGCAGCCCCGCCCCGGACGCGCGTGCCCGCTCGGCACGGGCCCTCGGCCGGCTGGGTTGGCTCGCCCGGGACTCGCTCCCCCTGCTCGTCGCGGCCCTGGCCGACGCCGACGCGGGGGTCCGGGAGGCCGCCGCGCAAGCCGTCGGGCAGATGGGGCCGGAGGCGCTGCCCTACCTGACCAAGATGCTCGCCCACGAGGACAAGTACGTCCGCCGCAACGCGGTGTGGGCGATCGGGAAGCTCGGCCCGCTGGCCAAGGGGTCCGTCCCGACCCTCTGCGAAACCCTCCACGACCCCGACCCCCGGACCGCGTCCGGGGCGGCGCAGGCGCTCGGGAACATGGGGTCGGACGCCTCCGAGGCCGTCCCGCCCCTGACGGAAGCGATGCGCGGCACGAACATCGTGCTCTGCCGGATGGCGGCCAAGGCGCTCAGCCAGATCGGGAAGCCCGCCCTGGCCTCGCTGATCGCGCACCTCCGCCACCGGGACCCCTTCGTCCGCGGCGAGGCGGCCCTCGCGATCGGCTGGATGGGGGCCGTCGCCGCCCCCGCGGTGCCGGGACTCGTCGACGTCCTCCGCACCGGGGCGAAGCCGAACCCCGCCCACTCCCGGCCCGTTCAACCGACCTCGTCTCACACGCCGGTGACCGGCGTCACCCCGCCCCCGTCGACCGCCCCGTCGGCGGACGACACCAGCCGGGCCTACGCCGCCCAGGCCCTCGGCCGGATCGGCCTCGCCGCGTCCGCCGCCACGCCCGTGCTGGAAGAAGCAACCCGGGACGCGGTCGAGCAGGTGCGGCAGTCCGCCGCCCAGGCGCTCAAGCTGATCCAGGGCGGGTGACGTCCGCCAGGGCCGCGAGAAGCCCTTCCAGCTCCGCTTCGAGCCGGGGCAGGTGCCCGACCGCGGCGGCGACCGCGCCGGCCCCGGCGAGGGTTTCCATCTCCCGCGCGACCGCGGCGACAGCAGTGCCCCCGACGTACCCGGCCGAACCCTTCAAGCCGTGGATCACCCGGCGGAAGCCGGCGGCGTCATCGCCCGCCGCCGTCCGGCGAAGTTCGTCCAGAACCTGCGGGAGTTCCGTCCGGAACAGGGCGGCGAGGTCCGCGAAGAGTGCCCGGTCCCCGCTCAGGCGAGCCAGTGCGGCGGCGAAGTCGTGGCGGGGCGGGTTCGGGTCCGCGGCGGGCGGGGCCGGCGGGCGGGCGGGGCCGTTCTGCTCGGCCAGGTCGGCCGCCCACGCCAGCACCCGGGCCAGGTCGTCCAGCGGGAACGGCTTGGGCAGGTAGTCGTCCATGCCGGCGTCCAGGCACCGCTCGCGGTCCCCGGTCATCGCGTGGGCCGTCATCGCGACGATCGGGGTCGCCCGGCCCTGGGCCGCTTGCCGCTGCCGGATGACCCGGGTCGCCTCGAACCCGTCCATCTCGGGCATCTGCACGTCCATGAGGATCAGGTCGAACGGCTCGCGGTCGACCGCCTCGACCGCCTCGCCGCCGTGGTTCGCGAGCACGACGGCGTGTCCGTCCCGCTCCAGCAACCGGGACATGACCATCTGGTTGACGGGGTTGTCCTCGGCGACGAGCACCTTCAACGGCGGCCGGGCCGGCGGGGGGGGCGGCACCGGTAGGCCCGGCGGCGTGGCGGTTGACGCCCGGAGCACGGCGGCCACCGCCCGGAGCAGGTCCGGGGATTTCACCGGCTTCGAGAGGTCGGACGACACCGCGCCGGAGGGCAACGACACCCGAGGGGCGTCCCGGTTCGGGCAGGTCAAGAGCACGAACTTGAGACAGGGCTCGAACCCGCCGGCGGGTTCACCGGACCCGGACGCTTCGAGGACCGCGAACAGGTACGGGTTGCCGGCGTCGGCGGCCCGGCGGAGTTCGCGGCCGGCGTCCGTCGGGTCCGCGGCGGTCGGGGTCGCCCCCCACTCGCGGAGGTAGTCCGCGATGACCCGCCGGGCGGTGGGGTTCGCCGCGGCGACGAGGACCGGGGCGTTGATCAGGGCCGCCGGCGGCCGGGCGACCCACGACGCCGCCGACCCGCTGGCCCGGCCGAACGGCAGGTCGAACCGGAACTCGCTCCCCCGGCCGGGCTCGCTGGCCACGCGGACCTCGCCGCCGCCCATCAGGCGGACCAGTCGGTGGGAGATGGCCAGCCCCAGCCCGGTGCCGCCGTACCGCCGGGTGGTGGACCCGTCGGCCTGGGTGAACGGCTCGAAGATCGCCCGGACCTTGTCCGCGGGGATGCCGATGCCGGTGTCCCGGACCGCGAACGCGAACCGCGGGGGGCCGCTCGCGGGGACCAGTTCGACCCGGACGACGACCTCCCCGGCGGGGGTGAACTTGACCGCGTTGCCGACGAGGTTCGTCAGGATTTGCCGCAGCCGGGAGACGTCCCCGACGACGTCGTCCGGCACCTCCGGACCGATGTCCGCGACGACCTCGACGCCTTTCCCGGCGGCGGCGAGGGCCGCGAGGCGGAGCACCTCGTCCACGGCGGCCCGCAGGGAGAACGGGGCCGGGTCGAGGTCCAGCTTCCCGGCGTCGATCTTCGAGAAGTCCAGCACGTCGTTGATGACCGCGAGCAGCCCCTGGGCCGACTGCCGGGCCGCGGTCAGGTACTCCCGCTGGTCGCGGGTCAGGTCGGTCCGCAGGACCAGTTCGGTGAGCCCGAGGACGGCGTTGAGCGGGGTGCGGATCTCGTGGCTGACGTTGGCCAGGAACTCGCCCTTGGCCTTGTTCGCGGCCTCGGCCGCCTCCTGCGCCCGCTTGAGCGCGGTCACGTCCGTCCGGAGGCTGACGACCCCGCCGTCGGACGTGCGGCGGTCGCTGATCCGGACCCACCGGTCCGCGAGCCACTGCTCGACCGGCGGGCCGGGATTCCGGTGGGCGGCGAGCCGGCCCGCGACCCACGCCGCGGGGGTCAGCCCGGTGTGGGCGTGGCCGCCGGCGTCGCAGAACGCTTCGAGGATGTCGAGGTACGGCGTGCCGGGCGTCATCTTGTGGGCGCACCCGGCGTAGATCTCCTTGTACCGGGTGTTGCACACGACCAGCCGCTCGTCCGGGCCGTACATGACGAACCCGGCGTCGAGGCTCTCGATCGCGTCCACCAGTTGCCGCCGCGTCCGCTCCAGGTCGTCGACGGCGGTTTTCCGCTCGGTGATGTCCTGCCCGGTGGCGAAGAACTGCGTCCGGTCGAGGGGGGTGGCGTTCCACGACACCCACCGGAAGCCGCCGTCCTTGCACAGCCCGCGGATGGTGAAGTCGCGGGTCCGCTCGCCGGCCGCGACCTTCGCCACTTCCGCCGCCGTCCGGTCGCGGTCGTCGGGGTGGACGAACTCCAGGAACGGGCGGGCGAGGTACTCGTCCACGGTGAACCCGAACGTGGCCTCCCAGACGGGGTTCACCCGGCGGAACCGGCCGTCGTACCCGGCGACGCACATGAGCGTGAGGGATTCGGTGAACAGCCGGTCCCGCTCCGCCTCCGCGTGCTTCCGGGAGGTGATGTTCTGGTGCGACACGACGACCCCGGCGGACCGGTCGCACAGCGGGGTGACGTCGACCGCGAACCACCGCTCCTCCTCCGGGCTGTGGCAAGGGTATTCCAGGGTGAAGCTGTCCGCGGCGTGGGCCAGGACGCGGCTCAGCCCGGCCGCGACGGCGTGGGCCTCCTCCGCGCACGGCCCCGCGGCCGACCGGCAGATGTCCAGGTAGTTCACCCCCAGCCCGCACGCGGACGGCATCCCGGCATTGGACCGGGCGAACCGGTCCCACGCCGCGTTCACGGCCACGATCGTCCCGCGCGAGTCCAGCACCGCGATGTGCGCGGCCAGCGAATCCAGCACGGCCTGCGTGAACGCCCGCCCCGCGCGGATCTCCTCGACCGCCTGCTTCCGCTCCGTGATGTCCTGGATCTGGGCGATGAACCGGGCCGCCGAGTTCCCGTCCGGGTTCGCCCCCGACACGCTCAGCAGCACCCACACGACCCCGCCGTCCTTGCGGAAGTACCGCTTCTCCATCTGGTACGCCCGGACGTCCCCCGCGAGCAACTTCTCCTCCCACCCGGCCTGTTCTGGCAGGTCGGCCGGGTGGGTGATCGCGTGATACGTGCGGTCCAGGAGCTCCGCCTCCGAATACCCGGTGATCTCGCACAGGGCCGGGTTCACCCCCAGGAACCGCCCCTCCCGGGAGACCAGCGCCATCCCGATGGCGGAGTAGTCGAACGCGCTGCGGAACCACTCCTCGCTCCGGCGGAGTTCGGCCGTCCGCGTCCGGACGACGGCCTCGACGCCCTCCCGCGCGGCCTCCAGGGCCGCTTCCCGCTCGGCCACGGCCCGGATGTCGCGGACCGCCCGGACGCACGAATACCCCAGGAAGATGTCGATCAGCACGACCCAGCCGGCGTGCTCGACCCACCGCCAGTGGACGCCCACCGTGGTCCCGTAGATCGACTCCGGCCAGACCCACCCGCGGGCGAAGTGGTCCGCCGCCGTCACCGCGGACGCGGTCACGAGGACCCGCCAGTCCTTGTAGAACGACAGCAGGGCGAGGGAGCCGAACACGTGGAAGTGCGTCTCGATCCGCCCGCCGGTCAGGTGGATGAGCACCCCCGACATCATCAGCTGGGCCGCCGCGACGACGTGGCGGGTGACCGCGTCCCCCGGCCGCACGCGCGCCAGCCCGACGGGGAGCGCCACCACCAACCCCCCGAGCCCGACCGCCGCCCAGACGTGCGGGTGCGCGCCGACGGCCGACCCGTTCCACGTGACCGGGCTGAGGACCGCCGCGAGCACGACCGCCACCCCCCACTGGCCGAGGAGCAGCCAGACGAACAGCCGGTCCGTCCGCCGGTACACGGCGTGCCGGGCGGCGGCTTCGAGGTCCGCGGTCCGGGCCGGGTTGGCGGGCGAGGGATCGGACACGGGGCACACGCGGGAGAGGAGAGTCATCGCGGCGGATCGGACAACCGGCAGCCGGACACCGGGGCACACACCGGAGCCCGTAGGCGGGCGTCCCCGCACGAGGTCACCCCCGCCGGTCCGCCGTCGGCCGGACCCCGCGCCGACGAGGGCCGCGGAACGAGCGGCCGACCGTCCGAGCGTAATGGATTATAGAACAGGGAACCCCGCCGCACACGGATTCCGATTCGCGGCTAGCCCCGCTCCCCTCTCGCCGGCTAAACTGATGGGACCCTTGCCACTTCGAAGGAGAGCCTCATGCTGCCGAAAATCCTCGCCGGCGTCCTGGCCGCCGCGGCCGTGACCGTCACCGGCGTCTACTTCGCCTACCCGGACAGCCCGAAGTGCGACCGTTCCGCGGAGACCGTGGAAACGACGACGGTCCACGAGTGTTGCAGCTTGAGGGCCGCGAAGGCGGCGAAGGCCACCCCGCACGCCTGCTGCGGCGAAGAGGAGACGGTCGCCGCCGAGCCGCTGGCCGCGTTCGCCGGCGCGATGACGGTCGCGGTACGAGACGCGAAGTAACATCGTGACCCGAAGCGTGTCGGGCCGCGGACCACCGGGTCTGCGGCCCGACACGCTTCGGGGAACTGCAACGCGAGACGAGGCCGGGTTACTCGGCGATCACTTCCCCGACGTTCCGCGTCGCGAGTGCCCGGAACGTCGCGATCGGGGTCGACTCGGTGATGAGCCGACACGACCCGTCCATGTTCAGGAATTGCGTCCCCACCCGGTACGGCCCGATGAACCCGCCGGGGCTGCTCCCGGTGAGGGACGGCGCGCCGCCCCGCACGTGAACGAGCACGGCGGTGATCGGGGGCCGGGCGTCCATACTCGGGTTCGCGGCCGAGTACCCGGTCCGCATGGTTTCCGGGGCGTAGAGCACCGTCTGGTAGGTCACGCCGGACCCCCCGCCGACTTGAACGATCCCGGCCCACCCGCTCTGCACGTGGCGGCTCATCCGCTCGCCGACCCCGATCGTCGTGCTCGTCCCGTCCGTGATGTCGGTCAGTTTCACCCGGCTGTTCCGGTGGAACACGCCGTTGTAATCGGTCCACTCGTAGGCCCCGGTCGGGTCCACCGCCGGCCCGCTGCTGCCGACAGGAGCCGCCACCCCGCCCCCGAGGCAGCCGACGTAGCTGCACACTGCCACTTGAATCGGATTCCCCGCCGTGTCGGTCATCACGGTCGGGGTCGTCGAAGCGGAAATCGTGCTCGGGAGAACCAACGACCCCGAGGTCTTCACGTCGACCAGCCGGGCCGGCAAGTCGCCGGGGTCGTGGTACACCTTCACGATGGTCTCGCGGGCGGCCTTGTTCAGCGGGTCCGACACGGGCAAGTCGAGGCGGATGGAGCGGAACAGGTTGTCCTGTTCGATGTACGGCAAGATGTGGGCAAAGAAGCTCCAGCCCGGCGACGTGGCGGCGTCCGGGGCGGCCCGGCTCGTCGAACCCATCAGGGGGGAGTACGTCCAGTTCGCCGGGCTCAGGGTGGACGTCACCCCCGGCGGCAGCACCTGGTTCGCGTCGTGGTAGTTGTGCAGCCCGAGCCCGATCTGCTTGAGGTTGTTCAGGCTCTGCGCACGGGCCGCCGCCTCCCGCACCTTCTGGACGGCGGGGAGCAGCAGCCCGATCAGGATTGCGATGATCGCAATCACGACCAGCAGTTCGATCAGAGTGAACGCTTGGCGAACGGATCGCATGGAAGTCGACCTAATACTTGGTGATGGTTGGATTAAACGGTTCCCGCCCGTGCCGCTTCGGCGGCGGCCCGTTCGCGGGCCGAGCGACGCTTTCGCAGCATCGGGACGACCCACAAGTACACCCCGGTGACGCACAGCATCGTCAGCACGACCGCGGTGAAGTCGGCCGTGAGTTTGCCGACGAGCCCGCCGATCTTGCCGGTGTGGACGTCCTTGATGACCTTGCCCCAGTCGGTCGGCTTGACTTCGGTCACGGCGGTCATCGTGCCGCCGTCCGGGGTCTGGGCCGCCGGGTCGACGATGACCGTGCCGCCCTCGGTTTCCACCTTGTAGACCAGCTTGCCGTGCTCGCTCTTGAGTTCGATCTTCTCGACGTTCCGGTCGCCCACCTTGGCACGGACGGCGGCCATCGCGTCGGCGAAACCCACGGGCAATTTCGTCAGGTCGGTCGAGGTCGTCAGCGGCCCGTCGAAGCCCGCGTCCACCGTTTGGGGCTTGGGTTTCTTGGGCTTCTCGGTTCGTGAGCCCTCGGGCTTTTTGGGCTTCTCTTCCCCTTCGGTTCTCGCAATGGGCTTCGGCTTCTCGTCGTCATCCTTCTTCGGCTCGATTCCGAAGGCGGAGTTGAACGTCTGCTTGTGGTTCAGGTAGATGCCGGTGACCGCGATCGTGCCGATGAACAGCGTCATGGCGACGCCGAGCCAGGTGTGATACTTGCGGAACGCGATCAACAGCGCGTTCGGGTTCTTCTTCGCGGGCGGGGCCGTCGGCCTGGTCGCCGGCGGCAGTTCGGCGGTCGCCATCGCGCGCTCTCCGATTGGTGGACGGACCGAAAGGGCACCCCGCGCGGGGGGCCGGGGGCTCCCGTTACTCGAACGTGACGACTTCGCCCACCGACCGGGTCACCATCGCGGCGAACTGGCGGATGCGGATGGTTTCGGTGAGGAACCGGACCGAGCCGTCACAAAACCCCACGTTCGCCCCGCCGGGGTGCAGGGAGTACACGTCTTTCTCGCTCGTGACGTTGACGACCATCGGCCCGCCTTTGCGGCCGCCGTCGAAGTATTCGACGGCCCCGTCCTCCTGGCTGCCGTGGATGTCCAGGGCGTTTTCCTTCGCGGCCCACCCGCCCCCCTTGTTGGGTTCGACACCCTTGCTCGGGAGGTTGTCCTTGTACTTGGTCCACTCGCCGGTCTTGCGGAGGTGTTTCGGCCGCGAGGCGCACTCGGCGAGGATGGCCGTGTTGGACGTCCCGTCGATGACCTGGGCGAACTTCCCGGCCGAGGATCGCTTATTCTTGGTGGGGTCCGTGTGGTCGATCTTCTCTTCTTCTTTCGACAGGGCCCCCGCCCCCGCCTCGTCGGTGGTCGACCCGGGGAACGAGTCGAGGCACGGAACGTAGGCACCGCCCGCGTCCTTGCACCCGGCCTTGGCCGGGTCGGACAGGTCCTTCCCCTTCACCCCCTTGATCGCAAAGTAATCCGAGCACGCCGCGTCCGCCCGCTTCTCCAGCGGCTTGGCCGGGTCGTTGTCCTTGTGTTCGCGGAAGGCGTCGACGCGGTTACTCGGGGACACCGAAGGGCACTGAAACACGCTGAGGTGTGTCAAAATCACGTCCGCGTTCGCCTGCGACACCAAGACCGGCGGCTTTTCCGAGTAGCCGCTCCAGGGTTGCTTGAAGTCGTACCTGTCCGCGAGCGGTCCTTGCTCGATGTGCGGCAGGATGAAAACCGCCCACCCGTGCTCCGTCTTGATCGTGGGACCGGACGTCGGCTTGAGTTCGTACTTCCACTCGGATGGCGGCAGTCGGTTGTTCGACGACTCGTAGGAGTGGACGGCCAGAACGAGTTGTTTGATGTTGTTCTGGCACTTCATGCGCGAGGCCGCCTCCCGCACCTTTTGCACGGCGGGCAGCAGCAACCCGATGAGGATCGCGATGATCGCGATCACGACCAGCAACTCGATCAGAGTAAACGCGGCGTGGCGTCGCGGCATGGCGGATGGCCCTCGGAAACGGCGGTAAAGATCGGAGCCGCTTGACGCGAGGTGAGCGGACGGACCGCGTCCCGAGGCAGGCAAAGTCGGCGGATTGAGACTCAGTCTCAGCAAAGGTACGGTCCCGCGTCCGCCCCGTCAACAGAAATTCCCGCCCGGTTTCTCTTTCGTTGATTCCCCTCCCGCCGCCCTTCATAATCACTGCACCCGCCCGGTCGGCTTTTCCTTTCCCGGAGTCCCACCCCATGCGCCGAGCACTGCTGCTGGCCGTCGGCCTGATCGCGTCCCCCGCGGCGGCCAAAGACCCCACCTGGACGAAGACCGTCGTCGACCCGAAGTTCCGGTCCGAAGGCGTCGCGGTCGCGGACGTGAACAAGGACGGCAAGAAGGACGTCCTCGTCGGCGAGATCTGGTACGAGGCCCCGGACTGGAAGCCCCACGAGATGCAGAAGCCCGGCGACTACAAGGACGGGATGAGCAACTACAGCAACGTCTTCGCGTGCTGGGCGGACGACCTGAACGCCGACGGCTTCCCGGACCTCGTCGTCGTCGGGTTCCCCGGTGCCCCGGCGTACTGGCTCGAAAACCCCAGGGGCGTCGGCACCGTCGACGGCAAGCCGACCCACTGGAAGAAGCACGTCATCTGGCACTCGGCGTGTAACGAAACCCCGCAGTACACCGACCTGCTCGGGTCCGGGAAGAAGGTGCTCGTCATGGGGGCGCAGCCGAAGGGGAAGGAAAACGACGGCCACATGTACTACTTCACCCCGAACCCGACCGACCCGACCGCCCTGTGGGATGCGCACCCCGTCAGCGACCCGGCGTCCGGCAAGGCCGCCCCCGGCACGCACAAGTTCGCCCACGGCCTCGGCGTCGCGGACGTCAACGGCGACGGCAAGCTCGACGTGCTCTGCACCGGCGGCTGGTGGGAACAGCCCGAGAAGCCGGACGGCAAGACCCCGTGGCCGTGGCACCCGGCCGGCCTCGGCGACGGCTGCGCCGACATGTTCACCCTCGACGTGGACGGCGACGGCAAGCTCGACGTGCTGAGCACGTCCGCCCACAAGTACGGCATCTGGTGGCACAAGCAACGCCCGGCGAAGGACGACAAGGGCCACCCGACGTTCGAGAAGCGCGACCTGTTCCCGAAGCTGGTCTCCGAGACCCACGCCGCCCACTTCGTCGACGTGGACGGGGACGGGCTGAAGGACCTGGTCACCGGCAAGCGGAAGTACTCGCACGGGCTGAGCGAGCCGGACGCGGCGAAGCAGGCGACGATCTACTACCTGAAGCAGGGCAAGCCGGTCGACGGCGTCGTCCCGTTCACCCCGACGGTGATCGACGAGGACAGCGGGATCGGCACGCAGTTCGTCGTCGACGACATCAACGGCGACGGCCTGCCCGACGTCATCACGTCGAACAAGAAGGGCGTGTTCGTGATCGTGCAATCCAAGAAGTGAGATTGGGCGAGCGTTCCCCGTGAGGATGACGATCCATTGCAGCCGCGATCTTCAGTCCACGTCGGTCGCGGCCAGCACATGGAGCAGACGTGACTCAAAGTTGAGGATCACCCACGTCCAGTCAACGATGCCAAAGAATTATCCGCACCACGCCGCGTGGTTGGCATACACCTGAGACCGTTCGAACCGTGTGCCGAGCAGTTCGGCGACGGGCGGCGGCTTGCGCCTTGGCATCGGCGGCAGTGCCCTTGTGCTGTGAATAGGCGATCGATCACACCGGGGCCGCCTCGGACGAGCGGCCCCGCAAGTACTCTCGCAGGGCGGCGTTGACGGCCGCCTCGTCGGCGAACGCCGACGCCACGTCGTCGGCCAGCCGGACCATCCGGAGCCGCTCCCGATAGCGCGCCGCGTACTTGCCCCGGACCACGCCGCGGAGCGCCCGGAAGTCGTACTCCGGCCTGAGTTCGTCGCCGGCCGGCTCAGGGGAAGTCGCCATCTTCGTAGTCCTTTCGCTCCGCCCGGCTCGCCGGCCGGGCGCTGATGATCCGAATGTTCCCGCCCCGGTCGGTGTGGGACACCACCAACAGGCGTCCGTCGGCCGACTGACCCATCGTGAGGTATCGATCCTCGGCGTCGGAATGGTCCGGGTCGTAGCCGGTTAGAGCGAGCGGGTCGGTGAACACGGTCATCGCCTCGGTGAAGGCGACCCCGTGCTTCCGTTCGTTGGTCGCCGACTTGTCGTCGTCCCACTCGAAGTCCATCGCAGTCCTCGCGCCGCTCGCGCCTGCATCATCTCGCGGTGACGGGGAGCCGTCAACCCTTCGGCCGGCGGAAGAATTCGTCACTCTCACGAGTCACGCTCGCCAAACTACAGCGTCCCGCGGATCGCCTGCTCGCGCTCGATCGCCTCGAAGAGCGCCTTGAAGTTGCCCTTCCCGAAGCTCTTCGAGCCCTCCCGCTGGATGATTTCGAAGAACAGCGTCGGCCGGTCCTGCACCGGCTTCGTGAAGATTTGCAGCATGTACCCCTCGTCGTCCTTGTCGATCAGGATGCCGAGGTCCGCCAGTTCCCGCAGGTCTTCCTTGATGGGTCCGACGCGGTCCGGGACGGCGTCGTAGTACGCCTTCGGCACCCGCAGGAACGAGACGTCGTTCGCCCGGAGGGCCCGCACCGTGCCGAGGATGTCGTCCGTGGCCAGGGCGATGTGCTGGACGCCGGCCCCGCCGTAGAAGTCGATGTACTCCTCGATCTGGCTCCGCCGCTTCGCCTTCGCCGGCTCGTTGATCGGGAACTTCACCCGGCCGGTCCCGTTCTGCACGACCTTCGACATGAGCGCGGAGTACTCCGTACTGATGTCCTTGTCGTCGAAGCTGACGAGCTGCTCGAACCCGAGCACCTTGCGGTAGAAGTCGATCCACTCGTCCATCTTGCCTTCTTCGACGTTGCCGACGATGTGGTCGATGGCCTTGAGCCCGGTGTGGTGGTACGTCGCCGGACTGTACCGGGCGGGGTCGATGGCCTTGAAGCCGGGGGCGAACGCGCCGCGGTACCGGTCGCGGTTCACGAACGTGTGGGTGGTGTCCCCGTAGGCGCGAATGGTGGCCGTCTCGTACACGCCGTGTTCGTCCTCATGGGCCGTCGGGCCTTTCACCCCGTGTGCCCCGCGTTCGACCGCGAGGTTATACGACAGCCGCACGTCATCCACTTCCAATGCGATGTCGGATACGCCGTCGCCGTGTAACACCAGACGTTGAACGTCGGCGTGGCTCGGCCGCAGCGGGGAGACGAGCACGAACGTGATGTCGCCCTGCCGGAGGACGTAGCCGGCCTCGTGTTTCACCTTGGTTTCCAGGCCCGCGTACCCGATCACGTCGAACCCGAAGGCGTTCCGGTAGAAGAACGCCGACTGCCGGGCGTTGCCGACGAAGAACCGGACGTGGTCGATCTTGCGAATGGGAATGTCTTGCATGATGTCTCGCATTGAAGAATGATGTGGCAGGATTAGCAGGATCAACAGGTTACCAACAATCCTGTTGATCCTGTTAATCCTGTCAAATATAGATTTAGAGCACCGCAATGTTGAACCGCCGCACCAGCGCTTCCAGTTCCTGCCGCAGGAAGGGCAAGCTCGGGGCGACGAAAAAATCGACCTGCATCTGGGACGGGTCGTAGTCGGTGTTGATGACCGTGTCCGTCACGAACGGCCGGCGGGTCGCGGCCGGGGAAAACAGCGAGTGCGGGATTTCCCCCGTGCTGGAGAGGATCCCCGCGCCGAACACCTTGGTTTCGCCGTGCTCCTCGATCAGCCCGAACTCGATCGAGAACCAGCTGAACCGCTTCAGCGCCAGCACCTGGTCGCCGTGCGGCGTCGCGGCGGCGGCCTTGCCGATGAGCGTCAGCAACTCCGCGTAGTCCTGGTTCATCAGCGGCGGGACGTGCCCCAGGCAGTCGTGGATCATGTCCGGTTCCGGCGTGAACTCCGGGTGCGACCCGTGCCGGATGAACTGCGTGACCGGGAAGCCGCGCCTCGCGATGTACTCGTAAAAGGTCCGGTACGGCAGTGCCCCCTCCGCGGGGACGAGGTGCACGTTCGTCTCCACTTCGAGCCGCTGCGAGACGGTCCGCAGTTGCGGGATCTCCGTCGCCGTGATCCGCAGGTCGTCCTTCGCCCGGTTGTACAGCGTGCAGGCGTACTGCCGGTGCAACTCGTCCAGCTTCGGGCTGACCTCCCGCCAGATGCGGGTCTCCTCGGGGGTGTACTCCACGACCGGCGGGCCGAGGCGCTCCAGCCGGTGCTTCCGGGTCAGGTCGAACAGGAACGTCCGGCGGGCGATGTACGCGCCGTCGCCGAGGCCGGGGTGGCCCGGTTCCAGTTCGAACTCGGTCGTGTCGGCCGGCGTGACCATCGACTGCGCGTCGATGACCGTACCGTACTCGACCAGCGAGTGGGGGGGTGAAGCGTTCATGGGGGGTGAGCCTCGCGGCTCGGAGGACGTGAACGGTTAACGGCCGGCAGATCCCAACCCGCTCGGCCGCTTTCCGGCTGGTGCAATTATATGCCGCAATCCCGCTGCGGGGACAAGATCGGCCCCGGGCGAGCCGGGACGGTTTGCCGACAATTCTGCACAACCGGCCCAGGCCCTCGGGTACAGTCGGGCGGTCGCCCGCACTTCTTCCGCCCCGGGCGCGGTTCGATGTCACTTCCCGAGGGACTCCGATGAAGCAGAAGAACCTGATCGCGGTGGCGGTCGCGGTGGGCTTCGGCCTGTGCGCGATGTATCTGGCGACGCGCATCCACGGCGGCGGCACGCCCCCGCCGCCGGACGAAGTGGATGTCCTGGTCGCGGCGCAGGACATCCCCGCGAACACGAAGCTGACGGCGGACATGCTGCCGCCGCTGTCCGAGGCGTGGGTGACGACGAAGAAGTGGCCGAAGTCGCACCTGCCGGCGGCATTCGTGGCCGCCCCCGCGGACCTGAAGGACAAGAAGATCGTCCGGTCCACCCCGAAAGACGGCGTCTTCCACCCGAAGGACGTGTCCGTTCAGGGCAGCATCGACATCGCGGACGGCATGAACATGATGACGATTCCGATCGGCCGGGAGGCCCTGCTCAGCGGGTTCGCGGTGCCGGGGACCAAGGTCGACCTGCTGGCCACGTTCCCGCTCCGCCGGACGCAGGGGCCGACCGTCTTCCCGCTGCTGAAGAACCTGAAGATCCTCGCGGTCGACATGACGACCGCGAGCACGAACCCCGGCCACACGATCCCGGCGTTCAGCAACGTGTCGTTCGAGGTGACGAAAAAGCAGGCGTTGATTCTCGACCTCGTCAACGGCCGCGGCGTGCGGCTGAACGCGATCCTGCCGTCGTCGAAGTCGGACGACTACCCGCCGAGCGTGCCGAAGGGGGAGGACGAGGTGTGGGCGATGCTGGAGCGCGAGTTCAACCCGCCGCCGCCGTCGCTCCCGTCGCCGACGAGCGTGAAGGTGCTGATCGCGAACGCGGACCTGCCGGCCGGGACGAAACTCACCCCGGAACTGCTGGCGAACGCGGACCGCCTCGTCGGGATGATCGAGCTCGCGCTGCCGCGGCCGGAGGGGACGATCGACGACCCGATGAAGCACGTCGGCAAGGTGCTGACGAAGGCGGTCGGGAAGGGGCAACTGGTGTTCGACACGATGATCGGCGACACCGTCTCGGCCCCGCCGCCGGCGGACGAGGTCCCGCTCGTCCACGACATCACGCTGCAAACCGCGAGCGGCGTCAAGACGTTCCGATTCCACGGCTGGAAGAACGGGTCGTGGACGTTCGTCGGCCCGGCCCCGGTCGCGGTGGGGACGGCCCCGCGGAAGTGACCGGTTCGAGCAGTTTCAGTTTCTTCCTGGCGAGCACCGAGCGTAGCCCGAGTGCTCGAAATCGTTCCTCGACTCGTCCGGCGTGATCCAGTCCAGGCACTCCCCGAAGGCGCGTTACAACTCGGGGATGGTACGCGGTTCCCGGCGACGCAGTTCGGTCTTCATCGTCGAGAACACTTGCTCGATCGGGTTGAAGTCCGGGCTGTATGGCGGCAAGTGTCACACGGTGGCATCGACGGCCCACACCGCCTCGACCGCGGCCTTCACCGTGTGCGTTGGCAAATTGTCCAACACCAAGATGTCGTCCGATCGCAGTTGCGGGGCCAGTTGCGGGCGGACGTAGGCCGCGAAGAGATCGCCTTTGAGGGCCTGGGAAGAAGTCCGAGCGGCGGCCCGTACTCGGTGGAAGCGATGAACAGGAACGAAAAGAAGCCCCCGGTTTTCCGGGGGCTTCTCGCGTTTCTCGAGCTCGCAGGTTAGTACCGGCCGCCGCCACCGCCGCCGTAGCCGCCGCCACCGGAGCGGCCGCCGCCGTAGCCACCGCCGCCGCCCGAGCGGCCGCCGCCGTAGCCGCCGCCACCACCGCCGTAGCCGCCACCGCCGCCGGAGCGGGGACGCTCTTCGCGGGGCTTGGCTTCGTTCACGGTCAGGGTCCGGCCCTGGAACTGAGCGCCGTTGAGGGCGGTGACGGCCGCCTCCGCGCCCTCACCCATTTCGACGAACGCGAACCCGCGGGACCGGCCGGTTTCCCGGTCGCTCACCACCTGGGCGCGTTGCACCTGGCCGTACTCGCCGAACAGGGCGACGAGGTCGTCCGAGGTCGTGCTGAACGGCAGATTCCCGACGTACAAATTCTTCACAAGGCACCTCTGGCGGCCGCAGGCGCGGCCGCTTCACACAGAATCACCGACCGCACACGGGCCGGGAACACAGACACACAGACGCGCGAAGGGGCACCGGACAGGCGGCACCGCCGCGTGGCCTTCACCGTTCGCATCACCAGCCAGGCAATCTCGGGGATTGGTGTCAGAGGTGAATACTCGGAGCATCGACACCCGAAAGACGGAGCGAGGCGGTAAACACGTTCGTCGTCCCGGGCGGAGTCCGTCCGCCCGTGCGGGAACTATACGCTCCGATTCGGAAGGAATCCAGGCCGACTCGCGGAATTCGCGACTTCGCACTTCTTGCCAACGCTCCGCCCGGCGGACGGTTATAATTCCCGGCGGGGTCCGCCCCCGCTTCACGTCTCCGAGGGGAACCCCGTGGCCCAGGCAATCGTCGACCCGGCCGAGGTCCGCCGGTTCGCTCAGAACCTCAAGCGATTCAACGCCGACCTCCAGTTCAACCTGTCCGGTCTGCACGGCCAGCTCGTCGCCCTCGGCGACACCTGGCGGGACCAGGAGCACGACCGGTTCCGCCAGGAGTTCGAGCAGACCCTCGCCAGCCACGAGCGGTTCGTCGAGATTTCCGAGGAGTTCATCAAGTTCCTCCTGCGCAAGGCGGAACGCATCGAAGACTACCTCTCCCAACGGTGACCCCGTGAACGGCCACGCCGAAGTCCGGTCGATCGACGAGTTGCGGGCGTGGCTCGCGGCGGTGTCCGCCTACCGGGCCGACGCCGCCGAGACGATCTCCTCCGCGAACATGGAGATTCAGCGCGGCCACGACTGGGTCGCCGAGCAACTGTCCCTCTGGCAAAAGGCCGTCCGCGAGTGCGAGGAACAAGTCCAGCAAGCGAAGATGGAACTCGCCTCGCGGAAGATGCCCAATTGGGACGGCAAGGAACCCGACACGACGATCCAGGAACGAAACCTCCGACGGGCGAAGGCCCGGCTCGAACACGCGGAGGAAAAGGTCCGCGTCTGCCGGTCGTGGGTGGCGAAGTTGCCGAAGGCGGTGGAGGAGTCGTACTCCGGGCCGTCGCACCGTCTCTCGAACTTCCTGGACGGCGACCTCACGAACGGGCTGGCGCTGCTCGACCGGCAGATCGAAGCCCTCGAAAAATACGCGGGATTACGGCGGGACTTCGCCAGCAATACCACGCTTCCCGCCTCGCCGAAGGAGCCGCCGAAATGAAGTTCGGATCGTGCCGCAGCCAGTTGTACGACGCGCAGAAGACGGCCCGCGCGAAGTGGGAGTCCCTCGGCGACGTGTGGGACGACACCGCCCGCCGGGACTTCGAGGAGAAGCTGTGGGCCCCGCTCGACCAGCGCGTCGCGGACATGCTCCGGGCGATCGACCAGGTCGCGGTGCTGTTCACCCAGGTGCGGTCCGAGTGCGAATACAAGTGGGAATGAACGACGAATCTGGTCCCCCTCTCCCCGCTGGGGAGAGGGGTTAGGGGTGAGGGGTTTCACTTCACCCAGTTGAAACAC
>CAYUHJ010000081.1:23362-25410 GCA_964444365.1 uncultured Alcaligenaceae bacterium | reverse complement strand
ATGTCGAAGAGGTCTGGCCCTTCGGCTGGCGGTGGCTCGATGTAGGCAAGTTGGGAGTGGAGTAAGCTCTCGATGGAACCCTTCGTCGCGATTGAGGTGTACCCGCCGACGGGGTACTGGTCCTCGTCCAGCACGCGGGTGGGCACCTCCTTGCGGCCGACCATCGGCCGGCCCGGGCGGGCCGCGAGGCGGGACTCGATCTTCGCCGTGGTTTGCAGGATCTGCCGGTGGGCGACGTACTGGCCCATGTCCGCGAGGGCGGTCCGCTGTTCGAGGGCGATCACGTCCTCCGGGCCGAGGACCTCCGCGAGCCGGCGGGCCGCACTGACCAGCGACTCGTACTGCGTCACGAGCAGCGGCAGCGGGCCGTCGCGGGTGAGGAGTTCGTAGCCCTGGGCGAGCAAGTCTTCCCCGGACGAGGACAGCATCCCCCGCAGCACCGCCGGGGGCAGCTCGACGCCGCCGAGTTTGGCCCGGTCGCGGACTTGCTTCACGACGTAGGCGAGGCCCTTCGCCTGGTCGCGGCCGGTGTAGCGGCGGAGCGCGTCGGTGGCCCGCTCGAACGTCCAGTCCGCGTAGATCTTGCCGAGGACGTGGTCCTCGTAGCTTCGCGCCAGCGTGTGCGGCCAGCCGGGGACTTCGACGTGCTCCTTCGCCTGCCGGCCGCGGTCGAGCCCGTACACGACGTTGCCGAGGTCCGCGACGAACCCGACCGGGGGGAGCGGGTTCCCGGCCGATGCGATTTCGAGGGCCCACTCCAGGGCGGGCCGCACGAGCGCCGCCGTGGGGCGAACGACCCGCTGCAGCCAAAGCCCCTGAAGGACGTAGCCCCGCGCGGCGTCCAGGTCTCGCAACTCGACCAGTTCCATGCGTCCTACCCGCTCGGTGATTCCGCCTGTTCCCTTTCTACCCGATGACGATTCGGCCGCCCAACTCGGACGGAGCCCCCGCACAACCCGCACGTCCGGCGTCTTCGGAATCGCCGTCAAGTTCGGACTCGCGCCCGGTCGAAAACAGATCGTGAGTCGAGTCGCCGGGTTCGCCGACACGGGCGCGCCGGGTTCCGGAAGGCCGAGACGAGGCGGGAAATGACACCGATGCGATACCTACTCGGGACCGTTCTGGCCGGCGTACTCGGCGGGTCGGCGGCAGCGCAGTCGCCGGTCACGTCGTACCCCCCGGCCGTCGGTTCCGCGGTTCCGGGTGTCGTGTCTCCGCCGCCGGCCGCCGCACCCGTGCCCGCGCCGCCGCCGAGCCCCACCGCGCTGCTCACGACCCCGCCGACGGGGCTGCCGCCGGGGTCGATCGAGAGCCCGTGGGTCGGCGGCCGGCGGGCGGGGGATTGCTGCGGGCCGGTCGGCGCGAACGGCCCCATCGGGTACGAGCTGTACGTCCGGACCGGCCCGAACCTGATCGTCGGCGGGGAAGACCTCGGGCTGTCGCTCACGACCGGCTGGACGACGGCAGGCGGCGGCCGGGCCCTGTTCTTCAACCCGGCCGGCGACCGCGCCTGGGTCCTCGATCTCGGGCTGAGCTACACCTACAACGAAGGGAAAGATCAACGGGTGCTCGGCGTGTACACGCCGGCCGCGCTCGACCAGAACACCAACGAGCCGACGAGCCCGGACGAGGTCAACTCCTTCTTCATCCGCGGCCTGCACCGGACGAACTTCAACTTCGCGGTCGGCCGGGACTGGTTCCTCCGCGGGGCCGGCAACCTGGGCATGGAGCCCGGCCCGAACTGGCGGGTCGGCGGCGACGTCGGCGGGCACTGGGGCACCTCCCACGTCGACCTGCTGCCGGTCTCGGACCCCGGCAACTACCTGCGGAAGACGAGTGTCACGCACGGGGTCTTCCTCGGCACCCACGCCACCTACGAGCGGCCGCTCGGGGCGTACATCCTGTTCGGCGGGATGCGGGCGCAGTGGGGCTACACCTGGGCGAACCTGATCTCCCCGGTGGGCAGCGACGTCGTCGACGTGAACCTCCTGCTGACCGCGGGGGTGCGGTACTGACCGGACCCGAGTTCGGATTCCCACCGCGGCCGT
>CAYUHJ010000081.1:22156-23352 GCA_964444365.1 uncultured Alcaligenaceae bacterium | reverse complement strand
GGGCTACCCTGGCGGCCGCGTTCGTTTCCCCCTGGGAGCCCGCCATGTCCCTGCCCCGCGGCCGGACCGTCCCGCTGTCCCGCGGCCGGCGGTTCGTCCTCGACATCATGCACTTCGCGCAGGGCGTCCCGCTCGTCACCGTGGAACGGGACGTCGACGTGTCCGCGGTGGCGGCTGCTCGCTCCGCCGCGGAGCCGAAGCCGGGGTGGGTGCCGATCTTCATCAAGGCGTTCGCCCAGGCCGCGGTCGTGGTGCCGGAACTGCGGCGGTCGCTCCTGACGGTGCCCTGGACCCGCCTGCACGAGCACGCCTGTTCCGTCGCGTGCCTGACCGTGGAGCGGGAGGTCGACGGCGAGCGGCAGGTGTTCGTCGTCCAGATTCGCGAGCCGGAAGAGACGCCGCTGACCGAGATCGCGGAGCAGATCCGGCGGGCGAAAACGGACCCGATTCGCGAGGTCGCCGCGTTCCGTCGGAATCTGGTTCTCCAGCGACTCCCCCGGCCTCTTCGCCGGCTCGGCTGGTGGCTGGCTTTGCGGGTGTTTCCCCGCTGGCGGATGAAGTACATCGGCACGTTCGTCGTCAGCAGCGTCGCGTCGCTCGGGGCGAGCACGACCGCGGCCCTGACGCCGTTGACGTCGTACTTCACGTTCGACGCGGTCCGACCGGACGGCACGGTCCGCCTGCGGCTGATGTTCGACCACCGCGTGATGGACGCCGCCCCTGCGGCGCGGGCGCTGGCGGAGATGGAACGGGCGCTGAACTCCGCTATCTTGACCGAACTGCGGGGGAGGAGTTCCGGAACCCCTCCCCCAACCCCTCCCCGAAGCGGAGAGGGGAGAAAACCCTTCTGACTCCCCCTCTCCGCTTCGGGGAGGGGGTTGGTGGGAGGGGTAGATTTTGAGCGACCCCTCCCATGCCGACCCCCGCCGAACTCGACACGCAGGAAGCACAAATCCGCCTCGGCGGCGGGGTGAAGGCGATCGACCGCCAGCACGAGAAGGGCCGGCTCACGGCGCGGGAGCGCATCGAGAAACTGCTCGACCCCGACACGGACTTGTTCGAGTTGGGCCTGTGGGCCGCCTTCGAGATGTACGCCGAATGGGGCGGGGCACCGTCCGCCGGCGTCGTGACGGGCATTGGAAGGGTCGCCGATCGGCGGGTGATGGTGATCGCGAACGACGCCACCGTGAAGGCGG
>CAYUHJ010000081.1:0-22146 GCA_964444365.1 uncultured Alcaligenaceae bacterium | reverse complement strand
GTCATCACCGGCATCGGGCGTGTCTCGAACCGGACGTGCATGATCATTGCCAACGACGCCACGGTCAAAGCGGGCGCGTTCTTCCCGATGACGTGCAAGAAAGTGCTGCGGGCGCAACGCATCGCCCACGAGAACCGACTGCCGCTCGTGTATCTTGTCGATTCCGCCGGGGTTTTCCTTCCCCTGCAAGACGAGGTCTTTCCAGACGAGGACGACTTTGGCCGGATCTTCCGCAACAACGCGGTCATCTCGGCGGACGGCGTCCCGCAGTTCGCGGCGATCATGGGCAACTGCGTCGCCGGCGGCGGCTACCTGCCCGTGCTCTGCGACAAGTTGCTGATGACCGAGGGGAGCGGCCTCTACCTCGCGGGGCCGGCACTCGTGAAGGCGGCCATCGGGCAAGTCGTCGATTCCGAGTCCCTCGGCGGTGCGAAGATGCACGCGGAGGTTAGCGGGACCATCGACTTCCGCGAGCCGACCGACGAGGCGTGCATCGACCGGATGCGGCGGCTGATCGAGGTGCTGCCAGCGGACAAACCCGCAGCGGAAGACAAGTGGCACCCGTTCTCGCCGATTCCCTCGGCATATGAACCGTTCACTTCCACGGCGGAACACGACATCCGCGACCTGCTCGCGATCCTGCTCGACAACGAAGCCCCGTTCGACGAGTACAAGGCCGATTACGGCCAGTCGCTCGTCTGCGGCATCGGGCGGCTCGGCGGGCGGCCGGTCGGCATCGTGGCGAACCAGCGGAAGCGGGTGAAGCCGGCGTCCGGGCCGGTGCAGTTCGGCGGCGTGATCTACGTCGATTCCGCGGAGAAAGCGGCTCGGTTCGTGATGGACTGCAACCAGACTCGGGTGCCGATCCTGTTCGTCCAGAACGTCAACGGCTTCATGGTGGGCAAGGACTCCGAACAGGCGGGGATCATCAAGGCCGGGGCAAAACTCGTCAACGCGATTAGCAACAGCGTGGTGCCGAAGGTCACGCTTATCACCGGCGGGTCGTTCGGGGCCGGGAACTACGCCCTGTGCGGGAAGGCGTTCGACCCGCGGTTCATCCTGGCGTGGCCCGGCGCGAAATACGCCGTCATGGGCGGCGACCAGGCCGCGAGCACGCTGCTGGACGTGCAGGTGTCCGCGCTGAAGCGGGCCGGGAAGGAACCCGACGCCGAGGAACTGGCCGCCCTACGGGACCGCGTGAAGGCGAGCTACGAGGAAAAGACGGACATCCGCTACGCCGCCGCCCGGCTGTGGGTCGATGCGATCGTCCGCCCGGAAAGTTCGCGGTCGGTGTTGCTCTCGGCCCTCGCCGTGGCCACCCGCCACGACGACGGAAAGCCCTTCAAAACGGGCGTGTTCCAGGTGTGAATCAGGTGTGCATCGCGTCGAACATGGCAACCGTTACCGGGCCGAACAACATGACGGGTAGCCACGCCGCGAGGGCGGGGGAGACGAGGTCGTTCTCCCCGAGGTACTTGCACCCGAACACGGCCGCGTAGAACAGCGCGCACATCACGAGGCACAGGCCGGCGTTCACGAACACGTTCTTGTTCTGGTCGCGAAGGATGATCGACAGTCCGAGGAGCACCAGCAGCCCGCCGATGATCGGCCGCGTGAGCCGCATGTGGAACACGACGGCGACGGACGCCAGCCGGCGGACGTCCGGGCGAGCGAGCAGTTCCCGGAGCTTCGGGGTCGACGCGAACTGGAACCAGTTCGGCCCCCGGGTCACGGTGTCGAAGTTGATGTCCGTCTTCAGGAAGAACTGCCCCGGCCCGATCATCGTCAGCTTCGGCGGGAGCGGCTCGTCGATCGTGTCCGGCGTCGTGTTGTACAGCATCCACCCGCCGGACAGCGGGCTCGCGCCGGGCGCGACGTACCACGCCTCCACCGCGGACAGGTGGACCATCCCGGTCGGGCCGGTCTCCGGGAAGGTGACGTAGAAGAACCGCACCTTCTGGTCCTTCCGGAACCCGCTCGCCCCCTCGACGTGCATCCCGGCGAGGTCGTAGGTGCCCTTCACCTCCGTCGGCCGGTCGAGTTCCAGGTCGTCCCGCGGCTTGGTCAGGTCTTCCGCGATGCGGGGGATGACGAACTCCTGGTTGAGCGGCCCGAGCGCGAGGGTACACGCCGCCCCGAGCAGCACCGGCCGGACCACCCGGCGGGTCGGGATCCCGGCGGACAGCTGCGGCAGCAGTTCGTTGTTCCGCTGCATCCACGCGATCGTGAACATCGCCCCGAGCAGGGAGATCATTTCGCTCAGGCGGTCGAAGATCTGCATCGTCTGGACGCTGTAGTACTTCCAGATGTACACGAGCATCATCTGGAAGCCGCGGCCGCTGAACTTGTCCAGGTTCGTGAACAGGTCGACGATGATGTACAGGCTCAGCAGGCTGCCGAGCACGATGCAGTACGACCGCAGGTAGTTGACGAGGTACATCCGGTCGAGGGTACTCATCGGGCGGTTCCCCCTCCGGGCACGTGGCGAACGGGCGTGGCGGCGTGGGCGGGCGACGGGCCGGGCTTCGCGGCGGCGGCGTCCGTGTCGGCGGGGGCGGCCTTCACCGTGCGGCGAACCCCCGGCTGGTAGTCGAGCACGAACTGCACGAGGTAGACGTTGCCTTCGGTGGCGGCGTAGGTGCCGAACCCGTTGGCGCGGAGTTCCCGCACGGCGTCCGCGACGGTCCAGCCCTCGTACTCCATGCGGTAGATGGCCGTGAGGAGCCCCGTCCGGTGCAGGCCCGCCTTGCAGTGGAAGAGTACCGGGTGGTTCGCGGGGTCGTCGCAGACGGCCAGGAACTCGTCGATGACCTTCGGCCGGTTCAGCCCCGGCGGCCCCGGGTCCGCGATGACGCCGCCGTCGAGGGCGACGTACCGGACGCCGAGTTCCGCGCAGAGCTCGCTCTCCCGCAACTTCGCGGCCTTCTGCCAGCCCTCCGGCAAGTACGGGTCGCGGGCTTCTTCCTGCAGGTTGACGACGGTGCGGATGCCGTACCGCCGGACCGCGTCGCGGAAGCCGTTGGCGGTGAGCTGCCCGCACCGGTAGGCTCTGCCCGGCGTGATTTCGCGGAGCCGCTTGCCGTGGGCGTACACCGCCCGGTAGTACGCCGTCGGCACCCCGACGACCCCGACCGCGACCGCGACCGCCAGCGCCCACCGCACCCAGACGACCATGCCGCCCCCACGCAAGGGAATCCCGGCCGCAGGTGTACCCCAGCCCCGCGGACCTGTCAACACGGGCGGGCGAGGCCGGGATTCCGCAGCCGGTGCCTACTCCGCCCGAGGTCCGGAAGGGTGGGCGGCCCCGGTCGTCTTCACAATTCCTTCTCGCGATCTTCACATTCGAACCCTACAACATCCTTAATCCGCCCGGTGCCGTTCGGAGCCCTCTCGTGTCCCGCATGTACTCGGACATCTTCACCTCCCGGGCGTCCGCGGGCACCGCCCTGGTTGACGCGCCGGCGGCCCCGAAGTTCCAGGCCACGAAGGTGAACTTCTGGTACCCCGGCAAGCAGGCCCTGTTCGACATTTCTCTGACGATCCCCGAAAAGTCCGTCGCCGCGTTCATCGGCCCTAGCGGGTGCGGCAAGTCCACGTTCCTGCGGCTCCTGAACCGCATGAACGACCTGATCGACGGCACCCGGCTGACCGGCGAAATCCGGCTCAACGGCGAGGACGTGTACTCGTCCGCGGTCAACACCGTCGACCTCCGCCGGCGGGTCGGGATGGTGTTCCAGAAGTCGAACCCGTTCCCGAAGTCGATCTACGAGAACGTCGTGTTCGGCCCCCGCGTCTCGGGCCAGCGGGACCGCGCCCGGCTCGACTACCTCGTCGAACGCTGCCTGAAGCAGGCCGCCCTCTGGAACGAGGTGAAGGACCGGCTGCACTCGTCCGCCCTCTCCCTGTCCGGCGGCCAGCAGCAGCGCCTCTGCATCGCCCGGGCCCTGGCCACCGACCCGGACGTCCTGCTGATGGACGAGCCCGCCAGCGCCCTCGACCCCAAGTCGACGCAGGCGATCGAAGACCTCGTGCTGGAGTTGAAGAAGCAGTACACGATCGTGATCGTGACCCACAACATGCAGCAGGCCGCCCGCGTCTCGGACACGACCTCCTTCTTCTTCGAGGGAAAGCTCATCGAAACGGGCATCACGGACCAGATGTTCCAGCGGCCCAAGCAGAAGCAGACGGAAGACTACATCACGGGACGATTTGGCTAAACGTCGGCGGTGGAGAGTGGGCAGTGGGCAGGAAAGCCCTTCACACTGCTCACTGCCTACTGCCCACTGCCCACAGGTGAAGCATGAGCCAGCCAAAAATCCTCATCATCGAAGACGAGCGCGGGCTCGTGCAGTCCCTGACGTGGTACTTCAACCGCGAAGGGTACGAGACGATCGTCTCGCACGACGGTCAGGAAGGTCTCCGCAAGGCGCAGACGCTGCTCCCGGACTTGCTGCTGCTCGACATCATGCTGCCGGGCATCGACGGGCTGCAGGTGTGCCGGGAACTCCGGGCCGGCGAGCGGACGCGGGAGTTGCCGATCATCATGATCACGGCCCGGTCCGAGGAGACGGACCAGGTCATCGGCTACCACATGGGCGCGGACGACTACGTCACGAAGCCGTTCAACAACAAAGTTCTCTTGGCGAAGGTGAAGGCCCTGCTCCGCCGGGTCGAAGGCCAGGGCGAGCCGGGCGACGTGGCCGAGCACATGGGGGTCAAGATCGACCGCGTCCGGCACCGCGTCACCATCGGCGGGAAGAAGATCGAACTCACCCCGACGGAGTTCCGGCTGCTCGAAACGATGGTCCGCCAGCCCGGCCGGGCCTTCAGCCGGCACCAGCTCATGGACGCGGCCATCGGCGAGGGGCAGATCGTCCTCGAACGCACCATCGACGTCCACATCAAGACGCTCCGGAAGAAGTGCATGAGCGCGGGCGGCGCGCCGGACCTGATCGAGACGGTCCGCGGCATCGGCTACCGGTTCCGCGAACTCAAGCCGGAAGCGGTTTGAGAAAGTCGATACAATTCCCGAATGCCGCGCCGCGATCCACACTGGGACGACGAAGACGACGACCTCCCCGAAGGCGTCTACCACGACGCCGACGACGGCCCATCGACGGTGCCGTGCCCGTACTGCCGGGAGCCGGTCTACGAGTCGGCCCAGTTCTGCCCGCGGTGCGAGAACTACCTCTCGAAGGAAGACGCCCGCGGCGACCGCAAGCCGATGTGGCTCTGGGTCTGTCTGATCCTGGCCCTCCTCGCGGCCGGGATGATGGCGTTCTGACTCGGCTGATCGGCTCGACACTTCCCGTTTCCCGTCCGCAGCGGCGACTCGCTCTTGACCCACCCGACCGCGGTGGTATGGGGTCGGGTTCGAGCGTCTTGTCATGACCATCCACGTGGCGGTGGCCCCCCAGGGGAGAAGCACGCGATGTCCGCTCGTCGGTTCAGTGCCGCGATCGCCGGTCTCCTGTTCCTCGCCGTCGCCGGCCGGGGTCAGGAGCCGGCCGGCGATGCGGCAGTTCCCCCTCGCCCGGCGGCCGGGCCGGGCTCCACCGACGGCAGCGCGGAAACGCTGACTCAGCTGTCGAAGGGGCTCGACGCCGTCTCGAAGCGGCTGACCGTCACCACCGCGGACGAGCAGTGCAAGCTCGTGATCTTCGGGGCCCTCGTCGGGGAGACGATCTCCTCGACCCAGCGGATCACCTCGGCCGGGTCGTACCTGTTCGTCAACCCGTTCCTAGGCCGCGACTCGCCGTCGATCGAAGTGCAGGGGCGGAGCACGAGCCTCGGCGGGATCCTGGTCGGCCCCGAAATCGCCGGCTTCCAGAGCGGCGGGCAGTTGCTCGTCTACCTGTACGGCGAGTCCCCGTTCGCCAACCTGTACGGCGCGTTCTTCGCCTTCGCCTACGGGGAACTGAAGAACGACGACTGGCGGTTCGCCTTCGGGTTGAATCAGGACTTGTTCAACCCGTTGAACCCGTCGACCCTGAACTTCGGCTACGGCCTGTACGCGGGCAACACCGGGTTCATCCGCGGGCAGATCCGGGCGGAACGGTTCCTGAAGCCCGACGACGAACTCCAGGTCACCCTGCAGGGGGCGATCGGCCAACCGGTCGTGTCGGAGTACGCGACCCCGTTTCCCGGTTCCGATTTGACCCTCGGGGAAACCAACGGCTGGCCCAACGTGGAAGGGCGGGTCGCGGTGGGGTTCGGCAAGCTCGCCACCCGGACCGGCGCGACGACGCCGACCCGCCGGGTCGAGGTGGGCGTGTCCGGGCTGGTCGGTCAGGTCCGGACCAGCACGGCCGCGACGCGGGTGCTGGCCACGACCGCCGGCGTCGGCGTCGACCTCACCGCCAACCTGACCGACCGCACGGGCGTCAAGACGGAGTTTTACAAGGGCCAGGCGATGGGCAGCTACTTCGGCGGGTCCGGGCAGAGCGTCAACCTGGAGACCTTCCGGGCGATCCGGTCCTTCGGCGGCTGGGCGGAGGCGTGGTACTACCTGACGCCGTGCCTGCACACCCACTGGGGGGCCGGGATCGACGACCCGCGCGACGGGGACGTGGGCAACAACCAGCGGCAACAGAACCAGTTCGCGTTCGGCAACATCATCTGGGACGTCACCAAGAACCTCCAGCTCGGGTTCGAGGTGAGCCGGTACGACACCCTGTGGAACCTGCCGAACATCCCGAGCACGGACGCCTGGATCTTCCACACGCGGGTGGCGCTGAAGTTCTGACGCCCGGCGGCGGCGTCACTTCTCCGGCCGCGGGGTCAGGGTGCCGCCTTTCTGGCGGGGCGGGTAGTCCTTGAACGTCGCGAAGTGGGCGGCGAGGGCGTCCTGGACCTGACCGCCCCAGGCGATGCCGAGTTTCATGGCGATGTCGTTGTTCTTCTGGCCGTCGTGCCGCTCGAACGGGTCCATCCGCAGGTTGAACACCAACGCCGCCGGCTTGTGGTAATCGAAGAACCCGTTGCGGCTCTGGAAGTGCGACTTCCAGTGGCCGATGCGGATCGCGGTCATGTCGGCCTCGTTGTAGTAAAAGACCGCGTTCCGTGCCGACGGGGCGTCGCCGGTCCAGTGGGCCAGCTGGTTCACCCCGTCGATGTGGACCTTGTGGGACTCCTTGAGGGCCCTGGCCACGTCCGGCACGCCCGCCGCCGCCGCCAAGGTGGTGAACACGTCCAGGTGTTCGTGGATGCCGTTGGACACCTTCCCCTTCGCAATCTTCGCCGGCCACCGGACCAGGAACGGCACCCGCACCCCGCCCTCCCACGTGGTGGCCTTCTCGCTGCGGAACGGCGTCGTGCCGCCGTCCGGCCACCACGCGGACATCGGCCCGTTGTCGGTGGTGTAAATGACGATCGTGTTCTCCGCCACCTTCAGGTCGTCCAGGGTCTTGAGCAGTTCGCCGACTTGCGTGTCGTGCTCGATCACCCCGCTGCCGTAGACGTCCATCTCGGACGAGTGCGGGGCGGCCAGTTTCTCACGGCCCGGCCGGAGGTGGGTGTAGATGTGCATCCGGGTGGGGTTGTACCACGCAAAGAACGGCTCGCCGGCCTTCGCCGCCTCGCCCATGAACTGTTTGGTGCGGGCCAGGAACTCGTCGTCGACGGTCTTCATCCGCTCGCGGGTGAGCGGGCCGGTGTCCTTGATGGTCTGCTTCCCGACCTTGCCGAACCGCTTGTCTTCCGTCGGGTCGTCCTTGTCGCTCGCCTTGCAGTCCAGCACGCCGCGCGGGCGGTAGCGGTCGTTGAACCCCTTGTCCTTCGGCCAGTCGCCGAGTTCCGGTTCCTCCTCGGTGTTCAGGTGGTAGAGGTTGCCGAAGAACTCGTCGAACCCGTGGACGGTGGGCAGGTGCTCGTTCCGGTCGCCGAGGTGGTTCTTGCCGAACTGCCCCGTGCGATAGCCTTGCTTTTTCAGCACCTCGGCGAGCGTCGGGTCGCGCCCGTCGATGCCGATGGGGGAGCCGGCCATGCCGACGGTAGTGAGGCCGGTGCGGACCGGGAGTTGCCCGGTGATGAACGCGGCCCGGCCGGGGGTGCAGGTCGGCTGAGCGTAATGGTCGGTGAACAGCATCCCTTCCCTCGCGATCCGGTCGATGTTCGGAGTTGGCACCATCATCCCGTGGCTGTACGCCCCGACGTTCCAGTAGCCCATGTCGTCCGGCATGACGACGAGGATGTTCGGTCGCTCCGCCCGCGCCGCGGGAGTGACCGCGGCGGCACCGGTCGGTGGCGAGGCATCCGGCTGCCCCGCGGTTTGCCCGGTGAGCACCAGCCGCCCGGCGACGACCGCCAGGATGAGGACGAGTCCGAAGCCGATCGGTTTTGACATGGCTGTCACTCCGTGTGCGGCCGCTGGGAGCACCCAGGGCGAAAAGGAGACGATTGATTCTTCAGCGCCGGTGAGTGCCGGGGTCACGCAGTCGATTCGCGGGTCAGGATCGGGCCGCTTGCCCCAGTGCGTCCGCGGCGCGGATCGCGTCGGCCACGGCGGCCGGCGTGACGGCGAACGGCAGGTTGTGGATCGTTTCCCCCGCGGCACACGCCCGCACCGCGATCCGGGACACGACCTCGGCCGTCGCCTGGGCGAGTCCGATTCCCGCGAGCGTCACCGGCAGGCCGACCGCCCGGCAGAACCCGACCAACTCGTCGATCGCCGGTTGCGGCCGGCCTTCGAGCACGACCTGGACGAGCGTCCCGAAGGCGACCTTTTCCCCGTGCAGGAAGTCGTGCGTCTCCGCCGCCGCGGTCAGGCCGTTGTGGATCGCGTGTGCGGCCGCCAGCCCGCTCGACTCGAACCCGAGGCCGGACAGCAGCGTGTTCGCCTCGGCGACCCGTTCGAGGGCGGGCGTCACCACCTTCGCCCGGACCGCCGTCAGCGCCGCCACCCCGTCCGCGAGCACGGTGCGGTAGCAGAGTTCCGCGAGGGCGAACGCCGCGAGGGTGCTCGTGCCGCCGCGCATGTTCGGCCGCCGGGCGTCCACGCAGGTCTTCGCCTCGAAGTACGTCGAGAGGGCGTCCCCCATCCCGGCGACGAACAGCCGCGGCGGGCCGTTGGCCACCACCCGCGTGTCCACCAGGACGAGTTCCGGGTTGCGGCGGTAGAAGCGGTACTCCTGAAAGACCCCGTCGTCCGTGTAGATGACGGACAGGGCACTGCACGGGGCGTCCGTCGAGACGACCGTCGGGCAGCAGACGACCGGGAGGTGGAGCGCGTCGGCGGCCGCCCGGGTCGCGTCGAGCACCTTCCCGCCCCCCGCGCCGACGACCACGGCGGCCCGCGTCGCGCGGGCGGCGGCGGTGATCCGGTCGATCTCGGCGACGGACGCCTCGCCGCCGAACGGGTGGACGGCGTACTTCACCCCGACGTCCGCGAACGTCCGCTCCCAGGCCGGCGCGAGGGCCGCGGCGGCCGACGCCCCGGCCACCACGAGGGCCGGCCCGCCGAGCCCGACGGTCCGCATTTCCCGGCCGAGCGACTCGGTGGCGTCCGGCCCCTGAACGTACCGGGCGGGGGCGGTGAACACGGCGAGCATGACGCTTCTCCGAACGGAACGACGGTACGGAATGGAGAGGCGCGATCGGAGCCGAACGTCAGGGCGACCTGTCCGCGGGCGTCGGCCGGCTCAGCCCGGTGATCAGCCGGGCGGCCCGGTTCTTCGTGACGTAGTTCCAGAACCACTGGAACATGACCAGGACGCGGTTCTGGAACTGGGCCAGGTACAGGATGTGGATGAACAGCCACGCCAGCCACGCGAGCAGGCCGCTGAACCGGAAGAACCCGGTGTCCGCGACGGCCCGGCCGCGGCCGATCGTCGCCATCGTCCCCTTGTCGACGTACTGGAACGGCCGCGGGGCGGTCTCCCCCTTCACCCGCCGCGCGATCACGTCGGCGACGTACCGACCCTGCTGCATCGCGACCGGGGCGAGGCCGGGGAGCGGCTTGCCGTCCGCGCCCGTCTGCGCGGCCATGTCGCCGAGGACGAACACGTCCGGGTGTCCCGGAACCGAACAGTCCGGGCCGACCGTCACCCGGCCGGGCTTGTCGACCGTCACCCCCAGGGCGTCCGCGAGCGTCTTGCCCAGCGGCGACGCCTTCACCCCGGCGGCCCAGACGATCGTCTCCGCGTCGATCCGGCTCTGCACCGTCCCCTGCTTGTAAATGACGTGGTCCGGCTTCACGTCGGTGACGTGCGCCCCGTTGACGACCTCGACGCCCATGCTAACGAGCGTTTCCTGCGCCTTGCGGGAGAGTTTTTCGTGGAACTGAGACAGCACCCGCTCGCTGCCGTCGACGATGACGACGCGGGCGACGGCGGGGTCGATGGCGCGGAAGTCCCGCCGCATCGTGTGGCGGGCGAGTTCCGAGATCGCGCCGGCCATCTCCACCCCGGTCGGCCCCCCGCCCACGACCACGAACGTCAGCAGCCGCTTCCGCGCGCCGGGGTCCGTCTCCCGCTCCGCCCGCTCGAACGCGGCGAGCACCCGGGCCCGGATTTCCGTCGCGTCTTCGACGGTCTTCAACCCCGGCGCGAGCGGCTCGAACTCGTTCTTGCCGAAGTAGTGGTGGGTCGACCCGGTCGCGACGACCAGGGAATCGTAAGGGATCCTCGCGCCGTCGGCCGTCAGGACGTGCTTGTTCGGCACGTCGAAGCCGACCGCCTCCGCGAGCAGCGTCCGCGCGTTCTTCTGGCGGGACAGGATCGACCGCAGCGGGGCCGCGATGTTCGCCGGGGACAGGCCGCCGGTCGCCACCTGATAGAGCAGCGGCTGGAACAGGTGGAAGTTCCGGCGGTCGATCAGGGTCGCCTCCACCGGCGCGCGGCGGAGCGCCCGGACGCAGTACAACCCCGCGAACCCGCCGCCGACCACCACCACCCGGTGCGTTCCGCCGGAACTCATTGCGCTCCCCCGTTCGGTGCCGTGAGTGGGGGCATTGTACGGGTCCCGGCCCGCGCCGCCGCCCACCGGACGAGGGCCAGCCCGAGGGCCGCGAACGGCACGACGACGACGAAGTCCGGCTCCTGGAACGCCGCGGAAAACTTCACCGCCAGGAACATCCCGCCGGACACCGCGACGTACCACCCGATCGCCAGGTTCCGGGCGAGCCGCCCGCCGTCGCCGTCCCGGAGCCGTGCCGCGGTGGGAATGACGACGGCCAGCAGCAAGACGAAGTCGAACGTCCAGGACCCGTACGGCGTCCCCACCATCGACGCGAGCACCAGCCACGGGATCGCCGCCACCCAGTCCCACGTCTTCCGGCGGACGACCCAGACGCCGACCGCGGCCGCGGCCAGCACCGCGAACGGGATCAACTGCACCACCAGCGACCCCGGCACGACGGCCCGCCCGGTCGGGAGTGCGACTTCCGGAGGCCGCCGGACGAGCCGGGAAATGCAATCCCCCGTGGCGACGTACTCCCGGAGGAAACACCCGACCGTCGGGCTCGGGGCGTCCGCGGGCTTGTACGGCATCGGCGGGTCGGCCGTCCCGGTCAGCACGGCCGCGTACCAGCGGGGCACCCGCGGGTTGATCGCCGCGACCGCCACGAACGCGGCCAGGAGGACGCCGCCACCGGTGAGCACCGCGACCCGCGAGAACCGGGACCGGGTCGCGTCCAGGATCAGGACCAGTCCGAACACCCCGAGCAGGTGCGGCTTCCACGCCGTCAGCGCGACCGCGAGCCCGGCGAGGACGGGGCGGTTCGCCCGCGCCCCCCACGCGAACCCCGCCAGCCCGAGCAGGCAGACCGGCGTGACCTGGGCCATCATGACGACGATCAGCGTCGGGGCGAACGCCAGGGCGAGCACCACCGCGACCCACCGGTCCGCGTCCGCGCCGCCGCCGGCCTTCCAGAGCAGGACCGCCGCCGCCAGCACGCACGCCGTCTGCAGCCCGATCCAGAGCAGGTACCCCGGCACGACCGGGAGCAGCCCGAACGGCACGTTCAGGACCAGCCCGAACGGCGGGTGCCAGCTGATGATCGGGTACTGAAACTCGGGGTAGACCGTGCGCTGGAGCTCGAACAACCGGGTCGAGTCGTACGGGTTCTCCCCGCGCACCGTGAGGTAGCCCGTCGACCAGAACTGCAGGTAGTCGACCGGGACGACGAGCCCCCGCCGCACGTCCGCGTCCTCCGCCGCGACGCACAGGAGGGCCACGAAACCGAACGCGACGCGACGCATGGGGTGCTCCACCGGGAGCGGTTACTCTCCGGGCGGGGCGGGGAGAATCAAGACCCCCGCGAGCGATCCGCCGGCGGGAGGTCAGTCCAGCGCGAACGTCTCCTGCCCGTTCGGGGTGACCACCGCGTCGAAGACCGTGCCGCCCGTCGAACTCGTCGCCGTGTTGATCGCCGCGTTCAGCACCCGGACGCTGCCGTCGCCGAACGCCGTCGGCATCCCGCCGGTGTGCGGGGACTGCGGGTGGCCCGGCTTGCAGTTCGTGGCGGTCGCCCCGACCTGGAACGGGACGCCGACGTCGAACAGCGGCCCCTGCTTGTCGGTGGCGGTGAAGTAGACGTACCCCCAGCCCATCGACACGCCCGCGCACGTCCGCAGCCGCTCGCACACCATCAAGGTGTTCGACGTGCCGTCGGGGAAGGCCGAGGCCAGCTTCGCCCCGTTGAACAGCACCAGGGAGTTGCCTGCGTAGTTGGCCAGGGCCTGCGTGGACGGCTTGCTCCCGGTCTTGGTCATCGGGTCCGGGACGTTGATGACGCCCGTCGGCCCGGCGGACGCGTCGGTCGGGCAGGTGTAGATCTTCACGGACACCGTCGTGCCCGCGGTGCCGATGTCGATGTTCGCCGGCGTGACCTTCTGGTGGTACGTCTTGAAATCCTTGTCCCAGACGAGGATCCCGCTGGCCGGGGCCCACGGGCTCGACTCGGGCGGGTAGACGACGGCGACGTACTGGTCGCCGGGCCACAGGGTGCCGCTCGGGTCGGTGTAGTCGCCGGGGACGGCGTACCCGTTCATCCCGAACCCGCCCCAGTTCTGGAAGTCGTACCCGCCCGCCCCGGTCGTCGAGAGGTTGCCCTGTTCGATGTAGGGCAGCAGGCCGGCCAGGAAGGTTTTCTCGTTCGAGAACCCCGCGACGCCGTTCGCCCCCACGGGCAGCTTGCCGCGGGCGTCGTGGTAGTTGTGGATCGCGAGGCCGATCTGTTTCAGGTTGTTCAGGCACTGGGTCCGGGCGGCCGCCTCCCGGACCTTCTGGACGGCGGGCAGGAGCAGGCCGATCAGGATCGCGATGATCGCGATCACGACGAGGAGTTCGATCAGCGTGAAGCCGGGGCGCGGGCGCATGCGAAAGCTCCGTTACGTCGCTCCCTGGGCGGGGCGAACGGACGTACCGTGGCGAGCCGGAAGACCGGTCGGGCGGCGGAAGTTGTCAGGAGTCACGGGGAGATGGCCGCACGCGGGAGAGAGTGCGAGGGCGTGCGGCTGATGTCACTGTTGCGGCCGTGACGGGTCGTGTCAACGATTCTCCGGCCGGTTGTTACACAGGGCGTGAAAGTTGCGTACTGGGCGAGAACAGTCGGCCGCCCGCGGTCGCCGTGACTCGCGGACCGGGCTCGGTACAGTATCTGAAGTGCCCCGCCCGGCGGGGCGTTCTCCAGTGCGAGGTCTGACGTGCGGATTCTGGTCACCGGCGGGGCGGGGTACATCGGCAGCCACACCGTGAAGCGGCTCCTCGACCGCGGGCACGACGTCACGGTCTACGACAGCCTCGTGTTCGGCCACCGGCAGGCCGTCCCCGCGGACCGGCTCGTCGTCGGCGACTTGAAGGACGTCGACCACGTCGACCACCTGATGGTCGTCAACCGCATCGAGGCGGTCGTCCACTTTGCGGCGTTCGCCTACGTCGGCGAGTCCGTCACGAACCCGGCGAAGTATTACGCGAACAACCTCATCAACAGCCTGAACCTGCTCGACCGCGTCCGCCGGCTCGGCATCTCCCGGTTCGTGTTCTCCAGCACCTGCGCGACCTACGGCGTCCCGACGGCGGTGCCGATCACGGAGGCCGAGAAGCAGTCGCCGATCAACCCGTACGGGAACTCGAAGCTCGCGTTCGAGTACGCCCTGTCCGACTACGCGGCGGCGTACCCGCTCGGGTTCGCGGCGCTGCGGTACTTCAACGCGGCGGGGGCGGCCCCGGACGGCACCATTGGGGAGGACCATAACCCGGAGACGCACCTCATCCCGCTCGTGCTGGAAGTCGCCCTCGGCAAGCGGCCGCACATCGAGGTGTTCGGCACCGACTACCCCACCCCGGACGGCACCTGCGTCCGCGACTACATCCACGTCGACGACCTCGCGGACGCCCACGTCCTCGCGGTGGAGAAACTCCAGCCGGGCAACGCCTGGAAGTTCAACGTCGGCGTCGGCAAGGGGTTCTCCGTCCGGGAAGTGATCCGCACCGCGGAGGAAGTCACCGGCAAGACGATCGCCGTGAAGGAAGGCCCCCGCCGGCCCGGCGACCCGCCCGCGCTGGTGGCGTCCGCCGACACGATCCGCCGGGAACTGGGCTGGGAACCGAAGTACACGGAATTGCGGGCGATCATCGAAACCGCGTGGAATTGGCACAAGGCCCACCCGAACGGCTTTGGGAAGTGACCGCGGTTCGTAGAATCACCGGCGGTTCGCATTCCTCACCCGGAGATTCCCATGCCTCGTTTCGCCGCCGCCCTCGCCGCCTTCGCGGTCCTCGCCCTCGCCTCGGCCGCGTTCGCGGACGACAAGCAAGCCATCGGCCACATGGTCTACTTCAAGCTGAAGGACGGCTCGCCGGAAGGCAAGAAGAAGCTCGTGGATGCCTGCAAGAAGTACCTGGAAAACCACGACGGCGTCGTGTTCTTCTCGGCCGGGGTGGTCGGCGACGACTTCAAGCGGGAGGTGAACGACCGCGACTGGGACGTGGCCCTGCACCTCGTGTTCGCGGACAAGGCCGCCCACGACAAGTACCAGGACCACCCCGAGCACAAGAAGTTCATCGACGAGAACAAGGACACCTGGGCCAAGGTCCGCGTCTTCGATTCGGTGTTCGAACTGCCGAAGAAAAAGTGACACATTGTAGGGTGGGTCGAGCCGGCTTTGCGGCGAAGACCCACCGGCCAGGGTGACGCGTAGACGGTTCGGTGGGTCTTCGCGAAGCGCTCGACCCACCCTACCAAACGGTTTCACTTCGGCAAATCCGCCGGCGGCTTCTGCTGCCCGGCGTCGCGGGTCATCCGGTCGTTCAACTTCGTCGTCGCGTTCTCGATCTCGCCGCCGGTCGCGAGGAAGAACCGGCCGTCGGTCACGCCCGCGTCGATGTTCGTGGCCGGGTTCGAGTCGCCGGTGAACCGGGCCTTCGTCAGCGGCTCCCACTCCCCTTCGGCCGTCTTCACCCAGCCGTTGCCGAACGTCGCCTTGCGGGTCTTGGTGAGCGACACCTTGTCCCGCCGGAAGTCCTCGACGAACGAGTAGTACCCGCCGAGTTTCCGGCCGCCGTCCGGCGTGGAGAACGTCGCCATGTGCGCCCAGGCCTTCTTTTCCGGCAGGTAGAAGTGCCCGGCGTAGACGGTCCGCTTGTCGTCGTCCTTGTCCGGGGTGGCGGTGACGAAGAACCGGTAGGTTTCGCCGAGCTTCCAGTCGAAGTCGAGGAACGACTGCCCGCCGGTCCCCTCGTTGCCGAACCGCCCCGCCCGGACGTCGTCCCCCTTGGCGAGGAGTTTCACCCGCTTCGCGTCCGGGACGGTCTTCGGGTCTTCGCCGGCCGCGGCGTCCCACACGGAGAAGATGACGACCTTCTTCCCCTTCCCCTGCTCCTGGATGCCGAAGTACCCCCGGCCCCAGCCGCAGGCCATGAAGTACGACCCCTCGGCGGACTGCTGGACGGCCGCCTCGTTGTAGTACGCGACCCCCGGCGGCCCGGCGTACCCGAGGTGGACCGACCGGCACGCCCGGCCTTCGAGGGACTTGTCCGCAAGCAGGGGAAGGAGCGAGACACCGAGCACGACGAGAGCGAGGCACGCGAACCGGAGCATGGCAGCAACCCGAAAAGTGAAACCCACGGTCCGCCGTGGGCTGGGAGGAGGCATCGGTGGTTTAGCACGCCGTTCAAGCTCGGCGAGTGAACGGCCGAGAATCTTTCATCTTCCCTTCACGACTCGCGCGGTTCCTGTCCTGCTCGTTACCCAAGCCTCCGTCTCGTCCACCCTCCGGGGCGTCGCCGTTGAGACGCTTCCTGAATTCGACGCTGTACGACGTGTCGAAGTCGAGCAGCCTCTGGCGGCTCAGGGGTGGAGTGGGTTCAGGGGAAGGTGACGACTTCGTCGCCGTCGACGGTGATGATGGCCTTGAGAAACTCGTCGGTGAGGTCTTTCCGCGGCAAAGTGCAGACGTGGCCGTCGAGAAAAACCATCGAGATGCGGTCCCGCTTCGGGTTACCGAGGTTCGGGAGTTTCTTCGGGTCGAACGCCATGTCCGCGGGCTTCGTCCAGACGACGGGGTCGGCCGCCTCCGTTACGGCGACGGTGTTCGACGTGCCGTCCGTGATTCCGGCAAACTGCCGCTTGACGCCTGGGACCAGGAGGGGAGAACCGCCGTCGAGGTTCTCGGGGGCGGTGAAGGTCTGGTAGTACGTTTCGCCGGCCGGGGCGTCGCGGTCGGGGACCGAGTAAATCTTCGGCATCAGCGGGATGAGCTTCTCGTTCGCCTCCGAATCCCACGGCTCGTCGAGCTTGAACTTCTTGTACAGGTCGCCGTGGTCGAGGTACGGCAGGATCGCGACTCGCCAACTCAGGAGCGGTTTGCCGGCCTTGTCGGTGCCGTTGGTCGGCAGGCATCCAAAGGCGGATTCGTGATTGTGAAAGGCGAGGCCGATCTGTTTGAGGTTAGAGATTTCCTGATTCCGTCTTCGGGCGAGTTCGAGTTCTCCGGGCAGGCCGGCCAACGTCTTGACCCGCTCGGGGGTCAGTTCCATTTCGACCTTCGCCGTGACCGCGGACCCGTCGGTCGCGAACCAGGCGTTTTCGAGCCCCCGAATCGCGGTCTCGAACAGGGCGTGGGCCGCGACAGATTCTTTCTCGGCGAGTTTCTTCTTCGCCCGCAACTCGCCGGCAGCGAGGTCCACGAGCTTCGAGATCGCGTCGGTGGCTCTCTTCGCGCTTTCGGCGTTCGGGAACGTCGCCTTCATCGCGGCCGTGACGGACTTGCCGATGTCTCCAGTCACGAGGACCGACTGAGCGTCCTCCAGGGGCGCGAAGTCGGCCGGCAGCCTGGACCGTTTCAGGAATGCCGTGGCTTCACTGACCCGGAAACTCGCCACGACGGTGTGCTTCCCCGCCAACGTGAGGGCCGCCGCCTGCGGGCCGTCGTCGGACTTGTTCAGCGTCTAGGCCAAAAGTGCGATGAGGACCGGGGCGTCGGGAATGCGTGGCCCGCCGGGAGAGATGACGAGGGTGCGATCGCCGAGCGGGATCACAAAGCCGCCGGGGTCCGTGACGTAAAACAGCGGATTGCCCGGTAGTTTGGTCGCCTCACTACCTCGGGCCGGTCGAAGTCTCGCGTCGACGAGTTTCAGGGCCTTCTCGACCTTCGCCCGGTCGTAGGGCTTCCGGGTCGTGACCGCGATGAACGGCACATCTCCTGCGGGGCTATCCCAGAACATCGGCCAGAACAGCGTCACCCGCTCCACGTCCGCCTCGCCGAATCCGACGGCGGGTTCGAGCAGTTTGGGCAGGCTCTCGAAGTTCGCCCGCACCGGCCGCAGCGTCGGCGAGTCCCACACGTCGGACACCTTCACCGTCACGAACCCGAACGAGTCGCGCGGAAAGAAGTCGAGTTCCTTCGGCACCTGGGCCGTTGCCGGCACGGATGTCGCGAGCACCGTCACGAACGCGAGGAGCGAACGCATCTCTGGGCCTCCGAATGTCGAGAGGGTTTTATCGTTGCGCGATCGGCTTCACGCTCCGCATCGCGGGGCCGGTGTAGAGTCCCCGCGGGCGGATCAAGCGGTTGTGGTCGAGTTGCTCGATGACGTGGGCCGCCCAGCCGGCGACGCGGCTCATCGCGAACATCGGGGTGTACAGCGGGATCTCCAGGTTCATCGCGTGGTACAACCGGCCGGCGGGCCAGTCCAGGTTCGGGTACATGTGCTTCTGCTCGGCCATCACCCGCTCGATCGCGTCGGCCGTGTCCTCCCACTTCACGGCGTCCGGGCCGGCGGCGAGTGCGGCCGATCTCGCGTAAGTCTTCAGAATCCCGGCCCGCACGTCGCCGGCCTTGTAGACGCGGTGGCCGAAGCCCATGATCCGCTCCTTCCGGGCCAGGGCGGCGAGCGTCCAGGCGGCGGCGGCGTCCGGGCCGCCGGCGGAGCGGACCACGTCCATGACCTTCTCGTTCGCGCCGCCGTGGAGCGGGCCTTTCAGTGCCCCGATCGCCCCGACGATTCCCGCGTGGAGGTCCGCCATTGTCGAGACGATCACGCGGGCGGTGAACGTGCTCGCGTTGAACTCGTGCTCGGCGTACAGGATCAGCGACACGTCGAGCGCCTTCACGGCCGTCGCGGTCGGCTCGGTGCCGGTCAGCATGAAGAGGAAGTTCGCCGCGTGCGAGAGCGACGGATCCGCGGGAATCGGGGCGAGCCCCTTCGTGATGCGGTAGTGGTCCGCGATCGCGACCGGCATCTGGCCGAGGAGCCGTTCCGCTTTGCGGAGGTTCGCCGCGTGGGAATTGTCGGCCGTGTCCGGGTCGAAGTGGGCGAGGGCACTGACCGCCGTTCGCAGCACGTCCAGCGGCGGCGCGTCTTTCGGTAGAGCCCGGAACAGCGTCCGCACCGAGTCGGGGATGTGCCGGGCCGCCGCCACCCGGGTCTGGAAGCTCGTCAACTCCGCGGCGGTCGGCAGTTCCCCGTGCAGCAGCAGGTACGCGACCTCGTCGAAGGTGGCGCGTTCGCACAGTTCGCCGACGGGGTAGCCGCGGTAGCTGAGCCCCCCCTCGACGGTGGAGACGGCGGTTTCCCCGGCGATCACGCCTTCCAGGCCGGGAGAGTAAGCGGGGGTGGACATGCGGCCTCCGGGGTGCAGGCGAACGGGTCAGGGGAAGTGTACGGACCCGCGGCCGCGGCCGGTCGCTTCAACCGGCCGGCCGGGTTCCTATACTACTTCTCTTCCCGGAACACGGACCGAGTCGAGGACCGGATGGCGGCTGGACATTCCCCCCTGGCGATCGGGTTTCTCGGGGCCGGGCAAATGGCGACTGCCCTGGCCAAAGGCTGGACCGCGGCCGGCCTGCTCGACCAGACGAAGAGCCTCGCCGCCGACCCGTGGGCCCCGTCCCGGAAGAAATTTTTCGCCGCGACCGGGGTCAAATCCTTGGCCTCGAGCTCGGACGTGGCGGTGTCGTGCGACATCCTCGTCCTCGCGGTCAAGCCGCAGGCGATGCCGAAGTTGCTGGGCGAGATCAAGCACGTCGTGCAACTGCGGCACCTGATCATCTCCATCGCGGCGGGGGTGACGATCGAGCAGATCGCCGAGGCCATCGGTACGGAGAACCGTATCGTCCGCGTGATGCCGAACACGCCATGCCTGGTGGGGGCGAGCGCCACCGGACTGGCCGTCGGCCCATTCGCGACCGCGGCGGACACGGAGCTCGTGTCCCGGTTGTTCGGGGCGGTCGGGAAGGCGTTGCCGGTGCCGGAATACCTCCTTGATGCGGTGACGGGGTTGAGCGGCAGCGGTCCGGCGTTCATCTACGTGCTGATCGAAGCCCTCGCCGACGGCGGCGTCCGGATGGGGCTACCTCGCGACGTGGCGATGACGCTGGCAGCCCAGACCGTGCTCGGCTCCGCGAAGATGGTGCTCGAAACGGGCCAGCACCCCGGCGCGTTGAAGGACGCCGTCGCCAGCCCCGGCGGCACGACGATCGCCGGGCTGCACGCCCTGGAGCGCGGCGGCGTCCGGGCGGCGATGATGAACGCGGTGGAGGCCGCCACCCTCCGGGCGTCCGAGCTGGGGAGGAAAGGGTAAACTCAGAGTTTTGACAGGATCACAGGATTCTCAGGATTGGATTGACATGCCAATCCTGTAATCCCGTCAAATTGACTATTGCTGACTTCGGATCACCTATGAACGACGAACTCGTCCTTATCCTCGACTTCGGCTCCCAGTTCGGGCAACTCATCGCCCGGCGGGTGCGGGAGTTGAACGTCTTCTGCCAGGTCGTCCGGCACGACATTTCGGCGGAACGGGTGAAGGAACTGAACCCGCGCGGGCTCATCTTCTCCGGGGGGCCGGCCAGCGTGTACGAGGCCGGCGCGCCGAAGTGCGACCCGAAGATTTTTGACCTCGGTATTCCCGTGCTCGGCATCTGCTACGGAATGCAGATCGCGTGTCAGGCGCTCGGCGGGCTCGTCGCGCCGGCCACGGCCCGCGAGTACGGCCGGGCGACGCTCACCGTCACGGACCCGAACACGCTGTTCCGCGGCTACCCAACCGAGTCCGTCGTCTGGATGAGCCACGGCGACCAGGTCCAGACGATCACCGGCGACTTCGTTCCGCTCGCCTCGACGGACACCTGCCCGGTCGCCGCGGTGAAGCACAAGTCGCGGCCGGTGTTCGGCATCCAGTTCCACCCGGAGGTGAGCCACACGCCGCACGGCGGGCAGATCCTCGCGAACTTCTTGCGCGACGCCTGCGGCTGCCGCGGGCTCTGGAAGATGGCCGCGTTCGCGGAGCAGACCGTCGCGGACATCCGCGCGAAGGTCGGCTCGAAGCGCGTCATCTGCGGGCTGTCCGGCGGCGTCGATTCGAGCGTGTGCGCGGCGTTGCTGGTGAAGGCGATCGGCGAACAGGTCGCGTGCATCTACGTCGACAACGGGCTGATGCGGGAAGGCGAGACCGAACTCGTTCGCCACACGTTCCGCGACTGGTTCAAGGCGGACCTGCACGTCGTCGACGCGAAGGACCGGTTCCTCGACGCGCTGAAGGGCGTCACCGACCCGCAGGAGAAGCGCCGGCGGATCGGGCACGTCTTCATCGACGTGTTCAAGGCGGAGGCGAAGTCGATCCCGGACGCCGAGTTCTTGGCCCAGGGCACGCTCTACCCGGACGTGATCGAGAGCGGCGGCTCCGCGGACGGCCCGGCGGCGACCATCAAGCTGCACCACAACGTCGGCGGGTTGCCGGCGGAACTCGGGTTCCAACTCATCGAACCGCTTCGCGACCTCTTCAAAGATGAAGTCCGCAAGCTCGGGCTCGAACTCGGCCTGCCGGAAGGCGTCGTCTGGCGGCACCCGTTCCCCGGCCCGGGACTCGCGGTGCGGTGCCTCGGCGAGGTGACGGAGGAGAAGCTCGCGTCGCTGCGGAAGGCGGACACGATCTTCCTGGAGGAACTCCACCGCAGCGGGTGGTACCGCAAGACGTCTCAGGCGTTCGCGGTGCTGCTGCCCGTGCAAAGCGTCGGCGTGATGGGCGACGGCCGCACCTACGAGAACGCCGTGTGCATCCGCTCGGTGCAGACCGACGACTTCATGACGGCCGACTGGTCGCGACTGCCGGAAGACTTGCTGGCGCGGGTGGCGACGGCCATCATCAACCGCGTGCCTGGCGTGAACCGCGTCGTCTACGACATCAGCAGCAAACCGCCGGCAACGATCGAGTGGGAATGAGTCCTTCTGGCGAACCGATAACGGAGACAGATCATGGCCGTGCCGACGATGATTTCCGGGGTGCTGCTCGTCCTGATCGGGGCGATGAGCTACGCCAACGGGACGCCGAACCCCGAGACGGGACAGGTCAGCCCGACCGCTCTCATCCCCGCGTTCTTCGGAATCGTGCTGGGGATACTCGGCCTGCTCGCGATGAAGGACTCGCTGCGGAAGCACGCGATGCACCTCGCCGCGATGGTCGGCCTGTTCGGCGTCCTCGGCGGGTTCATGCCGTTGATTCGGCAGAACTCGAAGGGCCTGCCGCTCGACCCGACCGCCCCGGCCGCCCTCGCGGGGTTGCTGATGTCCCTGATCTGCGCGGCCTTCGTGGGGCTGTGCGTGAAGTCGTTCATCGACGCGCGGAAGGCCCGGCAGGCGGCGGCGACGTGACGGTTAGCCGCGAGGCGACGCCGAGCGGGGACTTCCCGCCCGGTGACGCAGCGG
>CAYUHJ010000080.1:24105-25422 GCA_964444365.1 uncultured Alcaligenaceae bacterium | reverse complement strand
CGTTGGAGAAGGTGCCGCCGGGCGTCACCCTGCACGTCGATCTGATGGGGTTGAGTTACATCGACCACGCCTGCCTGACCCTGCTCATGAACTGGGAGAAGCAGCACGAAGCGACCGGCGGAAAGCTAGTGCTGGACTGGGAGACGCTCCGGGCACGGTTCCACACCGCCCGGCCTCGGCCGCGCCTCGAAGTCGCCCCACGAACCTCCGGGGAGGCAAAGGGCGAATGAACGACATCGGCCGCCGTGTGGAAGATCGGGCTGGTGTCGTGCCGCGTACCGCCCTCGTCTATTCCTTGTTTTTCCTGTCGGGCGTGACCGCGCTGGTCTACGAGGCGTCGTGGTCCCGGCTGATCGGGCTGGCAGTCGGTCACACGGCTCAGGCAGCGGCGCTCGTGCTGGCGGCGTACTTCACCGGGATGGCGGTCGGCCAGTTCTTCAGCGGTCGGCTCGCCCCGCGTGTCCCACCCTTGCTCGGCTACGGCGTGGCGGAACTGGTCGCGGCGGCGTGGGCGTGCCTCGTCCCCGCCCTGCTGGGCTGGGTCGGCACTCCCGCGGGGCAAGGTGATCTGGAGTTGTTCCGTGATTCGTCCGGCGGCCGAGCGGCGTGGTGTTTCCTGATCCTGCTCCCCGTCACGATCCCGCTGGGGGCGACGTTGCCGCTGGTGGTGGAAGCCCTCAATGCCCAGGGCGGCTCGCGGCGGTGCGGCCCCATCGCTTACGCCCTAAACACGGCCGGCGGGCTGGTCGGGATCGTCGCAGCCTCGGCGTATCTCCTGGTCGTCGTTGGGGTTCGTGCCAGCGGGTTCCTGGCCGCCGCCCTCTCGGCAGCGTGCGGAGTGGCCGCTTGCGTGGCGGCATTCGTCCCGCGTGGGTCGAACCCGCCCGGGGATGCAGCGGCTGTCCAGGCGGGGCGAGCCGGCCGGTCGTCGGGGTGGACGGCCCTGGCGGCGGTCTCCGGGTTCGGCATCCTGGGCCTGGAGGTGCTGTACACCAGGATGTTCTCGCTCGTCCTCCACAACAGCGTGTACACGTTCGGGGCCGTCGTCGCTGCCTTCCTCCTGGCCCTGAGCGCCGGGGCTGCCGGCGCGGTCGGGCTGGGGCGACGGTGGCCACCTGCGCGGGTCGCTGCGGTGTCCTTCGCGGCGGGCGGGTTGGCCCTGGCGTCGTCCGTCGCCGCCTTCCCCTGGGCGACGGGGTTGGCCTACTTCTCGGCCGGGGAGACATTGGCCGGCTACCTCGCCGGGGCGTTCGGTCTGGTGGCGGTCTTCGTGCTGCCCCCGGTCTTGCTGCTGGGCATGACCCTCCCCGCCGCAAT
>CAYUHJ010000080.1:0-24095 GCA_964444365.1 uncultured Alcaligenaceae bacterium | reverse complement strand
AATCCGGGCGGCGGCCGGCGGCCGGGCGGTCGGGCGCGTGATGGCGGTTAACACCCTGGCGGGGGCTGCGGGGGCGATCGTGGCCGGGTTTCTCTTGCCCCCACTTGTCGGTCTGTGGTCGGCATTCGCGGGGTTTGTCGCCCTGTTCGGTGTCGTCGGGGCGGCCCTGCTCGCCTGGGGCGGGGGCCGGAGGCTTGCCGCCGCCCAGGTTCTGACGACGGCCGGGCTGGCGGTCCTGATCGTGTCGGGACGGCTTGTGGACGGGAACGCCGGCGGCGGCGAGGTGGTTCGGCGGTGGGAGAGCGTTTACGGGTGGGTCGATGTTGTCCGCACCGGCCGGGGCGATTCGCTCGCGGTACGGCAGAACCTCCACTACCGGCACGGCTCGACGGCGTATGCGGTTCGTGAGTACCGGCAGGGCCGGCTGCCGCTGCTCCTCCACCCCCGGCCCGTCGAGGTCGCCTTCCTCGGGCTGGGGACGGGGCTGACGGCCGCCCCGGCGGTCGCGGACGGTGACGTGGGGAGGGTGGTCGTCGTCGAGTTGATCCCCGAAGTGGTGGAGGCGGCCCGGCTGCTGGCGGCGGCCAACCTCGGCGTGGTCGGTCACCCCAAGGTCGAAGTCCACACCGACGACGCCCGGCACCACCTGCTGCGCACCGACCGGCGGTTCGACGTGATCGTCTCCGACCTGTTCGTACCCTGGGAGAGCCGGACGGGCTACCTCTACACCGTCGAGTTCTACGAGACGGTCCGGCACCGGCTGAAGCCCGGCGGGCTGTTCTGCCAGTGGCTCGCCCTGTACCAACTGGGCCCCGGCGAGTGGGAGTTGATCGCGGACAGTTTCTCGTCCGTCTTTCCGCACACCACGGTCTGGTGGGGCCATTTCGACGCCAAGTACCCCATCGTCGCACTCGTCGGCGGCGAGCGACCGCTGGCTGTCGATCCCGTTCGACTGGAAGACCGCATGGACGTTCTGAACGCCACACCCGGCGGTGCCGACCCCGACCTGCGGACCCGCTCGGACCTGCCGGCCTTCTACCTCGGCCGGTGGGCGCGCGACCCGTCCCGCCGGCTGAACACGGACGAGCACCCCTGGCTAGAGTTTACAGCCCCGGTCAGTCACCGGGGCAGGCAGACGCTGACAGGGCCGACCCTACGGCGGTACTTCGACCAGGTTCTTTGCCGCCTCCCGTCAGGCGGCGTTCGGTTCGACGGCGAGGCCAACGGATTGTTCCAGGACGGCGAACGGCGGCACGCAATCCAGAGGTTGAGTCTGTTCGGGGAGGTGAAACCGTGAAACGCCAAGTCATCGCGGGCGAGGGGTCGGTTCCGACCACACGCCCGGTTGGCCACCCGCGGGGCGGGTCAACCGGCCAGTTCGCGGCACGCCTCGGCACACAGGCACCACGCCTTAGCACACCGTCGGCAGTGGTCGTGGTCGTGCTTCCCGCACTCGTAGCTGCAGGTATCGCAGACCGAGGCACACAGCTGGCACATCTCCGTGTCGAATTCGGACCGCCGGCCCATGAAAGCCGCGGCCGTCCAGCAGATGGCGGCACAGTCCTGGTCCAGCCGGACGCAGGCGTCGATGCGGGACTGGAACTGTTGGTGGGTCATTACGGCCTCCTCGCTATCGAAGGAGGGGCGAGTCACGTCCCCGGGCCGACAGGCGGGTTCGTTCAGGCGTGGGCCTCCGTCGCGTGCTTCTTGCACTCGGCGGCGCACCGGCGGCAGTGGCCGTGCTTGCTGGCGTGCTTCTCGCACTCGGTCGCGCACGCCTCGCACAGGTGGGCGCAGAGGGCACAGAAGTCGCCGTGGTGGGCCGACTCCCGGGCCATCGCGTTCAGGGCGGCCGCGCAGGCGTCGGCGCAGCCGAGGTCCAGAAGGGTGCAGTCGGCCATGCCCTCGTTGATGCACTCGACGGCACGGTGCTGGTATTGGTGCAGGCACTCCTCACACGCCTCGATACACGCCGTCAGTTCGGCCTTTACCGCGTTCTCGGACATGGCAGTGACTCCGGAAGCCAGGAGTTGCCCGGTCGTGGGCGGGTCACATTCCGCGACCCGCCTCGTCCGTCCCGTTTCATCGACGCTGGAGTTTGAGACAGACAATTCCGCGCCCCTCCCGCCGGTCGGCGCTGGAATGACGGCGCAAGTGAGGGCCGGATGGGCGTTCGCTTGGGCGAGGGGGCCTCGTGAGTCGTCCCCGAGAACCTCGCCCACCTGGAGTTCACCATGCGATACATCGTTCTGGGGGCTGTGGCGGCTGCCGCCCTGGCCGTTACCGCCGGCCCGGCCTTGGCCCAGCACGGGGGCCACGGCGGGCACGGCTACCCCGCCTACTCGCCGACCTATTCCGGCCACGGATTCACCGGCCATTACGCCCCGGGCCACCACCCGTCGGGTGGCCATATCGTTCATCCCGGCGGCGGCTTCTACGGCGGCGGTTTCGGCGTCGGTGTGGTCCCCGGCCCGTCCTACTACCCCGCCTACCCGGGGATCGGCTACGGCCACGGCCGTGGTCAGTACTCCCACCACGGGCGGCACCACTGATCGACGTTCGCATCTTCGACGCACAGGGCCGGGGTTCGCCCCGGCCCGTTCGTTTTTCCCCTCGTCACGGACGCGACCCGACCGAGTCGGGGAACAAGTCGCTCGGCTCCCGGAGGGGCACCACGAACATGCCGAGTAGTACACCCCGCCGCCCGGTCCGCCTTCGCGGCATCGGGTTCTGCACGTCCGTCGCGGTCAACACTGTCGCCCTGGTGGCCGTCGCCGGGTTCATCGCCCTCGACGCCGCCCGGGAGACGCGGGAACACGTCCGCGAACGGACGGCGGCCCTGGACGAGGAGGCGATGACGATCCACCGGGCGGTGGCCCGGCCCGCGGCCGCTTCGGACGAGGTGCAGCAGTTCATCGACGGCGTATGCCTGCGGATGAGCGACACCACCTCCCCCGGCCACCACATCGTCGTGGACGCGGGCGGGCGGGTGTTCCAGTCCCGGCCGCACCGCCGGGAGTCGGACGAGATCGTGGGCGCGATCCGGGCGGCGGCCTCGGACCCGGAGCGAGAGGCGACGTTCGGTGATGTCGGGATCGTGACCGGCGTCCACGCGGAGGACGGCGTGACCGTCTACGTGGCCGAGCAACTGGACGACATCCGCCGCGAGGTGCGGGGGCGGGTGGTTTCCAGGTCGGTCGGCGTGCTGACATTCGGAATCCTACTCGCCGTGGCCGTCCACTTGCTGGTCCACCGGCTGGTGTCCCGGCCGCTCCGTCGGTTAGTGCGGACCATTGAGGCCATCCGGGAGGGGAAGTTGGGGGTGCAGACGGGGCCGTTCAAGACCGACGAACTCGACCGGCTGGCCGGGGCGGTGAACGAGATGAGCCGGGCGTTGGCCGACGACGCTGACCGCCGTCGGCTGGCCCTCGAACAGGCCCGCCGGGTGCAAGAGAACTTGTTGCCGCGGTCGGGTGATGTCGCCCCGGGTGTCCGTCTGGCGGCGACCCACCGACCGGCCGAGGCAGTCGCCGGGGACTACTACGACGTGCTGTGGTTGCCGGACGGCACGGTGGCGTGCTGCGTGGCCGATGTCGTCGGGCACGGGGTGCCGGCCGCGATGGTGGCGGCCATCCTGAAGGTGCTCATCCTGGACGCCGTCGAAGTGAACGCCGACCCGAGTGCCGTGGTCCGGCGGGTGAACGCAAGGTACGCGGCCGTCGCCCCGCCCGGGTCCTTCGCCTCTCTCTTGGTGGCCCGGTGGTGCCCGGAGCGGCAGACGCTGTGGCACGCCAGTGCCGGCCACGAACCCGGGGTGTTGTTGACCGACGCCCACGCCCCGCTCCTGTTGGAGGCGACTGGGACGCTGCTCGGGGTGTTGCCGGACGGCACCTGGGACACGGCGTCGGCAGCCGCCCCGCGGGGGTCCGTACTGGTCGGTCTGTCGGACGGGGTGCCGGAGGCGATGGACGCCGGCGGCAACCTGTTCGGCCGGGACCGGGTGGGCGAGGCCATCCGCGGTGTCGGTCGTGCGTCCCCCGAACGGGTCGTGAGGGCCGTCGATCAGGCCGTGCTGCGGCACCTGGGCGGTCGCCCGCCCGCCGACGACTACACGCTGATGGCCGTCCGGCTCGGGTGCGATCCGTCGGAACACGAAAGTCAGGAGTAACACATGGAACAACTCTCCGTCACGGCCAAGAACCGCCGGCCTCTCTGGACCGTCTTCGGGCTGACCTTGACCTACTACGTCGTCGAGGTGATCGGCGGTTTGCTTACGAGCGATTCGCACTGATGCCGCGGGAGGCACATATCTGGACCCGTCCCTCGCTGCCGCACCTGAAGCGGTCGCAAGGAGCCTTGGCCAATGTAGGAAGCGAGGTATCGGAGACGATAGTTCCTTTGCAGGGAATGTATTCGGCGTCGAAGCACGCCGTAAAAGGATTCACGGATGCGTTGAGGGTAGAATCGAGAAGGTCCAAGACGCTCCCGTGTGCATCACCCTCATTCAGCCCACCGCCGTCGATACCCTGTTCCCGCAGCACGCGCGTAACTACCAGTCCGAGGAAGCAAAGCTGCCGAGTCCGATGACTCAGCCCCGCCAGGTCGCGGACGCGATCCTCAATGCGGCGGCAAATCCTACACGCTCGAAGAAGGTCGGGATGATGGTGACCGTCAACACGGTGCTCGCGAAGCTCACACCGCGAATTGCGGAGTCATTGAGCGCAAAGCAGGTGGAAGGGCAGCACGGCGATATGCCCGCAATCGATCCGCAAGGCACATTGTTTCAGCCGAGCGAGAAAGTGCTAGGTGCGGGAAGTACGCGCGAGGTAGGAGCGAAGTAAAAAATGGTCTGTGAAACGACGCATCATCAATGCGGCGACTCTGACCACTGTTGCACTGGTAACTAACTTGAGGCGGGCACCTTAGTGCTGGCCTTTCCCTGCAAGCTGCGTCATGGCGATGGTTCGATGAATCAAAGACACTCGACGGCGTTTCAGTACCTTTAAGGTCAGGAGAAACTCATATGAAGAAGGTAATCGCATTGGGCCTGGCTCTTGCAGTTCTATCGGCCACGGCATACGCAGACTCTACCAGCGTCTCAGGAGCTGGCTCGACTCTCGGCAGCACGAAATCCGAGGAGCGCCGGGGAGCAGTAGGGGGTGCAATCAATGTGCCCCGGGGAAATCGTAACAGCGGAAGCGGCATGGGCGTCACGAGCGAACGGGATCGTACGGACGCCGGGGATAGGTCGATCAACTCGGCAGACGCGCGTGGGCGGCTGGGCAGTGTTGACGGCAGTCCCGCGGGCGGTACGTCGGTTGGAGCGGCTAGAACCGCCACTCCGTCGGGACACTCCCCCTCTACGGGAGGCCACGCCACCGGAGCTTCGACGCAAGGTCGCACGGGCGGAGACGCCGAATAACCACATAAGTGCCGCTCGGGCACCGACCGAGCGGCATCGCCCCTGTGGAGACGATAGTTCGCCTTTAGAATCTCGACGATCCGTCCCTCTCCAACACGGCGATTTTTCATCCGGTCGGTTCTCCTTTCAAGTTGGCCCGGTTCTCGGGGGATCCTCACGTTTCATGGCCACAGAACGTTCCTTGTTATCCGTAGTCGAACTATACAGTGGAAGGCGCAATATGTTCTAGCTTTACCGAAATCCCCAGCCCTTTGTGTTACCAGACCTGCGGGAACATCCGACTGGCTATTCTGTCGCCTGGTATTTATCTTATTCTGACGGATGATTATTTTCGCGTCCTCTCGCAGTACGACGTGAATATCCGGAGCCGGTTTCATAACCGTGCGACGGCGATGAAGGCATAAGCCAGGGCCACGAACCCGTCCTATAGGTGGCATTTCACCTCGTACAGGGTGACCTCCCGGCGGAACGACTTCACCCACGCGAACGTCCGCTCCACCACCCACCGCCGCTTCACCCGCCGCAGCCGCCGCCCGTCGTTGGTCGGCGGCTTCTTGCGATTCTTCCGATACCTGGCCAGGAGCCGGAACCCGTCCAGGTTGAGTTGCTCCCGGAGCGGGTCCGAGTCGTACGCCCGGTCGCCCAGCACCGGCACCCCCACGGGACGCCCACGGTCGGCGGGATGTCGGGCGAGGGCGGCCAGCCCGAGATTCACCTCGTGGACGTTCGCCCCGTCCGTCGCCGCTCCGAGCGGGATGCCGGTCCGGTCGGCGAGGAGTTTGAGGGTGGTCCCACACCCCCGCCGGCACGGGCCGACCCCGACACCCCCTTTTTCGCTTCGATGTACGTCCCGTCCATCGCCAGCTCGGACGTGTTGGACTTCCCGGCCCGGTCCAACTCGGCCAGGACCGCCTTCCACACCCGGTCCCACACCCCGGCCTCGGTCCAGTCCCGGTGCCGCCGCCAGCACGTCACCCCGGACGGGTAGCACCCCGGAATCTGCCGCCACCGCAGGCCGTTGCCGAGCAGGTAGACGATGCCCTCGAAGCACGCCCGGTCGTCGGCGAACGGCCGACCGCCCTTGGGGTGGGGCGGGGGCGGCGGCAGGAGCGGGCGGACCCGCTCCCACAGGCGGTCGTTCAGGTCACGTTCGGTAGCGGCGTCGGGCATGGCAGACCTCCTGTCAGCCCGACATCCTCTCCACGGGCCGAGGTTACGTCAACCAGCCGTTATAAAACGGGCTCCGATTCCTCACGACAGCCGGCTCTCCCGATGGTGCTCGTCTATATCCCTCGTTCGACGCCTACCTGAGGACAGCCCCGCCCTGCTGGCCGACGCCGCCCACATGCTGACCGACGTGGGCGGGGGCTGGCCCTGTTCGCCGCGTGGATATCCGCCAAGCCCGCCACCCCGCAGAAAACCTACGGTACTACCGGGTCGAAATCCTCGCCGCCCTGGCCAACGCGGTCGTCCTACTATTTCTGATGGCGTTCTTCATCCTGTTCGAGGCGTACCGCCGGTTCCGCGAGCCGCGCGAGATCGACAGCTTGCAGATGCTCGCCGTCGCCGCCGTGGGACTGGCCGTCAATTTGATCGGCATCGCGGTGCTTACGTTTGGGAGCGGCCTCGGCCACCCGGGACTAACACGGACACACCAAACCAGCGGCGGATCATCCGTGGGCTTCGGCTACGAGGCGAGGTGGCTCAGATCTGGAGGGAGCAGTGGGGGATGAAGAGAGGCGGGGAGGTTGCCTGGCGTTTACGCACTCCCTGCCGGGGCCGCCATTTTGATGGGATTTCCTCGGGCGCGGCCGGACTACCGGGCGCATGCTTACCCGGCCCGTGCGGCGACAGTCCGACCGCGGGCCGGAAGCATGGACGACTTGTTGCGGCTCCCTAGCAGCCCAGGGTTGCGTCGCGGCGGACGCCGTCCGGGCGGCGCGAACTGGCAGATGCCAGGCCCGGGGCATGAGCAGCGGCACCGCGACCAGGAGCGTCACCACCGTGCGGGATAGTGGGTTCCCGCGTGAGCCGGACCCGCTTTGGATGCGAATCATACCGACTGCGGCGCCGGCGGGCGATGCGACCCGTTCGCCGCCGATGTCAGCGGGGCTTCGGTTCGTTCCCGGGAAGCCGCCCCGGTGCCGGGAGCACGGCCGGCCCCGCCGCCGGCCCGGGCGGCTGCGGGGGCGGGCCCGGCCACCACTCCTCGAGGAGCAAGGCGGACAGCTCGGCCGCCGAGCGCCACGCCTCCCCGAGCGCGCGGTTGTACTCGAGCCGGGCCTCGGCCACCGCCCGCTGGGCCTGGATCACCCGCAGGTACTCGAACTGCCCGCCCTTGAACGCTTCGAGCGAGAGCTTGTACGTCTCCTCCGCCTTCGGGAGGATGTCGCTCCGGTACTGCTCGGCCAGCTTCAGGGCCGCCGAGTACGCCCGGAGCGCGGTCGCCACCCGCTCGGCGAGGTCGTTCTCGATCCGCCCGACCTCCTGGACCGCCATGCCGAGTTCGGCCTTCGCCGCCCGGATGTTCCCCTGGTTCCGGTTCCACACCGGGATGGGCGCGCTCACGCCCAGGAGCCAGTCGTTCGACTTGTTCTGTCCCTGGTAGGTGTAGCCGGTCGAGAGGGTCAGGTTCGGGATCGGTTCTACCTCCGCCCGGCGGACGGCGGCCTGAGCCCGCTCGACCCCGACGCGTGCCGACCGCACCTCGGGGTGAGTGGCGAGGACGGTGTCGAGGGTGCGGTCCGGGTCGTAGAGGGGCACCTCCTCGAACGGGCCGGTCGCGGTGCCCACGGGGAGCCGCGGGTCGCCGACCAGGGCCGCGAGCCGCCTCCGGGTACCGGGGAGTTCCCGCCGGGCCGCCTCCGCCTGGGACCGGAACCGGGCGAGTTCGACTTCGAGCTGCACCAGGTCGAGCCGGGCGATCTGCTTGGCGTCGAGGAGCGTCTGCCCGTTCTTCACGGCCTCGCCGGCGAGCTTGGTGAGTTCGTCGAGGACGGCGATCCGCCGCTCCAGGGCGTAGAGGTCGTAGAACGCCGCCCGCACCGACCCGACCACCCCGTACCGCTCGCGGAGGAGGGAGAGGGTCGATTGGTCCACCTCCTTCGCGGCCACCGCCTGGGACAGCGAGAGCTTCCGGCCTGTGACGATCTCCTGGGTGACCTGCGGGGCGGTGATGATCCCAACCGGCCCTTGTCGGTCCCCGAGTTCGTCGCCGATAACCGCCAGCACCGGGTTCGGGTAGAGTCCCGCCTGGACGTACTTGCCCTGGGCCGCGTCGATGGCGAACGTGGCCTTCCCGAGCCGCGGGTTCCGCCCGACCGCGAGCCGCACCAACTCGTCCACCTGGACCGGACCCGGCGCAGGGCCGGGACCGTCCGGGGTGCTGGCCGGGCTTTTCGCCGCCGGCTCCTGGTGCGCCACGCGGGTAACGGGCGAGCCGGGGGTTCGAGGGGCCTGGCGGGCCGCCGCCGGGTACGGATCGATGGTCGCCGGGTGCGGGCCGGAGGCACAGCCCGCGAGACCGATCGCTAGGACAACACCCGCAAACCACCCAGACGCACGCCGGCTGCCCGTCCGAGACGGATTTCGCATTGCACTCCTCCGGCCCCGCCCGGAACTACCGGGGGGCGTGTTTGGGACACCCGTCGGGGATGGCGACCGGGCGGAAGGCGGAGGGAATGGGGCTAGCAGCGGAACGAGTGGCAGTACCGGAGCCTGTCGGGGGCGGCCGAGGTGAGTTCGGGGACGGCGAGAGACCACGCGTCCGGGCGGCGGGTGAGGGGGACGGTCTGGGCCGCCTCGAAAGGCGGTGCCGTCATGTCGCCGGGGTCGCGGTCGCCTGCAAGCCGCTCACCGATCGTAACCGCCAGAACCAGATCGACGTTCGGGCAGTGCTGACAGGGGACGCCCGGGGCGGGGGGCCGCTCGGTCGGCTGCCCCGGGAGGGCCGGTCCCCGGTGGGACTTGCACGAACAGCGCTCGCCCCTGTAGCGGCCCGGCTCGTCCTCGACCGATGTCGGTCGAGGGGTTAAGACGACCAGGGCGGATTGGACGTGGTCCGCGAAGAGTGCGGCGAGCTGGCACGGGCAACGGAGCGGCCCGCCGGTCAAAACCGGCAGGACCGCCACGATGATCGCCGCCACTCGCCGCATGGCATCAAACCCGGAATAGCCGTGAAAGATCCTTAGCCCATGTGTTACCACTCATCGGCTCGGAAATACCGTGAGAATGAGAAAAAGCGGTCGCCTGCGCGAGTGTCGTCAAGCGACGGCCGCACTCGCGGGCTGCATTAGCACCGACTCACGCCCAGACGGACGAGGAGAATGCAACCGGTCTGCCTTCATCTCCGGTGCGGAGACCATCTGCGAGCCGGGACGGCCCAGCCCGCTGCGGCCCCGACGCCCGAAGACGAGCCTTCCGGACCGTAAGCATTAAATAGCCCCGGCCGCCAGCACGCGGCTGGACCGTCGTCGTCGGAGTGTGTCCCGATCGGCGGGCGAATACACTCTCTCGTGCGTGGCGTGCGCGGTCGGCCGTCTCTGGAGCAGCCGCATGAAACCGTTCGGCTTCCACGAGGGCGACCGCTCGGAGTTCCTCGCCCAGTTCGCCTTCAGCACCATCGGCTACTGCGTCCCGGTCCCCCGGCAGTTCGACCGGTTCGGGGTGGACGTCATCGTCCACCTGTTCGAGCGGGTCGGGGCGAACGTCGCCGCCACCGGCCGGGCGGTCGCGCTACAAGTGAAGTCGGACGCTGGCGAGATCCTGATCGACACGAAGGAGATGCGGGACTGCCTGTACGCCACCTCGCTCCCGTTCTTCCTCGCCGTCATCGACAAGGCCGAGTGGCGGCTCGACGTCTACACGACCCTCCTGCGGCTGCTCGCGTATTGGTCGAACCCCGACGCCGCGGTCCGGCTGGTGCCCGGCGACAAGGACGCCCGGGCGTTCCCGGAGGACGGGTCAACGATCGTGTTTCTCGGGAAGCCGATCGCCTCGGTCCTCCTCGCCGACCTGGAGGCGGAGGCGATCAAGGTCGAGACCCGCGAAGGGCTTTCACGGGTCGTCAACCACTGGGCCCGCTGGGAACAGCGGCACCTCGACTGGCGGGACGACGGGGTGCCGTTCGTAGCGTGCCCGAGCCAGTACGAGACCGGGGTGCCGTTTAGCACGGCCTACGGGGCCATCGACTTCCTTACCGTCCCGGACCCCGGCCGGCTCCCGGCCGCGAACAACAACTTCGCCCGGGTCTTGACCGCGGTACACGGCTACTACGGGCAGCTGCTCGAGCACGCCCACACGCTTAGCGACGACGCCCGGGTCCGCCTGACCGAGCGAAACCACATCATCGAAGCCCTCCTCGGCAACTTCCTCGCCCACGGGACCGGGTGAGTCGGGGCGGCGAGGGTCGAGCCCTCGATCGCGCGCAGGCTGGAAGGTGGTCTCGCGGCAGGCGCCCTTGATCGCGGAATACGCCTCCAGCCTGAACAGCCTGGCGGGCAGGGCCGGTCACGGATTGCTACCGTCCACCAACCTGACGCCCCTGGTCGCCGCAGCGGCGGCGAGTTTTTGGTCGAAGGTGGCGAGCGAGGCACCGGCGCGCAAGGCGAGCTCAAGGTACGCGGCGTCGTAAGTGGTGAGCCCGTGATCGCGGGCGAGGTGAGCGACGCTGCCGAACGCCAGGGCGAAGGTCTCAGGGTCGGCGTAAATCGGCAGTCGAGTTAACAGGCCCAGAAAATGCAACATCTTAGTGTTGGACAGCCGACCCCGACGTTCTGCTGTCAGCAGAGCGTCGGTGACCTCCAACGACCAGTGCGCGGGCACGATCGCCTCGACACCACCGGCGAGCGACTCTAGGACCGCGGTCGAGGCTTCGCTCGACTCGTCCTCAAAGCACCAGGAAACAGTCACCGAGCAGTCGAGGACGAGGCGGGCTACCACCGACGCCCCGCGTCGATCAGTTCACGAATCGTGAGCGTGTCCTCGACGCCGGGCCTGTTCAGACGGACGCCCGCCGAGAACTCCCGCACCTCTTGAACCGTCTGAGCGATGTCATCCCGGCTCCGCCGCCCGACCGGGACCAGCCGCGCCACGGGAATGCCCCGCCTGGTGATGACGATCTGTTCGCCGCCCTCGACCCGCTCCAGAAGTTGGGAAAACTGTGTCTTTGCCTCAAAAGCCCCGATTGAATCCATACCCCCGGTCCAACAGACTGGTCTGTGAGTAGTCTGTCACGGCTCCGGCCGGTCCGCAACCGCCTCAATGCCTGCACTCGCCGCGGATGTGCGAGCTGATGTCAGCGCTCGAACTAGGGAGCTTGGTCGAAAAGCACCATCGCCTTCTTCCAGAGTGCGAAATTCAGACTCTAATGCACCTAGGTGATTCTTATTTTCACGCCTGTCTGCTATCCCGGTAATTCCGTGGTGCGTGATGGGACCCATGCTTCCGGCACGTCCCGGAAAAGTTTCCAAGCCGTTCGTTTGACTGCCTCTGGGCGGACGGTATCATCGCTTGTTAAGTGGGCCTATGCCCAGTTTGGCACGCACGCCGGCTCGAGAACCGGCGACGTTACTCCCCTACGCTCATTCATCTCACCAGCGAGTAGAGACTTCTAGTGAAAGCCTCGTAGGGAAGGTGCGCCTTCGCTCCGAGGCTTTGCTACTGCAATTCGGATTTATTGCCGGGTGACTCTCGATCTTCCAGCTCGAGAGTCACCCGACGAAACTGTTTTCAAACCAAACAACAGACATTCGTCTCGTGACAGTCAGATGGCACCGCTCGTCGCGGTACCAAATAGAGTTCCCCAGACCGGAGGACAACATGCTTCTGCCGTGGAAACCCAGTGAGAAGAAGGGCGGCACCAAGCGCCGCAAGGGCGGGGGTCGCAACTTCCAGCCCCTCGACCAGCGCATCGCCGGACCCGTTCGTCTGCTGAGCGCCGGGATCGGTGGCGCGGTGATCGTGAACGACGCACCCGCTCCCGTGCCGGCGCAAGCCAACGTGCAGGCCGAGTCCGTGGAACACCACGACGCGCCCGCGGAGTTCGACAACGGCCACGTGGACGCACCGCACAACGACGCGGGGCACGTGGAGGCTGACCACAACGACGCGGGCAACATGGACGCGGCGCATGACACCCACATCGAGGCGCTGGACGCGCATCCGGACCAGTTCGACGACCCCGGCCACATCGACCACGTCGATGGCCCGGAGGCGGCGGATCACGGCCCGGAGATCGGTGATCAGGACCACATGGGCGGCACGATCACCGAAGTGTTCAGCGCGACGGGCGACGCGGACGCCTTCCCGTACAACGCGGAGCACGACGGGGATCACTACGCGGGCGTGCACGTGGGCGACCACGACTTCACGCACGCGGAGTTCCTCAACGACTCCCGCACGTCGGTGGAGGACCACTCCTACCCCGGCGACTTCGACCACGCGGTCTTCAAGGACGCGACGGTCACGAAGGACGGGAACGGCTTCACGCTCACGGCGACGCTGAAGGATCCGAACGGCGGCGACGACCACCACGTCGTCGCGCACCACGACCCGAGCGAAGGCCAGGTCGGGGACCACGACACCAACGTGGGGGATGCGACGAACGATGTCGCCGACCACGGCACCGGTGATCACGTGGACCACCTCGACCAGGCCGATGCGACGGATCACGTGGACGGGACGGACCATGAGGTCCACGCCGACGACACCGAGCACGATGGCCCCGCGGACCACGCCGACGAGGTGGTGTCCACGGAGGCGGACGTGATGGACAACGGCGGCGACGATGCCGAGCACGATGGCCCCGCGGACCACGCCGACGAGGTGGTGGCCACGATGGCGGACGCGACCGATGCCGACGGCGACACGGACGATGTGGACCACGACGGCGAGGTGAACATCACGCAGACCGTCGAGGGCGACACGGTCGAGACGCAATCGGACTCCGATGTGCAGATCGACCACGTCGCGACGACGGTCTCGACCGATGGCGACCAGGACGGCGTGATCGTGAACGTGGGCGAGACCGACATCACGGTCACGCAGAATGCCAGCGGCAACGTGATCGTGGCCCCGGTCGTGGACGTGGACGTCAACGTGACCGGCAACGGAAACGGGGACGACTTCGACCACGACGGACAGACCGGCGGAGGCGTGGACGACTGCGACACGTGTCCGACCGACCCGGTCGCGGACGTCCCGACGGGTGAGTTCGCGGCGATCGACCCGGCGAACCTGACGGACAGCCAGGAGAACTTCCTGGACGCGGCGATCGACGGCGACTTCTCGCTGCAGGAAGCACGAGCGCTGGGCGAGTACGCGGTGGTGGAGGTCATCCACTCGGATACCGGCCTGCACAGCGTGTTCCTCGTCGGCCCGAACGGCGCGACCAACCTCGCGCAGAACGGCCTGACGCTGGACGGCCAGCCGATCCCGAACGGGACGGTCGTGGACGTGAAGCTCGACGACAACCAACCGGCGCAGTTCGCGCTGGACAACGGCAACGTGGTCTTCCAGGGCTTCCTGGAGGTGGGTGTCCAACAGCCGGACGGGTCGGTCGTGACGGACGACGGCGAGTGCAACGTGACCGTGGTCGAGGGCCGCGGGGAACCGCAACCCAACCCGGACGGCGGCGATACGACCGTCAACGTGGATGTGGACGTGAACGTTGAGGTGGATGTCACCATCATCAACAACAACACGACCATCATCAACGAAGGCGACACCATCATCACGGTGAACGACAACGACGTCACCAACATCGACAACTCGGTGACGAACATTGATCAGTCGGTGACGAACGTCGATAACAGCGTTACCAATGTGGACAACAGTGTCCACACTACCAACATCGACAACTCCGTGCGCATCGACAACAGCGTCACGGACAACTCGGTGACCATCAACAAGACCTACAACGACGACCACTCCATCAAGAACTCCTTCAACAAGGATGTCACCACCAACAACAACGGTGGCGGCGGCTTCGGTGGGGGGGGCGGCGGTGGCGGTGGCGGCGGCTCCTCCGGGGGCGGCGGTGGCGGTGGCGGCGGCTCCTCCGGGGGCGGCGGTGGCGGTGGCGGCGGTGGTGGCGGCGGCTCCACTGGCGGTGGCGGCGGCGGCTCCAGCAGCAGCGGTGGCGGCGGTGGTGGCTTCGGCTATCTCCCGCTCGGTACCGAAGGTGCGGAATGCCTCACGGCCTGCTGCGTCACGAGCGATGCCCAGATCGCGGAGCACGGCGCTGTCGTCTCCGAGGTCATGGGCGACCAGCTCGACGTGGAGCGTGCGGGTACGGAATGCGAGCTCGAGTACGGCGACACGCCCGTCGAGCCGCTCAACCCCGAAGACCTCTGGGATTCCATCGACGAGGCGAAGGACGGCGTGGACTGTGGCCCGGCGATCGACAAGGAGCCCTGCAAGGACTCCGCGCCGTGCGCCCCGTTCTCGGCCGTTCCCTGCATCCCGGTGATTCCCCAGAACATCGTGCCGCACGATGGCTGCTGCCCGACGTCGCTGCTGGACGACGAGGAGCTGATCGAGAACCTCTGGGCGGGTGACGGTGTGCCGGCATGGGATCCTTTCGCTAACGCGGAGGATGACTAGGCCGTCACGGTGTAACCCCTCGGAGTGTCCGATAAACTGTCCAGGATGTAGACAGCGCGCGTGAAACGGCTCGAACTTCACGATGGAGTTCGAGCCGGTTTTTTCCCCAAGGCTTTGCTGCAGTAGCACAAGCCGACCCATTTCAGGGCGGCCGGACGAAACGCACCCAACACGCCGGGTGCGTGCGAGAAATTCGTACGGCTCACTTCGCGGTGGAGTGAGCAAGTGCTCAACACCGCACGTATTTTTGACTAGGGGGAGGGTGGTCCGTATCTTTGGGAGCGGCCTACACGACCGAGGGTGTCGTCACGAAGCTCACCGCCTTCCTCGGCACGCACTTCCGCGAGTGGCAGTTCGTGGTGGCGAACCCGGCAGGGGACGTCGTCACGAGCAAAAAGCAGCTCGCGGGGCCGCGTGACCCGGTCCGGCAGTCAGTCCGTCAGGTGTTTCCGGCCCTGCACGCGCTCGGCACGAGCGCCTTCCCCACCCTGATCTGGGCGGGGCGTACGGGTACGGTGTACAACCTGGTGGCGGAATCGGCGTGCGAGTTCCAAGCGGTCCCGGCGGGCTGCGAGGAGCCGGTCCAGACGTTCATGATCGAGCGTCAGGTCCAGGGCTTCGCGCTCGTCCGGCTCACCGCCGCCGACGGCACGTACGGGTACCTGATCGCGTACGCGGCCAAGGTGGCCGAGGACGACACGCTCGCGCCCAACCTGGCCACGATCGTCGCCCGGACGAAGCCCGCGCTGGAAGCAGCCGCGGTCAAGTCCGAAGCCCCGGTCGTGAAGGAGCCGGGGCGGCATCGCGGGAAGCTCGTCGGTCTCGCCATCCTGGCCGCCATCGTCGCCGCCTGCGTCTGACCCGTGGACTACGAGATGGGCAGCGCCACCGGCGAAATGAAGCCGGTCTGGCGTCAGGAAGCCCGCGCGCAGACGGTGCTCAACAACCTGCGTCCGTCCGTCGGGGCGGCGCACGTGAAGTACCAGCAGCGCGTAACCAAGGGCGCCCTCCTCGTCACGCTCAAGTGCCCCGAGCGGGAGAGGCGGAAGGTTCAGAATAAATGGAACATCTCGGGGAAGCGGCCGAATCTGACTTCCCGAATCGTGACTGGATCTGGAGTCGCGGTTATTGGCGCTTGGCCGACGAACGGGGTTCAGTGTATCGTCGGTCGCATGGGGCATCTCCGGCGAACACTCCTCTGGCTTTGCAGTGCCGCGCTGGTCTTTTCCGGCGTTCTCGGCCGGGGATTCGTGCTTTGCCTCCCCGCCGACGGTGCCGCCCGGCTGGAAGTGTCGGGCGATGACGGAAGGTGTCTCGATGTCGAGGGGATTCGTTCCGAGGCCGGAGGCAGCGAGGGCAGTCTGACGAGCGATTCGCTCCATTGCCACGGGTGCGAGGACGTGACGATCTCTGACGGTGCCGCCCAACGGCCGGCCACGGGCGCGGACTACCTTGTTGCGCCGCCGCTCCTTTTTGTCACGATGCCTCCCCGACTCGCCCCCACCGTCGCCTTCACGAGCCGCCTTTCACGCGATCGCAATTCGCTCATGCACCCGCGTTCTTCGGACGTGCACACCGTCCGGAAGACCGTCATCCTCCTCGTCTGATCCTCACGGCCCCAGATTGAGCAGCGGGCAGCCGAGCCCGTGCTGTCGCAGTCCCGCGGCCAAGCGTATTGGCGCGCCCTCGCAACCAGTTCTCGGAGTTCGCAGCCTATGAAGAAACGAGGTTTCCTTGTCGGGATCGTCCTCTCCGCGCACATAGCCGGCGGCCCGGTCTGGGCCATCAACTCCGCAGAGTCGCTGCCGGCTGAGGGCGGCGAGGATTCGTCAGTCGAGCATCAAGCCGGGATCGATTCCTCCCTCGACCTTGCCGGGGATGTCAGCCTGCGGGAGGTGATAGCCGCCACCTTAAAGGGAAGCCCGCGGCTTGCCGCGTACTCGTGGGAGGTCCGGTCGAGCGAGGCGAAGGTGATTCAGGCCGGTCTCCGGCCGAACCCCGAACTCTCCATCAGCCCCGAGAACTTCGTCGGGTCAGGGGCGTTCAGAAACCAGGTCCAGTACCAGAACACGCTGCAACTGAGTCAGCTCATCGAACTCGGGGACAAGCGGGAACTCCGGGCGGCGGCCGCGACCGCCACCCGGGACCGCATCCGGGTCGAGTACGAATCGGCACGGGTGGAGGTGCTCGGAACGGCCACCGTGCATTTCATCGAGGTTGTGAGCGCCCAGGAGGATGTCCGACTCGCCGGGCTCGCGCTCGCCCAGGCGGAGGAGTTGGTCAAGGCGGTCGAGCGTCGCATCAAGGCGAGCGTCGGGTCGGCGCTCGAAGAGAAGCGGGCGCAAATACTCGCGGCCCGGGCGAAGAACTCGGTGCGGCGGACGAGACGGACCCTCGAGGCTTCCAAGCAACAACTCGCCGCGAACTGGGGGAGTCGCGGTGCGAAGATCGGGAGAGCGACGGGCGACCTGTTCTCCACCCACCCGCTCCCCGCCCTGGGTTCGCTGCTCGCGCGGATAGATGGCGCGCCCGACCGGAGAATCGCCGTGGCCGAAGAGAGGGTCCGGGCGGCCGAGACGGCCCTCGCCCGGTCGCGGCGCGTCTCGGACGTGGTCGTCTCCGGCGCGTGGCGCCAGGGGCGGGACTGGGACGACCATGCGGTCGTCGCCGGGGTGAGCTTCCCGCTCAAGATCTTCGACCGCGCGCAGGGTGACATCGCGTCGAGCGAGGCGCAGGCGCAGAAGTCGAAAGTCGAGACGGCCTCGGTCGAGGTCCGTCTCCGCGCCGCGGTCTTCGGCCTCTACCAAGAGATCGTTCAGGCGAAGGAAGAGGCGGAGAGCATGGCGAGGGAAATCGTCCCGCGGACCGAGGAGGCGCTCGCGCTCGCACGGGCCGGGTTCGCGCAGGGGCTGTATTCGCAACTCGACTTGCTCGACGCTCAGCGGACGCTCGTCGAGGTCCGCCGGGAGCACATCCAGGCGGGAGCTCGCTATCACCGGCTCATCGCCGAGGTCGAGAAGTTGCTTGGCACACCACTGTAGGGAATTCGGGAGAAGGAAGATGATGGCGCAGAGAATCGAACGGTCGCGGCTCGTGGGATGCGGACTCGCACTCGTGCTGGGCATCGGGGTGTTGGCTCACCCGGCCCGGGCGGAAGAGGGGCACGAGGGACATGGCGAGCACGGCCACGCTGAGGAGGGGGAAGCCAAGGGCGGCGAGGAAGCCGGACACGAACACGGGCACGGGGAGGAAGAGGGTAGGATCGAGCTTTCGCCCGAGACGATGCGCCGGGTCGGTCTAACAGTCCTCACCGCCGGGCCGTCGCGGCTGAACATCACCATCTCTCTGACCGGAAAACTAGTCCCCCACGAGGACCGCGTCGCGCACGTTTCCCCGCGGTTCGCGGGCGTTATCCGCGAGGTCCGGAAGCGGCTCGGCGACCCCGTCGGGCGGGGGGAGGCAGTGGCCGTGGTGGAGAACAACCAGAGCCTCCAGCCGTTCGAGGTCACGTCGCAAATCCCGGGCATTGTGGTCCGCCGCCACGCCACCGTCGGCGAATCGGTCACCGACACGAGTGTCCTCTTCGAGGTGGCGGATTACGGCGAGCTGTTCGCGGACTTTTTTGTCTTCCCGGCGGACTTCACCAAGGTCCGCCTCGGCCAACAGGTGCTGATCCGATTCCCCAACGGCCAAGGGACGGTAGAGTCGGTGGTCTCGTTCCTCTCGCCGGTGACGGACCCGGAAACCCAGTCCCGGTTCGTCCGGGCTGTTCTCCCGAACCCGACCGCCTCGCACCAGCCGGGGACGTTCGTGACCGGCGACGTCGTTCTTGAAGACACCGCCGTCCCGCTCGCGGTGAGCGCCGAATCGCTCCGGACGAGCGAGGGGAAGACGGTGGTCTTCGTCGAGGAAACGGCCGGGCACTTCGAGGCCCGACCAGTCCTCCCCGGCCGGAGGGACCAGGACTCGGTCGAGATCCTGAAAGGGCTCCGGGCCGGCGAGCGGTACGCGGCCGGGAACACCTTCATCCTCCAAGCCGAGCTCGAAAAGGGCGAAGCCGAGCACGAACACTAAGAAGACGGCAACAGTATGCTTGAGAGAGTCCTCCACTTCTCCATCCACCACCGGCTCCTTGTCGTCCTCCTCACCGTGGGTGCCGCGCTCGTCGGGGTCGAGTCGCTCCTCCGGCTACCGATCGACGCCGTGCCGGACATCACCAACAACCAAGTCCAGATCAACACCGTCTACACGGCCTTCTCGCCGCCGGAGGTGGAGAAGCAGATCACCTTCCCCGTCGAGACCGCCCTCGCGGGCATCCCCGGCCTGTCCTACACCCGGTCGCTGTCCAGGAACGGCTTTTCCCAGGTGACCGCCGTCTTCGACGACGCGGTGGACATCTACTTCGCCCGGCAGCAGGTGAACGAGCGGCTGACCGAGGCCCGGGCGGCGCTCCCGCCGGGGGCCGAGCCGAAGATGGGGCCGATCTCGACCGGCCTTGGGGAGATCTACATGTGGGTGGTCGAGTACGAGCGGCAGGCGTCGGAACGGACGAGGGCCGAAGCCGGGGAGGCGGGGTTTCAGGGCGACGGCTCGTACCGCACCCCCGAGGGCCGCACCCTCCGGACGCCGCTTGAGAAGGCCGCGTACCTCCGGGAGCTCCAGGACTGGGTCGTCCGCCCGCAACTGAAGACAGTACCAGGCGTCGCCGGCGTGGACGCGATCGGAGGGTACCTCAAGCACTACGTGGTTCAGCCCGACCCGGCGAAGCTCGTCGCATTCAAGGTCAGCCTCACCGACATCCTCACCGCACTCGAACGGAACAGCCAGAGCCGTGGGGCGGGCTACATCGAGCAGCGGGGCGAGTCCTACGTCGTCCGCTCCTCGGGGCTGCTCCGGAACGAGGAGGAGATCGCGGACGTGGTCGTCCGGGAGCGGGGCGGGATTCCGGTCCGGGTGCGGGACATCGGCTCGGTGGTCATCGGCTCGGAACTCCGGACCGGTTCGGCGAGCGAGAACGGGGAGGAAGTGGTCGTCGGGACGGCGCTCATGCTCATCGGCGAGAACAGCCGAACCGTCTCGAAGGCGGTGGACGAGAAGCTCACGCAGGTGAACAAATCGCTCCCCCGCGGCACCCGGGTGAAGCCGGTCTTGAACCGCACCAAGCTCGTCGATTCGACGATTGGCACCGTCGAGAAGAACCTGACCGAGGGGGCGATCCTCGTCATTGTCGTCCTGTTCGTCCTGCTTGGGAACATCCGGGCCGCCCTCATCACGGCGCTCGCCATCCCGCTCTCGATGTGCCTCACCGCGATCGGCATGGTCCAGAGCCGGGTCAGCGGGAACCTGATGAGCCTCGGGGCCATCGATTTCGGCCTCATTGTGGACGGGGCCGTCATCATCGTCGAGAACTGCGTCCGCTGCCTCGCGGAGCGGCAACACCACCTCGGCCGCCGACTAACGCTCAAGGAGCGTCTGGAGACGGTGTTCGCGGCGAGCAAGGAGGTGCGGGGTGCCACCGCCTTTGGCGAGGCCATCATCATCACGGTCTACATCCCGATCCTGTTCCTGACCGGTGTCGAGGGGAAGATGTTCCAGCCGATGGCGATCACCGTCATCTTCGCCCTGTGCGCGGCGTTCGTGCTCTCCCTCACCTTCATCCCGGCGATGGTGGCCCTCGGGCTGACGGGGAACATCACGGAGAAGGAAAACGTTCTCATCCGCCTCCTCAAGCGGGCGTACGAGCCGGCTCTCGCCTTCGTGCTCCGCTTCGCACTGCCGGTGGTGGGCACCGCGGCCATCATCTTCGGTCTCACCCTGGCGCTCTTCTCCACGTTGGGTCAGGAGTTCGTCCCGACCCTCGACGAGAAGGACATGGCGCTCCAAGCCCTCCGGATGCCCCGGACCGGCCTCACCCAGTCCCAGGAGATGCAGTTCTCGGTAGAGAAGGCGGTGAGCAGCCTCCCGGAGGTCGCGTTCGTGTTCTCGAAGACGGGGACGGCCGAAATCGCGGCCGACCCGATGCCACCGAACATCTCGGACACCTTCGTCATCTTCAAGCCCCAGGCCGAGTGGCCGGACCCGGCCCTCCCGAAGGCCGACCTCGTGGGGCGCGTTCGGAGCCTGGTCGAGAAGCTCCCCGGGAACAACTACGAGTTCACCCAGCCGATCCAGATGCGGTTCAACGAGCTCATCGCCGGCGTGCGGAGTGACGTCGCCGTGAAGCTCTTCGGCGACGACTACGAGCTGATGCTCCCGGTCGCGCAGGAGATCTTCCAGGCGCTGCGGAAGGTGCCCGGCGCGGCGGACGTGAAGGTGGAGCAGGTCTCCGGCCTGCCAATGCTTGACATTTCGGTCAAGCGGAAGGAAGCCTCCCGGTTCGGGTTGGACGTGCAGGACGTGCAGGACGTGATCGCGACCGCGGTCGGCGGCCGGGAGGCCGGCTTCGTCTTCGAGGGTGACCGGCGGTTCAACCTGCTCGTCCGGCTCCCCGAATCGCTCCGGGCCGATTTGGAGATGCTCCGGCGTCTCCCGGTGCCGCTCCCGCCGCCCGAGGCGGAACGCGACATCGCGGCGGAAGAGGGAATCGATCACTCCCCAGGGTTCGTGCCGCTTCATGCCGTCGCCGAACTGAGCTTGGTGGACGGCCCGAACCAGATCAGCCGCGAGAACGGAAAACGCCGCATCGTGATTCAGGCGAACGTCCGCGGCCGCGACCTAGGCGGGTTCGTGGCGGATGCGCAGGCCGCCATCGAGAGAGTGAAGTTACCCGCCGGCTACTGGGCCACCTGGGGCGGGCAGTTCGAGAACCTGACCACTGCGAAGAAGCGGCTCACGATCGTGGTCCCGGCATGCTTCTTTTTCATCTTCCTCCTCCTTTTCAGCACCTTCGGTTCCGTCCGCCAGGCGCTCATGGTGTTCAGCGCGGTGCCTCTCGCCCTCTCCGGCGGGATCGTGTCGCTCTGGCTGTGCGGTCTGCCGTTTTCGATCTCGGCGGCCGTCGGGTTCATCGCCCTTTCCGGCGTCGCGGTCCTGAACGGGCTCGTCATGGTATCGTTCATCAACGGCCTGTACTTCCAGGGAATGGGACGGGACGAGGCGATCGTCCATGGGTCGCTCACACGGCTCCGCCCGGTGGTGATGACGGCGGTCGTCGCCGCGCTCGGGTTCGTGCCGATGGCGCTTGCGACCGGCACGGGGGCGGAGGTACAGCGCCCGCTCGCCGTCGTCGTCATTGGGGGGATTGTTTCCTCCACAGCGCTCACGCTGTTCGTCCTCCCGGCCCTCTACCGACTGATCATGCGGGAGACGCACGGGGCCGGACATACCGAGCAGGCGACGTGAGGTTCCGCCGCGGTCGGATTCATCGCTATATCGGGTGTGGCGGTCTTGAATGTCTTCGTCATGGTCTCCCTCATCAACCAGTTTCGGAACGAGAGGAAGAAGTGCGACGAGGCCATATTCCACGGCTCGCATACTCGCTCCCGTCCGGTCGCAATGACCGGAGACAACGATAGGCTCGGTCATGATTGCCGCCACGCTCGCTCGCTATCGGATTCTCGCCTCAAGGGTTCTCATCGTCGCCTCGGCCGTCGTCCTCCTCTTTACACGCCACTCGTGGGAGCACGGGAGCCTGACCGACATCTCGTTTGAGGCCGCGGGGTACACGCTGCTTGTCGCAGCCGCGTTTATCCGCCTCTGGTGCTCGCTCTACATCTACGGGTACAAGCGGAAGACGCTCGTGACCCTCGGGCCGTACTCGGTCGTCAGAAACCCCCTCTACCTCGGGAGCCTCCTCGGGGCCACCGGGCTCGGACTAGCGAGCGAAAACCTCCTCTTCGGGATCCTCCTGCTCGCCTTCTTTGTCGCCTACTACCCGTGGGTGGTGCTGAACGAAGAGCGCGAACTGAGGCAGACCTTCGGTGCCGAGTATGAGCAGTATTGTTCCGTGGTGCCCCGCTTCGTTCCCCGATTCTCGCTCTTCCGAGAGCCGGACTGTTACGAGATTCACCCGAAGCGGCTACGGCGGGCATTTCTTGATTCGATGTGGTTCCTCCTGTCGATCGTCGGGTTCGAGGTGACCGAGGTCCTCCACAACGTGGCCGCCCTTCCGGTCCTCCTTCACACGCCGTGAGTACGGATTCGGCAGGAGCGAGACCATGAGCGAGGGACTCTTCTGGACACTCCGCGAAGCGTTCGCATCACGCAAGTTGGAGAAAGTCGCCGGGCGGCAACGCGCCCGGCTGGCCGAGATGGTGGCCTACGCCCGCGCCGCCTCGCCCTACTACCGCGACCTCTACCGGGACCTGCCGGGGCGGGTCGAGGACACCACGCTGCTCCCGGTCACCAGCAAACGGGAGCTGATGGCCTGCTTCGACGACTGGGCCACAGACCGCGAGGTGACGATCGACAAGGCCCGTGCGTTTGCCGGGAACCCGAATCTGATCGGCGAGCGTTTCCTCGGCAGGCACACGCTCGCGACCACCTCCGGCACGACCGGGACGCCGGGAATCTTCCTGCTGGACGACCGGAGCACGGCCGTCGCAACTGCGATGGCCGTCCGCATGCTCCGTGCCTGGCTCGGACTCGGCGACCTCTTCAGGATGCTTGCCGGCGGCAGGCGGATGGCCATGACGATTGCATCCGGAAGTCACTCCGCGACCGCCGTGGTCGCGGCCCGCTTCCACAAGTCTGCTTCGGGCCAGGGAGGATTGCTGGCGCTCTCCGTGCACGCCGCGATCACGCGCCTGCTTGCTGAGCACGGGCTCGAACACGTTGCCGTCGAGCTGGCCGCGAAACTGCCGGAGCAGTCTTCGGGCGGCAAGTGCCGCACCGTCATCCCTCTGAGGCACTGATTAAGGAGATTTGCTGAATCCCAGTCAAACCGTCGAAGTCGAGAGGCGCTGAACGTGGGGACGAGTAACAGCCTCACACCGGTCCGCGTTTTCACGGTGGTCGCCCTATTGCTAGTCCCCTGGCTCGGACTGCCGGACTTCCACACCCGGGGCGAAGCAAGGGAGGCGCTCGTGGCCCGATCGATGCTGTCATCCGGCGACTGGGTGCTCCCCAGAGC
>CAYUHJ010000079.1:0-25766 GCA_964444365.1 uncultured Alcaligenaceae bacterium | reverse complement strand
CACCCGGCGGCACGTCACCCGTGCCGCCCTTACTCGAGGAGACGAACTATGCTCGCGGCGTTATTCGCGGTTCTGATCGGCCTGATCGTTCTGCTGGTCTTGGCGTTCCTGGCCTACGCGCTCTGCGCGGTCGCCGAGCACGCCCGAAACCACCCCCAGGCTTACAAGGCGCTGTACCAGCACGTCTTCCTGCCGGTCGTCGTAGGGCCGGAGAAGTCGGCGGCGGTCGCGGCGCTCGATAACCAGGAGCCCGTTGACCTGTCGGCCGTCGAGTGACGGCCGCAGGCTTCGATGTCTGGCAGCATTCCCGGCGGGCGGGACCAACAACCCGCCCGCCGATCCGGCGAACCACACGGACCGACCACAACCGCCACCCCAAAGACGAGGATCGAGACATGATGGACGCCGCCAACCCGCCCCCGGAGTTTTGGCAGGTCGCGTGTGCGGCCACCGCCCGGTACGCCCGGACCGTCCTCCGCATGGCCGGCCGGCCGGTCGTGGTCGGCAACGTCGTGGCCCTGATCGCCAGCGCCCCGCGGAACCGGGCCGAGGCGGACGACCTCGAACCCCATCGGTCCTTCTGCCGGACCTGCCTGAACGAAGCGTTCGACTGGGTTGCCGACTGCGGGTCGGCCGAGGACGCGGCCGCGTACTACGCGGCGCGGTCCCACTTCCTGGGCACCATCCCCGACCTCTCCGGCGGCACCCGGCGGCTCCTGGAGGATTCCTTCGCCGGGATCGTCCACGGCCTCCGACTGGACGAACCGGGTGAAGGCGGGCCGGTGCTGACCGCCGGCCCGGCCGTCCGACGGGAGGCCGCGCCGTGACGCCGACACTGGAACAGCGACTGGAGCGGATCGAAGAACTCCTGGCCGATCTGGTCGGCCGAGAGCAGGTCCGGGACTGGTACTCGGTCGAGGAGTTCGCCCGACTGGCCCGCCGCTCCGCGTTCACCTGCCGCGAATGGTGCCGCCTCGGGCGGATCGCGGCGCGGAAGAAAACCAGCGGCCGGGGCGCACACGCGGCCTGGGCGATCTCCCACGAAGAGTTGCAGCGCTTCCAGCGCGAGGGTCTGCTGTCCCGCCCAGTGAGTACATCACATAGCGGCCGTTGCCGTTCGACGGTCGAGAGCGCGAGTGACACCCATGAGCAACGAGAATAAGCCGAGCGGCAGAAAACCCAAAGCTCGCGGCCGGCCCATCGCAGGCGTGCGGCTGGACGGTTCCCTCCTGTCGAATGAACAGCGCTCGCCCGCCGTTCACGCCAGAAGAGTTGAGGCGGTCGGTATCAGTTGTGAACCACCGAAAGGTGATTGCTTCGTCGTACTGAACTGCCGCGGTGAATGCTGGGACGGGGATGGGTGGGTGAAGGGATGGTGGCGTGCGATCCACTTCCGCCGCCCAGACCCCGCATACGAGCTTTGCGACCAGGCCGCCCGCGAGGCCGAGCGACGGACCGGCGTGGTCGGCGTGGTTTGCTACATCCCGGCGGGTACACCGGCGTTGGCCCGGATCGCTCCCTTCCCCGACCTGTCTCAGGTGGACTTGCGGGACTTGGCCCGTAGGCCTGAAGTGTGCTGAATCGCCAGCTTCTTGATCGTTCCGCTCCGCAAGTGAATCTGAACTTGAGCCACGCGAGTCATGTGCGTGACGCGGGTGATGTGGACCCAGATTTCGGTGACCAGGCTTCGGACTTTTGCCTTCAGCTTCCGCCGCACCTCCTTCAACTCGTCGCCCTTGACCGACGCGAGCAACCCGAGCAGCGACTGCACCTCGCCGAGATTGACCGCCTTGCAACTCGCCGCGTCCGCCTTCAGTTCCTCCAACCGCTGAACGGTCTCTCTTTTCGTCCTGTGAAGCGTCTTGAGTAGCCCGATATAAACTTCCGGGCTTTCCTCCTCCGGGTCGGATGCTTTCTGCTCGGCGTCCTGGATGCGGTGATCGAGCACGACCAGCTTGCCAGTCAGGCCGGCGATTTCCGCTTCTCGCTCATCACCTTCGTCTTCGCCGCCCAGAATGTCAGCGGCCGTCAGTTCGGACAAGGCTTGCAGCACGCCTTGCTCGAACGGCGGGTAAGGGAAAGACAGTGCCTTGCCCCGGCGCGTCGAACCGTTGGCGGTCGCGCCCGAGGTCAGGTAGCGGTAGGGCCGGGTTTCGCCCCCGGCCGTGGTGGCCTGGCGGAACGTATGCACCGACATCGTGGTCCGGTCCTCAGCGTGGAAGACGATTCCGGTGAACAGGTTCGTCTCGTACTCGCCCGGCCGGCCAAGAACGCGGAACCGTGCCTTCATGCCCGCCTGGACCTGGTAGAACAGGTCTTCGCTGACGACAGGCGGGAAGTAGTTCTTGATCGGCTCGCCGCAATCGACCCGCAGGTTCCCCTCTTCCCGCATCTGGGGCTGGAACTCCCCGAACGTCGCCCGGTTGGACAAAATTTGAAGGACGTAGGAATCCCGCCAACGACCGGAGTCGCCGAACGGCGGGTGCTTCTCCGGGTTGGCGACGAGGTAGCTCAGGATGCGCTGCACCCCCAAGCCCTCGACACTCAGCCGGAAGATTTCGCGGACGGTCGCCGCCCGTTCGGGGATGAGCTTGTACCCATTCTCGGTCAGTTCCAGCCAGCGGGGGGCCATCCTGGTCATCGGCAACCCTAGCGTCGCTGCCCGCTCCTTCTTCTTGGCCCAGGCGTCCTTCAACCGGAAGGACTTTGTCGCCGATTCCTCGTGGGCACGGCTCATGTAAATCAGCGGTTCGAGCAGGGCCGCGATGTCGTTGATCGAGTCCTGGGTGTAGGTCCGCCGCGGTTCGCGGGTGACTATCGCCACCCCGCTGTTTAGGATGGAGATGAAGAGTTGGAGCGCCTCGCCGACCTTGTTGCGGCTGAGTCGGTCGATGCTCTCGATGATGAGGACGGACCCCCTCAGCACCCGGCCGGTGCGGATCGACTACAGGAACTCGGCGAGGGCACCGACCTTGGCATTGTTGCCCCGGAAGGCCGACACGCCGAGGTCGTTCAGTGTCAGAGTCTCGTCGAGAACCCACCCGTTCTCGCGGCAGACTTCGACGGCGAATTCCGCTTGGCGGCGGAACGATTCGCCCTTCTGCTGCTTTTTGGAAGAGAAGCGGATGTACGAGAACGCGCGTGACATCGGGGAAGCCTCCCTGCCTGCGGCCTTGGATCGGCTGGCTACCATGTCTGCACCCTTCCGAAAGGACCGATGTGCCATAGGTAGTTTACGAAACTTTATGCAAAGTGCCAACCCCTTCGACATCGCGACGTGCATGTGGTACACCGGTCTCGACCCGTTCACGAAGCAGCCGGTGGCGTCGGCGCGGGGGATGCGCGACCGCAAGATGCAGCGGGCCCTGATGCAGTTCTTCAAGCCGGAGAACTGGTTCGCGGTGCGGGAAGCCCTGCTCGAGGCGGGGCGGGCCGACCTCATCGGCGGGTGCGAGGGGTTGATCCCGGCCAACCCGCCGCGGGAGGCGATCGAGAAGCGGCGGCGGGACGCCCAGCGGGCGGCCGAGGGCGACCACTACCACACGGTCGCGAACCCGGCGAAGGGCGAGAAGCCCGGCGAGCGCGGGGCCGGGCCGGTGAAGGCGACCGGCTACCGACCCGGGCGGACCTCCCAACAGCGGCAGCAGGGGAAGAAGAAACAGAAGGGGTCAGGCCCGCCGAGCTAACCGCGCCTCCACCACCTCGGCCGACGTCGCCGAGGCGTCGGCGAACGGACCGAAACGAACCGGTGGGCCGCTGCGCGCGAGTCAGTTGCCGCCCTTCTGGGGTACCCGGTCCCCTTGCGAACGGAGCGGAAACGGAGCACCCCACAACTCGGCGGCGAGGGCAGTTGCCGACCGGGCCGAGGGCGGTGTGCTCTCAGCGCACGGTCCGCCGGCCGAGCGTCGGCCGGAACTCACCCTCGCCTACCGGGAGGACGTGGCCCTCCGGGTCAATCCGATCCTGGCCCGGGACGCCGCCCAGGTGGACTCGGCCCGCGGGCAGGCGGTCCAGGCGGCCGTCTGGAAGAACCTCCGGTTCGACACCAACAACCCGTGGGTGTTCGCCGGCCGGAACAGCCTGCTGAACGTCGGGTTCCAGCAGGAAATCCCGGTCCTGGGGAAGAAGAAGTTGGACCGGGCCGCGGCGGACGAGAACACCCGCCAGCAGGAACTGACCGCCGTCCAGGACAAGTACGCCCTCCTGACCAACGTCCGAACCCAGTTCTACACCGTGCTGGCCGACCAGCGCAGGGTCGAGGTGCTCACCCGGATGGCCGACCTCGCCAAGCAGGCGGTCGAAGCCGGGGAGAAGAAGCAGAAGGCCGGGGACGCCGCCCGGTCCGACGTACTCCTCCTGGAAGCCGACTACCGGCGGGTGCTCGCGAACCTGAAGAGTGCGCAGGCGATCCTCGACGGGGACCGCAAGCAGCTTGCCGCCGTCGTCGGCATGCCGGGGTTGGTCGACCGCCCGGTGGCCGGCGAGTTGGCCGGAGCGTACCCCCGCTTCGACGAGGACCGGCTGGTCGGGTACGTGGCCGAGGACGACACGGCCATCCGCAACGCCCGGTCGAAGGTGGCCCAAAGCCAGTTCCAGGTCCGGCGGGCCGAGGTCGAGCCGTACCCGAACCCGTACCTCGGGCCGGCCTACCAGTTCGGGGTGGTCCCCGGGAACGACCAGTTCTGGTTCAGTTTCAGTTTCGACATCCCGACGTGGGACCGGAACCAGGGGAACATCCGGGCGGCCAAGGCGACCGTGGCCGCAAACGTCGCCCAGGTGCAAGCGACCCGGAACGACCTGCTGAACCAGGCGGCCAACCTGCTCGGCCAGTACAGGGCGGCCCTCGCCGTGGTCCGGGAGTTCGAGACCGACATCCTGCCGAAGTCGACCGAGGCCGCCCGCCTCGTGCGGGAGGGGTACGCCAAGGGGGTTTCGGACCTCGCCGCGCTGCTCCAGGCCCAGCGGTCCCTGGTGCAGGCGAACAGCGACTACCTGGACGCCCTCCAGACCCTGTGGACGAACGCCGCACAGGTCGGCGGGCTGCTCCAACTCGACCGGCTCCCGGTCGACGGTGGGACCGCCTTGCCTGTTCCCCGTCCGTGACCGCGGCCTCACGCCGCCGCTGGAGACCCCGAACGAACGCCCGTCAGTGGGCCAGGTCGCCGGCCCCGGCCGGCGGCTCCCGGTGTCCGTAGTAGCTGTACAGCACGGGCATCAGGTAGCGGGTCAGGGCGAGAGTCGCGATCATCCCGCCGACCACCACGATCGCCAGCGGCCGCTGGGTCTGGACCCCGATCGGCTCGATCAGCCGGAAGTGCCCGGTGGCGTCCCACGCCGGGCGGACGGCCAGGGCCGCCGGGAGCAGCCCGAGGACGGCCGTCAGGCAGGTCATCACGACCGGCCGCATCCGCTTCTCCGCCCCCTGTAGGATCGCCTCCCGGACCGGCAGCCCGTGGGCCCGCAGGGCGTTGAAGTAGCTGACCAGGAGCAACCCGTCCATGATCGCCACCCCGAACAGGGAGACGAACCCGACGGCCGCCGAGGTGCTGAAGTTGGTCCCGGTCAGGAGCAAGGCCCACACCCCGCCGACGGTCAGGGCGACGACGTTGGACAGGACCACGACCGCGTCCAGGAGCGACCCGAACGCGGTGTAGAGGAGGACGAAGATGAGCAAGAGGGCGAGCGGGATGACGACCATCAGCCGGGCCTCGGGGTCCTGCATCTGTTGAAACTCCCCGCCCCAGTCGGTCCGGTACGGCGGCTTGACCGCGTCGGCGGTGGCCGCCTTCGCCTCCCCGACCGCCCCGGCCAGGTCCCGCCCGCGGACGCTGAACTTGACGGCGATCATCCGCCGCCCCTGTTCCCGGAAGATCATCGACGCCCCGGGGCGGACGAACGACCCGGCCGGGGACTGGGTGCCGTCGTCGGCCAGCGGGGTGACCAGGTCGCCGAGCCGCCGGCGGGGGGCGGCGGTGTAATTCCCGGTGGCGTTGAACTGGCTGCCGCCGAGGGCCGGGGCCGGGTTGGCCGTCCCGGTAGCGGTCAGCCCGACCCCGCCCCCGATCCCGCGGTTCGGCCCGATCACCGCCTGATACCCACCGGACACCTGGTTCTTCAGGACGTCCACCGGGACGTCGAGGATCGCCCGCTCGCTCGCGCGGAGCCGTTGGGGGAACCGCAGGCCGATGTCGAACCGCTTCTCCCCCTCGACCATGGTGGAGAACGATTGCCCGCCGACCGCCGTCTGGATCACGGTCTGGAGGTCCGCGGCCGTCACCCCCCACCGCTGGCACTTGTCCGCGTCCCACGGGATTTCCAGATTCGGCTGGCCCATCACCTCCAGCACCCCCACGTCCTCGATCCCGGGGACGGCGAGCAACCGCTGCTGGACCGCCTTGGCCAGCCGCTGGAGTTCCTGAAGGTCCGGCCCGTAGATCTTGACGGCGTTGTCCCCCTTCACCCCGGAGATCGACTCCATCACGTTGTCCCGGATGTTCTGGGAGAAGTTCCAGTCCACGCCGGGGCAGGCGGCCCGGAGGTCGGCCGTCATCTCGGCGATCAGTTCCGGCTTGGTCCGCGGCCGCCGCGGCTCGAGCCGGGCGAACCAACCGGTCGAGTCCCGGGATGCCGGCCACTCCCCGCGGGGCCGGACCGGGACGAAGAACTCGCTCTTGTAGAACCCCTCCGGGTCGGTCCCGTCGTCGGGCCGGCCCATCATGTTGGCGATCAACTCGACTTCCGGGTACCGCCGCATCACCGCCCGGGCCGCCCGGGACCCGTCGGCCACCGTCTCCAGGGTGGCGTTCCGCGGGTACATCCCGCGGACCCACAGGTTCCCCTCTTCCAACTCGGGCATGAACTCCCGCCCCAGCCCCTCGGTGACGAACGTGTCGTCGCCGACCGCCGGCTTGAGGACGTCGCCGTACCCGAGGGCCACCAACCCGGTCCCGGCGATCAGGACGAGCAGGAACAGCACGAACAGCCCGCGGTACCGCAGGCACCGTTCCAGGTTTCTCAGGTACCGCCGCTTGAGGGTCCGGACCAGCCAGTTGTCCGCGGCCGGCCGGACGTCCTTGAGGAACAGTTTGCACAGCACCGGGGTGAGCAGGACCGCCAGACACAACCCGCCGCCCAGGGCGAAGGCGTAGGTGTCGGCCATCGGGCCGAACAACTGTCCCTCCGCCCCCTGCATGGTGAACAGCGGGATGAACGCGCACACCATGATGAGGGTCGAGAACAACAGGGCCCGCTGGACCTCCCCGCTGGCGGCCACGATCCGGTCCCCGAGCGGCCGCTCGGCCTGCTCCCCAGAGGTCAGCTTGCGATAGATGTTCTCCGCCATGATGACGGACGAGTCGACGATGATCCCGAAGTCGACCGCCCCGATGCTCAACAGGTTGGCACTCTTCCCCCGGGTGTACAGCATGACGAACGCGAACAGGAGGCCGAGCGGGATGTTGATCGCCACGATGACGGCCACCCGCACGTTCCCGAGGAACACGATCAAGATGAGCGACACCAGGGCGATGCCGACGGCCAGGTTCTCGCGGACGGTCTCGGTGGTCAGGTGGATCAGGTCGGTGCGGTCGTAGTACGGCTCGATCACCACGCCGGGGAGCACCCGCCCGCCGGCCGGGTCGTTCAGCTCGGCCACCTTCGCCTCGGTGTCGGCCAGGGCCGGGAGCGAGTCCTCCCCCTTGCGGAGGAGGACGACGCACTGGACCTTCTCCTCCTCGTCGTCCCAGACGACGTTCCCCGCCGCGTCCCGGAGCACCTTCCCCGCCGCGTCCCGTTTCGGCTGGCTTCGGCAGGGGTCGGCTCCTTTCGGACGAGCACCGCTTCCCGCCCGCGGACCGAGGCCGACACCCGACGGCGGACGAACTCCCGCGGCCGGTCGGTCTGGACGAACACCGCCGGGCCGTCGGCGTCCTCGACCACCGCGGACGCCGGGACGGAAACCACGTTCGGGTCGGGCGGGAGGGCCACGGTCGCGGTCACGAACTGGCCGATGAACAGTTTCCGGCGGGCGTTGTCCACCCACCCGTGGGCGGTCCCGGTGTGCTGCATCGGGTCGATCAGGGTCCCCAGGGACTCGATCCGCCCCTCCGCGGCGGCCCCCTCCCCGCTCCCCGGCAGGTGGATGGTACACGCCCGCGGGTCGGCCGGGCGGGGGTGGCCGGAGGACGCGCTCCAGACCGGCGGCGGGGCGTCCAGCAACCCCTGGAGTTTCGGCAGGTCCTCCTCGTACACGTTCAGCAACACTTCCATCCGGTCGAGCATCGCCAGCTTGAACAGGTCGGTGGTCGGGTCGATCGCGTCCCCGAGGGTCGGGTTCTTCTCGACGATGACGCCGTCGAACGGGGCCCGGATCGGGTACTCGGCCCAGGTCCGCTCGAGTTCGCTGTCCGGGAGGAACGGCTCGGGCTTCGGGCCGTCGGCGTGGGCGAGCAACTTCTCCGCTTCCCGCCGGACGACCGCGATCTCGGCCTCGGTGAACTGGGCCGACCGGAGGTTCCGCTCGGCGTTCCGGACCATGACCACGGCGCTCTCGTACTGCTGCTGGGCCTGGGTCACTTGGTTCAGCGGGACGACCCCGGGGTCGACCGCCTTGTACCGCTCCAGCACCCGCTGGGCGGCCCGCACGGCCGTCATCTGGTTCACCAGGTCGGTCTTCATCGCCCCGGCGTCCTTGGACCAGATCACCATCAGGATCTGCCCGCGCTTCACCTCGTCCCCGCGGCGGAGGCCGTCGTCCGGGGTGGCGACCAGGTCGCGAGAGGACTGGGCCATGTCCCCCTTTCGGCCGATCTTCACCACCTGCCCGCCGAACAGGGAGTGGACCCGCGGCATCCGGTTCGCGTCCGGCACGACCGTCCCGTGGAGGCGGAGGGGTTCGGGTGACGGGGCGACGCCGACCGGCGCGGCGCGGAACCGGGGCGTGTCGAACAGCCACGCCGGGACGCCCAGGACCGGGGGGTCGGCGCACACCAACTCGACCCGCGGGCGGTCGGAGACCGAAACGGCTGGGGGGGACGGGTCGCCCTTGGCCCGAACTTCCGCCCGGAGCGCGGGCCACCAGTACCAGGCGGCACCCACGAGCACGAGAGGGACGAGGGCCTTTGCGCGGGAGGCGTATCGGCGGAGGAGTGCCATGGCATGTGACTCTGACTCGGGTAGCCGCAGCAAATGCAAGCCCCGTGCCACCGGTCACCGCCCCTGGAACGGACTCAACGGGCCTCAAAACCGCGACGATTCGACCGCCGCGACCGACTCCGGGTGCGCGAAGTTCGGTCAGGGCGGTCTGTGTTCGCTCGGCCGACTTCCGGTCGCACTCCCTCCTCGCAGTTCTTCTCCCCCAACGCGGTCGGACCTGCGCCGAACGGGGCGGACGCCTTCAAGGGATCACCCGGCGACGAGTAGTTCCCCCTTGCCGCCGTGGAGGAGGTCGCCGCGGTAGCAGCGGACGGTTCGCACGTCGAGGGGGGCGGCCGGCTCGAAGGGGAGGTCGCGGAGGAACCTCGCGAGCCACCCCGCGAACGCCGGGCGGTACTCGCAACTGTAGCGGAAGCTCGGGGGCAGGTCCGGGTCGCCGGTCGCCACGAAGATCGTGCCGCGCTTCATCCCCGCCCCGGCCCGCGGCCCGACCCCGCCGAGGGCGACGACGCTGCCCGCGATCATCGACGCGCCGGCGAACTCGCCGCAACGGCCGCCGACGACCACGATCCCCCGCCGCATGAGTAATCCGGCCTCGTCCCCGGCGTTCCCGGAGATGAGGATTTCGCCCCCCGTCATGCCCTTCCGGCTGCCGCGGTACGCCGCCCCGACCTGATGGCCGGCCGACCCGAGCACGCGGATCCGGCCGCCGCGCATCTCCGCCCCGAGCCAGTCGCCGGCGTGCCCCCGGACCGACAGTTCCCCGCCCGACATCCCCGCCCCGGCGTGCATCCCGACGTCCCCCTCGACGAAGATCCGACCCGAGTTCATCGTCGCGCCGACCCCCTTCGCCCACGGGCAACTGCCGTGCAGCAGGATCTCCCCGTAGGACGGGTCGCCCGTGACCGCGAAGAACGCCCCGAGTTCTTCCCGGCGGTTGCCGTGGAACACGGGGAGCCGGGCGACTTCGGCCGGGGACAATCCCGCCACGCGGTCCGGGGTGACGCCGTCGAGTTCGACGGGGATGGTCGGGTTCGCGACGGGGGTGAGGTGGAGCATACCGCTCAGAATACGAAGCCGCCGCGGCCCCGCGCCCGGTTCTCCGGGAACGAGCGCGGGGCCGCGGCGGGGGAAATCGGGTCGCCGGTCTAGGCGGTCATCATTTCCTTGATCTGCTTGGTGGCGATGCCCAGGGGCCGGTCGAGCGGGACGCTCATGCAGGCGAGCAGGGTGGTCAGCAGGTCGCCCTGGTTCGCCTTGACGTCCGGCAGGAACCGGCCGGTCTTGATCGACCCGCCGCCGCCCCCCGCGATGATGAACGGCAGGTTGGCCCGGGTGTGCTTGTCGCCGTCTTCGAGGCCGGAGCCCCACATCATGATGCAGTTGTCCAGCAGCGTCCCGTCCGCCTCCCGGATGGCCGCCATCCGCTTGACCATGTGGGCGAACTGCGCCACGTTGAACGCCGTGATGTCGGCGACCTTGTTGACCTTCTCGGCCTCGTTGTTGTGGTGGGTCACCGAGTGGTGCTCGTTCTTGAACCCGAGCTCGGGGTACGAGACGCCGTTCGGGGTGGAGCCGATGTAGGTGCTCACCCGGGTCGTGTCGGTCTGGAACGCGAGGACGTTCAGGTCGCACATGACCTGCATGTACTCGCTCCGCTTGTCCCCCTCGGGGATGCGGACGTCGATCGGCGGCGTGTCGGTCGACTTGCGGTTCGCCGCGCCGATGCCCGCCTTCGACAGGGCGGCCTCCTTCTGGCGGTGCTCGATGGTCGCGATGCGGCGCTCGACGGAGCGGACGCTGTCGAGGTACTCGTCGAGTTTCTCCTGGTCGAGCTTCGGCAGCCGCTTCCGGAGGTCGCGCGCGCCGTCGAGGACGAGGTCCAGCATCTGCCGGTCGAGCGGGTCGGCCTGGGCGGGCTGGCCGGGCCGGGTGCGCTTGCCGAAGAGGCGGTCGAGCACGGCCCGGGGGTTGATCTCCGCGGGGAGGGCCTGCGTCGGGGTGCTGAAGCTGCAGTGCGAGTAGTAGCCCTCGTTCAGCCCCTCCTGGTTCTCCTTGTGCGTCTGGGGCATGGTCGCGAGTTCGAGCGACGGCAGCGACGTGAACCCGCCCACGTAGTTCGCCGCGATCTGGTCCGCGGAGATGCCGATGTCGATCCGGTTGCGGCGGGTCGCGTTCGGGAGCTTGGCCGTCAGCCAGGTGGAGAGTTCGAGCGCGTGCGGCGCGCCGTTGAACGGGGCGATCGGCACCCCGGCGACGCCCTTCATCATCAGGCACTGCTTCAGCACCGGCTTGAGCGGTTCGAGCGCGGGCGGCGGGGCGGTGAGGAACGTGTCCGGCGACTTGGGCCAGAACCGGTCCATGATCACGCCGTGCGGCATGTACATGAACCCGAGCCGGACCGGCGGCTTGGCGGCCTTCGCGCCCGGCTCCGCCCGGCCCATCGAGTCCAGGAGCGGCAGCGCCAGGGAGGCCCCGAGGCCCTTGAGACAGGTCCGGCGGTCGAGGAGGGGTTTACTTGCCATGGGGGGCGGGGGGTTGAATTTGGCGGTGGAGGAAGGGGTAGCTGGTGACGACCGCGGCGATCAGCGATTGCATCCGGTAGTCGTCCGCCGCGAGCGACTCGACGATCCGGTCGACGACGATCTCGTCGTAGCCTTCGAGCCGCCGGCAGAGGGCGTAGGCGAGCATCTTTTCGGTAAGGTTCCGCGCGAGGTCGGCCTTCCGCCCGGCGACGTAGGCCTTCAGTTCCTTGGGCGAGCCGAACCGCTTGCCGCCGGGGAGTTCGCCGGCGGCGTCGATCGGCCCGCCGCAGTCGTCCTTGTCGCGCCACCGGCCGATCGCGTCGAAGTTCTCCAGCCCGAACCCGATCGGGTCGAGGAGCTTGTGGCAGTTCGCGCAGGCAGGGTTCTTGCGGTGGAGTTCGGTCCGCTGGCGGAGGGTCAGGCTCGCGACCTTTTTCGGGTCCTGCTTTTCGAGGGCGGGGACGTTCGCCGGCGCGGGCGGCACGTGCTGGCCGAGCACCTGTTCGAGCACCCAGACGCCGCGCTTTACGGGGCTGGTCCGTTCGGGCATCGAGGTCACGGCCAGCACGCCGGGGAGGGCCAGGATGCCGCCGCGGTTGGCGTCCGCGAGTTTGACCCGCTTCATCTCCGGGCCGGTGACGGTCTTTTCCAGGCCGTAGAGCGGGGCGAGGGTGCCGTTCACGAAGGTGTAGTCGCTCTCCACGAGGTCGACCACGCTGCGGTTCTCCCGCACGACACTGTCGAAAAACAGCCGGGCTTCGTCGGCCATCGCCGTCCGCAGGGCCGGGGTCACGAGCGGGAACTTGGCCGTGTCGAACGTCTTCCCCGGCAGGCCGCTCAGGCCCAGCCACTGCGCCCCGAACCCGTCGAACACCGCGCGGGACCGCGGGTCGTCGAGCAGCCGCTTGACCTGAGCCCGCAGGACCTCCGGCTCGTGGAGCTTCCCCGCGTCGGCGAGGGCCGAGAGGTCCGCGTCGGGGACGGTCGCCCACAGGAAGTACGACAGCCGCGACGCGAGGTGGTGGTCGTCCAGCGGCACGATCGCCTGGCCGGCCTCCGCTTCCTTGCCGGGGGTGATGAACAAGAACTGCGGCGAGACGAGCACGGCCTTGAGCACCAGTCGCAGCGATGCAGTGTAGGACAGCTTGTTCGCCTGCCCCAGGTCGAAGACTTTCAGCAGCGTCTCGACTTCCGGCTCGCTCGCCGGCCGGCGGAAGGCCGTGCGCGCCAGCGACCGGATCGCCTTGTGAGCGGCCGGGCGCGGGTCGCCCGATTTCGGCGGGTCGCCGAACAGTTTCTTCTCGGTCGCGGACCCCTTCAGGCGGTCGACGACGGCGGCGGCGATGGCCAGGTACTGTTCGGTCTGGAGCGGGGAGAGGGTGTTGAGGTAGCCCTCGCCGGCCACGTCGTCGGGCAGGTCGGCGGCGACCGCGGGGTCGACGCCGAACAGGTCGCGGAGGGTGTTTCCGTACTCGGCCTTCGTCAGGCGGCGGAGTACGAACGGGCCGGGGTCTTGCGGGCTGAGGAACTTGATCTTCTCCACCCAGGCGACGACCTTCCGCCGCTCCGCGGCCTTCGGCTGCTTTTCCGCGTCCGCGGGCGGCATCTCCTCGTCCCGCACGCTGGCGAGCACGAGCTGCCAGACGCGGCGGAACTGGCCGTCCTCGGGCCGCTGGAACATCTTCGTGAAGTCGAGCCCGGCCTTCCGCTTCTTGGTGCCGTGACACTCCACGCAGTAGGTCTTGAGAAACGGGACGACGTCGGCCCGGTACGCCGCCATCAGTTCCTTGCGGCGGTCCTCCCCTTCTTTCTCCGCCGCGGCAGCCTGGCCCGCGGCGAGCAGCAATACGGAAGCAAGGACGGCGGCCGAACGGATCACCCGCTGTCGCAATGCGACGGGGGCGGGTGCGGGAAGGCGGAGCGGGGAGGCCATAGTGTTCACGAAGCGGCGGGCGGTCGCGCGTGTGCGGTCGGCAGGCGGGTCGGATGAATGCTGTCGACTAACATACCGCGCTTCAGTCCGCGGGCCAAATCACAAAGTTGGGAACTGACATCCACCGCCTCGCGGACATCGGCTGAACGATGAAGGCCAGCGACCCAAGGGGGCATTCCGCGGAACGGGAACGTGCCCGAAGCCGACAGCTCTCAACGGACCCGGCTCCCGCTCGCCAACACCAGCGGATTCTTTCGTGCGGCCGCCGCCGTGCGGAGGCGTGCGGCCGAGGCGGCAAGGGCAAGCCCGGCCGTCAGGAGTTCCGCCCACCACCGGAGTGCGGGATCGCGACCGGCGTCTGCGGCCGCGAGGTCCGCCAGGAACCGCGCCACGTCGGCACCCAGGTCCGCGGGGTCGAACGGGACCAACTCGCCCGCCGCGAGGTCGGCCGCGATCGGTTCGAACAGGTGGGCCGTGCCAGACGGCGAGGCGGCGTTCCCCGGTGCGTCCCGGTCCGGGCCGACGAACGGCAGCGGATCGAGACTCCGCGGATGCACACCGGGGACAGGGCCGGCCGCCGAGCGGACCGGGCATTCCGACCGCCGACTCTCGACGGCGTCGACGAAAATCGGCGTCGCGGACACGTAGTGGGTGTCCGCGTCCTCCGCCGTCGGTGCGGCCGGGGTGGCCCACGCGGAAGGCGGGCCGGGTGAGAAGGCCTCGGCAGGGGACTCTTTCGGCGGTTCGCGGCGGTCCGACCGCGGCTGCCCCTCGCCCGACCCGGCGGCCGGTTGCGGCGGGGCACCGCCGGTCAACAGCGTCGGCAACAGTTGCATCCCGACGAAGGCGGTGCGCAGGCCCGACCACACCTCGTCGGTCCAGCGGTCGCCGTAGAACGCGCGCATCCCCCGCTCGCCGCTCTCGAGCCGTTCCAGCACCCGCACGACGAGCGGGAGTTCGGTCGGGTCGAAGGGGACTCGTTCGACGCCGTCCGGGGAGGAGATCAGGACCGCGGTCGGCGGGCCGCCGGGGCCGGTCTCCGGCAGCGGTTGGAGCCGGATGGTGATCCCCTCGGTCGCCAGGAGCGTCGAGAACAGGACGGCGGGCAGCCATTCGGCCGGCGGCGCGGTCGTCGAGACCCCGAGTTGCTCGGCCAGGTGCAGGACGGGCCCCAGATCCTTCGCCGGCGGGAAGTAGAGGTCGCCGGTGGTCGGAACGTCGATGACGCCCAACTGGACGAGTTCCGCGGTCAGCGACGCACTCGGGAGTGCGCGGTCGTCCAGCGGTTCGCAGCGCGGGACGAAGCGCAGGGCTTCCTTCGAGCGGGCGGGGGCGGGCGGCCGTCGGAGCCAGGTTCGCATGGCGGTTCCTCCCTGAACGAGCGTCACGGTTCCTGAGCCAGCTCGGCCGCCAGCCGCCGCGCGGGGGTGAACCGCGGGTCGACATCGACCGCCTGTTGCGCCGTCCGCCCGGCCGCGAGCCGGTCCCCGGCGGCCAGGTGCGCGAGGGCCAGGTTGTACCGAGCGACGGCGGGGGGGTAGCCCAGTCGTTCGGCCAGCGCGAAGTCGGCGATGGCGTCGGCCGGGTGGTTCTCGCGGAGCCGCACCAGCCCGCGGTTGAGCGCGGCCGCGGCCAGCCCCGGTTCGCGGTCGAGGGCGAGGCCGAACTCCCGGACGGCCGCGGTCGTGTTCCCGGCGGCGGCGTGGGCGAGCCCGAGGTGGTAGGCACACCGGCCCCGCTGGTCCCGGGCCACGGCCGCGGCGGCGGCGAACCCGGCGACCGCGTCGGCCGGCCGGTTCCGGAGGTACGCCGCCACCCCGAGGGTGAACTGCGGCCAGAACCCGCCGGGCTCCGCGTCGGCCGCCCGCTGGAGCGGTTCCACCGCCTCCTCGATCCGCCCCGCGTTCAACAGGAACCGCCCCAGGCGGTACAGTTCCCCCGGCGGCGCGGCCGGACCTGGGGCCGGGGGCGAGGGGGCCGGTCGCCCCGCCGCGTTCGCCCGGTGGACCGACCGGGCGAACGCCGTCACCGGATCCGCACCCAGCACGGCCTCCGCCTCGGCGAGGCGCTCGTCCGCGGCCTGGTGGGCTCCCGCCTTCGCCCGCAAGTCGGCCGACAGCAAGGCCAAATCCCGCAGGTCCGTCCGGACCTGCGATTCCGTCTCCGGCCGGAGTTCGCCCCCCGCTTCGGGGGAGAGAATCGGACCGCGGGCCCTCCACAACGCTTCGGCGGCGGCGGTCACCCGCGACAGGTTGTCGCCCGCGAGCCCGTCCGGGTCGAAGCCGAACCGCAGCCGGTCGACCAACCGGTGAAGGTCCTCCGCGGTCCGGCCTCGGAGTGCGGCCCGCCGGCCCTGCGCGAGTTCCGTCCGGAGGGGGGCCGCGATCGAAAGCCGTTCGGCCAGCGCCGCGGCGGCGTCGAACTCCGCCAGGGCGGCCGCGTACTCGTTCCGGGCGAGCAACCGCCGCCCGGCCTGCTCGTGAGCCGCGACCTCGCGGAGCCCGTCACTCGCACCGATCGCCGGCCGAGCGAACCAGGCCGCCGCCCCGACCGCAGCCGCCGCGCCCGTGGCGGCCAGTGCCCACCGCGCGCGGCGCAGGGCCCGCCGAACCCGGCCTGACTTCGCCCGGACGGCCTCGCCCGATTGAACCCGTTCGAGGTCCGCCGCCAGCGCGGCGGCCGACGGGTAGCGCCGCGTCGGATCTTTGGCCAGCGCCGTCAGGCAAACCGCGTCGAGCCCTCTCGGCAGGCCGGGACGCCGGCGGCCGGGCGGGACGGGTTCGTCGTCCACCACCCGCCGCATCAACTCCCACGCCGTCCGCCCGTCGAACGGGGGCCGGCCGGTCAGGCACTCGTAGAGGATCACCCCGAGGGCGTAGACGTCGGCCGCCGGCCCGGCCGCCGCCCCGCCTCTGGCGACCACTTCCGGGGCGATGTAGTGCGGCGTGCCGAGCACCGCACCCGTGGGCGTTCGGCCGGCATCGAAGTCCAGAAACTTCGCGAGGCCGAAGTCCGCGATCTTCGGCTCGCCGGATTCGGCCAGCAGCACGTTGCCGGGCTTCAGGTCCCGGTGGACGACCCCGCGGGCGTGGGCGTGGTCCGCGGCCGTCGCGAGGGTCCGGACGAGGTCGACCGCCGCCGCGGGGGCGAGCGGGCCGCGGGCGAGCCGAGCCGTGAGCGACTCCCCCCGCACGAGTTCGAGGGCGAGGTACGGGCTCCCGCCCACCTCGCCCACTTCGTAGATCTGAACGAGATTCGGGTGGTTCAGCCGGGCGGCCGCCACCGCCTCGGCCCGGAGCCGGGTCGGGCCGCTGGCCGACAGGAATCCGTCGGCCACGAACTTCAGGGCCACGGCCCGGTCGAGACGGACGTCGAGCGCCTCGAACACGACGCCCATGCCCCCCCGCCCGAGTTCGCGTAGCAGAATGTAACCGGGGACGGCAGGCGGGACCGATGTCCGCACCCCGGGCGGGAAAGGGAGCGGCTCGTCAGGGAACGGTTGGGTCGGACGACCGGACCGGGAGAGTGGTGCGGCGATCCGCGAGAGCGGCGGGCTCACCCCTGGTCCTCCTGACCGTGCGTCGCTGTCATCGGGTCGTCCGTACCCGACGTTCCTGATCATGTCCCACAAGGAGCAATATCGTTGCGACGGCGTCGGGGTTCTGTCAAGGAAAAAATTCCGACCCTTCCGTCCGTTGTTCCCGACGCGGCCGACCCCGTTCGGGACGGGATCGGGGTGGTACGGGTCGGTGCGTCACTTCGGCTCGGCAACGTACAGGGCCGCGTTCGTTGTGACGTAAAGGGTCTTGCCGTCGGCCCCGCCGAAGCAGAGGTTGGTGCCACTGCCCTTGGGAATCTTGACCTCGCCGACTTTCTTGCCCTCGGGCGAAAGGACCACGACCGCCGCCCCGGCCGTCGCGTAGACGTGTCCGTCAGGGGCGGCCGCGATGCCGTCCGGCCCCGTCACCTCCGCCCACTTCTTGCCCTTGCCGGCGGCCACGTCCACGCTCCCGTCGTCCGTCACCGGGAACCGGTAGATCCCGGACTTCTTCTTGTCCTTGTAGTTCGACACGCCGATGTACAGGTGCTTGCCGTCGGGCGAGAGGGCGGCCCCGTTCGGGTTCGCGAGGTCGCCGAGGTCGGCCGCATCGTACACCACGGCCGCGGTCTTCTTCGCCACGTCGACCGCCGTCACCCGGCCCTTCTCGGGGTCTTTCAGCGTGGTGAAGTATAGGAACCCGTTCGCGCCGACGGCGAGGTCGTTCAGGGACAGTTCCTTCCCGCCCGGTGCGGTGTCGAGGATCACCCTGGGGTCGTCGCCCGGCCGCCACGCCGCGAGCTTGCCGTCGAGCACGCCGTAGAACTTGCCGTCCGGCCCGACCTTGCCGCGGCCGCCGTCGCGCAGTTCGGTCACCGTGGTTCCGACCACCTTGAACAGCTTCCCGGTGTCGACGTCGGCCGCGAGGAGGAATTTCTCGCCCGGCAGCCAGGTCGGGGTGTCGAGCTTTTTGAACCCGTCCTTGACGAGCGTCAGCGGGCCGTAGGCGGGCACGGCCGCGGCCTTCGCCGGGGCGTCCGCTTTCGCCGGAGTCGCCCCCTTCGTGGGGTCCGCTGGGGGCGACGGCGTGTCCGACGCGGCGTAGGTGCCCTCCGTTCGAACCGGGTCCAGGCTGGGGACGAACCCCTCGCGGCTGGCCGGCGTGAACGGCTCCAGCCTGTCCGGGCCGACGAACGGGCGGACCGGGGTCTTGGTCTTGTCCGCGGGCTTCCAGTCGTCCGGCAGGACCGTCCCCGTCGTCAGGTCCACGTTCACGAGCCGGCCGGCCTTCCCCGCCACCCGCACCTGGAGGACGGTGTAGTCGGGGCTGACCCGGCACAGGGCGTAGGCGGGCCGCGCCGTCGACCGGTGCGAGAGCGGCGCGAAGTCGCTGACCCAGTGGACGCGGTTGAACACCAGCCCGACGCTTGCCCACTCGTCGGCCTTCAGGAAGTCTGCGACCGCCAGTTCCCTCAGGATGCTGCCGTCCTTCTTGTAGACGATCACCCGCCGGGACATCGCCTCGTGCCGGCGGCGGTCCTCCGGGATCGGGCCGGGTGTGTCGCCCTTGATGACACTGGCCCCGAGCCGCTCGGACTTGCCGGGGCTCCACACGGTCACGTGGTTGTACAGGGCGAAGGTCTCGCCGTCGGGGGCCATGAACAGCTGGGCGGAGACGTTGCCGGCCTGGACGCCCTGGGCCGGGTAAGTCTTCGACTCCCCGGTTTTGGTGTCCTTCCAGGTGAACTCCCACTTCAACGGCCCGTCGTTCAGGTTCGGCTTCGGCGGGCCGCCCTTCGTGCCGGCCTTCGGGTCGACGACGACGGCAGCGGTGACAACGAACCGGCCGTCCATCGACTGGCAGCCGTCGATGGAGGACGGCGGCCCGTACCCGGCCGGGGCCAGCAGCGGGGTTGCGACCGACACGAGCAGGGCGGCAACGGCGCGGTTCATGAGCGTCTCCGGAACGGGATCACTTGACGGCGTAGAAGGCGGGGTGGCTCGACACGCGGGTGCCGTCGGCCTTGACGCCGACGGCGATCAGGGCGTGGAGGCCCCTGTCAAACTTCACCCCGTCCAGTTCGTAGGGGGCGGCGGCGACCGACCCGAGGAGCTTGTCCCCGTCGCGGAACTCGACGGACTTGTACTCCCCCTTCACGGCCGCCACGACCTTGACCGCCTCCCCCGCCTTCGCGAGCGGCGAGTACCCGAGCCCGCACTCGTCTCGGTTCTTCCCGGTGCGGTACTCGGTGACGGGTCCGACGACCTTCAGGTCCGGCTTGGCCGAGTGGTACGCCCGGTAGACCCAGGCCGTGTACTCGTCCGGCAGCCACACCGGGCTGACCATCCCCCTGGCCTCCTTCGCCGGGGCGATCGGCACCCACTCGGACATCGGGTTGAAGTCCGACACCCAGCCGCCTTCGACCGAGACCGGCCGCAGCGGGCCGGGCTTGCCGCCGGCCGGGAGCCGGGCCTGGATGCACCGGTCCAGGTAGCACGCGAAGAACCCGAACTTGGAGTACACGCCGTGCTTGAACCCGTAGGTGGTGGCCCGGCAGGTGAGGGTCGGGGCCGGGGTGAGCTTGTCCTTGATGGCGTCCCCGGCGGCGGCACGGGCGGCCTCGCGTTCCTTGACGTCCCCGCCGAGTTCCCAGGCGTACACGAACGGCACCTTGTCGGTGACGGCCGAGATCGCGGCCATGCGGTTCGGCCACCCGTCCGACCACGCGATCAGCCGGTCCGGGGCGCGGTCGAACAGGTCCTTGACGTGAGCCGCCCCGTTCTGCATCAGCCACCCGACGATCGGCGCGGTGGCGAGTTCCGGGTGGCCCGTCTCCTTCGCCGCGAACTCCAGGTACTTCAGCAGGTAGCCCGTGTTCCCGGCCGGGTGGCCGAGCTGGACCCGGCCGCTCCGCTTGTCGTTGACCCCGATGTCGTACTCCATCGGCCACGGGACGGTGACGAGGGCGAAGTCCCACAAGTCCGCGCAGTGGCGGGGGTCGGCGCTGTGGAACTGGAAGCAGAGGAACACGCCGCGGCAGGTCTTCACGCCGGGCGGAAGGTAGAGTCGGACCTTGGGCTCCTCCTTGTCCGCGTCGCGGACGCCCTGCCACGTCTCCTCGGCCGTCAGCCGGGTGATCGGGAACCACCCCGGCGGGTAGTCCTTCTCGGCGGCCGGGACGGTCTTGTCGTACTTCGTGTCGTCCTTGGCAGTGGACAAGGCGACCGCGGCCACGAGAAGCGTCGTCGCGAACAGCATTCGCATGGCAGCCTCGGATGATTACTTGCGACGGAGGTCGTAGCAGTACAGGGCGTCGCCGCCCCGGACGAACAGCCGGCCGTCCACGACCGGGTAGACGATCGGCTGAGAGTTGTAGGCGGTCGTCTCCACGTTCGGTGGGAGCCACAACCGGCCAAGGTCTTTCAAGTTGGCGTCGAGGAACACCAACCGGGCGGTGCCGTGCTGGCCCTCCGGGGAGAACAGCATCCGGTCGCCGACCGCGCCCAGCCAGGGGTTGGAGCCGGGGCCGTTTTGGTCGTACTTCCGCTCGGCCAACTGCTTGCCGGTCGCCACGTCCAAAACGCGGATGACCTGCTTGCCGAGGAGATAGGCTCGGCCGGCGGACGCGGTCACCGGGACGTTCTCGTCCGGGGTGAGTTCGGCGTCCTGCCAGACGCGGGCGGCCCCGGTGTCCGACAGCTTCCACCCCTCGTAGCGCACGACGTTCGGCCCGCCCTTGGGCGGCGGCGGGGCCGCGAGCAGCACGTCGCCGGACACGACCGCACTGACGGGAGCGACCGCCGCCAGTGCGGTCTCCTGCGTCCAGAGGGCCTTGCCCGTGGCCGGATCGAGGCAGGTGAGCGCCCGCTTGTCGAGCCCGGCGAACGTGAGCAGCCGCTCCTTCCCGCCGGTCTGCCAGCGCAGAAGGTATCCTCCTGGGGCCTTCCACTTCTCGGCCCCGGTGGCGGGGTCGAGCGCCACGATAGTCCCGGCGGATCCCTTGCCGCGGGCGGTGATCAGGTGGCCGGCGGCCATGACCGGGGACGGGTTCGGCGGCGGGTTGACGGCCGGCACTTTCTCTGTGGGCGTGTACGCGGGGGTCTCCCACTTCAGCGCCCCGCTCTTCGCGTCCAGGGCGTACAGCCGGGACATCAGGTTCGGGACGTAGAGCGTGTCCCCCGCAAGGAGCGGCACGCCCGAGACGTCGCGGTGCTTGTGGGTCTGAAGGTTCGGGGACCGCATGGGCAGGACGGTCCGCCACTTCTCCGCCCCGGTGGCGGCGTCGACCGCGACGATCACGTCGTCGGCCAGCGGGCGGAAGTGATTCAACACCTGCGCTTTTTCCCGGTCCGTCGCCCCGAGCGCGGTCATCTTTGCGGCGAACTCCGGGGCGTTCCTGAAGGCGCGGTCCCAGAACGGGTTACCGGCCAGGACCGGCTCGGACTGTGGGGAAGGGATGTAGTAGTGCTGGTACACGGTGCCGTTGCCGATAACCGGGGAGCTACCGCCACCGCCGTTCCCCGCGACGAGCGCCCGCGTGAAGTACCGGCTATCCGGCGCGTTCCCGTAACCGGTCGGCACCGCCGCCTCGCTCTGCCAGACGGGCCGCGCCTGGGCAAGATCCGCGACAAGAGGCGGCTGGGGGCCGCTGCTCATGTCGCCGTGGCTACCCCAGAATGACGACCACGAGCCCTGCGGAGTGACGGCGTCTGCGGCCGCAGGTTCCGTCACGAGGGTGCCCGTGACGGTCCCGGCGGCCGGCTTGTACGGGGCCTTGTTCGCAGCGAATTCGTAGGAGCCCGAGACGGCGTTCCCCCGGACCGTCAGCCGGAAGGTGAGGGCGAGCCCCACCTGGGGAGCGCCGCGGCCGGCCGCCGTCCGCAGGTCGATGGTCCCGCGAAGGCCGTCCGCGGTGAGGGCCACGGTCGACCGCTCGACCGCGAGCCGGCGGTCTCCGGCAGTCGGGCGGACGAACCACAGGTTCGCGAGCTTGCCGTCGCGAAGGGCGAGGAAGAGTGATTGCGGTCCGGGCGGGGTCTTGTCTTCGACATCTTGCAGGCCGGCCGACACCTCGAGCCGGGCCAGCGCGTACGCCCCCTTAGGCGTGGTCGTGGTCGGCGGGTCGGCCGAAGACGCGGGAGACCGCGCCAGGAGGAAGGCGGCCAGAAGGAGGGCGACGGCTCCCGCCCGGCACCCGATGGCGGTCGGCATAGCGGGTGGGAATGGGATCACGGCGAGCCCTTACAAGTAGGAGGCAACCGACTCCGCGAGACGAACCACTCACGCCAGCAGTTCGCTAATCCCGCCTTTCTGGTCCACGTCCTTGCCGAGCAGCGGGTCGGGCTGGCCGAAGGTTTCGCGCCTGTCCCCCGCGGCGTTCAGGAAGGTCGTGTACAGGTTGCCGATGTGCCTGTGCCCCTTCGCGCCGTGGCCGGGGAGTTCGAGGTAGCGGCCGGCCTTGAGCTTGCCGCCGAGGTTGCCGATCAGCACGGCCGGCCACTCCCAGCACCGGCTGTGGTGGCCCTCCGCCCCGTCCGACAGGTACACGATCAGCGTGTTGTCGAACATCGTGCCGTTCCCTTCCTTGACGCCCTGCAGCGTCTTGACGAGCCGGGCGATCATCTCGAAGTGGAACTTCCGGATGCTGGTGCTGAGTTCGTCCCAGGTGCGGCCCTCGAAGCTGCCGCCGTGGCCGATGCTGTGCTTGTCCAGGGTGATGCCCAGCCCCTTGAACCGGACCGAGAAGTACGGGTCGCCGACGCCGCTGGCGATGGTGACGGCGTTCGTGAGCCCGGACACGAGCGCCGCGCCGGCGAGGCTGAACTGGGCGTCGAGCCGGTCGGTCTCGACCTCGCTGGTGAACTTGTTCGTCACCGGCGGGGCGTTCTTTTTCAGCACCGCCTCCATCTCGACGAGTTTGCCGTGCCGGTCCCGCATGGTTTCGAACGCCTGCAGGTAGCTCTGGAGCTTCTCGCGTTCCGGCCCGGCGAGGGCGGCTTCCGCCCGCTTCACGTCCGCGGCGAGGTGGTCGAGGAGCGGCTTGCGGGAGTCGAACGCCTTCTTGGCCGGCCCGTCGGCGGCGCTGCCGAACAGGGCCTGGAACGCGAGGGCGGGGTTCGTCTGGGTCGGGGCCGGCTTGCCGGCGGCCACGGCCGAGCAGTTGTACACGACGGTGTCGCCGGGCCGGTCGGTCATGCCGAGCCCGACGTGCGGGAACACGCCGCCGAGGTGCTTGCCGAGGGCGCAGTCGACCGTGACCCCCGCCGGGCCGCCCTTCGCGTTGTACGCGCCCAGCGCCCCGAAGTTGTTCGAGTGCCCGCCGGTGTTCATCTTCCCGGACAGGCCCTGGATGACGGTCAGGCGGTCCTTGACGAACGACACCGGGTCGAGTGCGGTCGGCAGGTCGTGGTCCTTTAGCGGGATGTCGCGGACGCCCTCGCGGACCCCGCCGCTGCGGTCGGTGTAGCTCCCGGCCGACACGAGGTTCTTGTTCCGGTCGATGCCCTTCGGCTGGATCTGGTGCCAGGGGACGCCGTTCCCCTCGACGACGAACACGACCCGCTTGGCGGGGGCCGCGCCGCTCGCCTCGGCGTGCAGCCGGGCGAGCATCGGCGACAGGACGGTCGCCCCCGCCCCGAGGGAAACGTTGGTCAGGAACTGGCGGCGGTTCGCGGTCATGGTCGGACTCCGGAAGAATGAGGTTCGGTCGGATGTTCTAGCGGTGCGACGGCCTGGTAGGTCGGGCCGAGTCTCCGAGGCCCGACGAGGAGCGCAACGTCGGGCCTCGAAGACTCGGCCCGACCTACCAGACTGCGGTCAGTTCGCGGTGCGGTACAGGAACGATTCGCTCGTCAGCAGGGACGTGATCAGCGCCTTCATGCTCCCGCCGGACTTCAGGTATGCTTGGTCCGCGGCCATCAGGGTGCGGGCGTCGCCGGGGTTCTCGTCGCGGCCCATCCAGAACCGGAAGGCGTGGCGGACGAACACCTGCCGGGCGAGGTCGGTCCGGGCCAGCCTCCGGATCATGTCGACCGCGTTCGGGGCCGGCCCGTCGACCGTCGCGTCCCCGGTCCCGTCCACGAGGCCCGTACTGTCGAGCGGCACCGCCTTGGGCGAACTGGTCTTCTTCCCCTTGGCGTCGGCCGTCTCCACCGTGACCTCGTCCTGGGTGCGGAAGCGGCCGAAGTGGTCGTACATCTCGAACGTCAGGCCGAGCGGGTTCATCTTCTTGTGGCACTGCCAGCAGTAGGTTTCCTTCGTGACCTCCATCCGCTGGCGGAGGGTCTTGTGCGGGGCGTCCGGCAGCTGGGCGTCCACGGTGATCGGGATGTCCGGGACGGTCCCCCCGAGCAGCCGCTCGCGGACCCACTTGCCCCGGCGAATGGCGTGGTTGTCGAAGTTCTCCGAGTTCGCGACCAGCCAGGACGGCTGGGTGAGGATGCCCGCCCGCTGCTCCTTCGGCAACTCGACCGGCTGGGTCGCGGGGAAGTCGGTCAGCCCGTAGGCGAGGTACGACCGCCGGTTCTCCGCCGGCGGGGCCTTGCCGGCCATCTTCTTCGGATCCTTCAGCTTGGCCTTCTCGAAGTTGGCGAGAGCGTCGTCCAGAGCCTTCTTGTCCGCGGACGCGGACTTGTGGTGGACGTAGCTCTTGGTCGTGGTCAACAGTTCCGCGAACACGTCCTTGTCCGCGGCGAGAATGTCTTGAATCAACCGGTCCGTGTCCTCGACCAGCCCGCGGGCGTTGTGGGCCGGGAACGGCTTGGCGTCCTTGAACACCTCGGTCGCGCCACCGTACCCGAAGTACTCGCGGAAGAACCGCAGCACCCGCGGCTTGTCGGCCTTCGGGTCGGCGAAGATTCGCGCGACCTCGCGGGACACGTCGGCCGGGGTCGCGAGCTTGCCGGTGTCGGCCGCCTTGAGCAACTCGGCGTCCGGGGCCCGGTCGGTCAGGGCGTAGGCGACGGCGAACGCGACCTCGCGGGGGGCCAGCACCCGCTTCCCGCCGGCCGCCGCGCCGAGCCCGAGTTCGCTGCGGAAGCTCGCCTCGGGCTGCATCAGCACCGCGACCAGCACCGCCCGCGCCCCGCCCTCCGGCCCGCCGAGCTTGGCGGCCGAGGCGTACAGTTCGGCGAACCGCTTCAGCTCGTCGGCCGCCGGCTTCCGCTTGAGCACGAACTGGAACTGGAACGCGACCGCCGCGTCGATCTGGGCGCGGGTCGGCGCCGGGTCCAGGAGCGGCGCGAGTTCCTTGACCGGCTTCTTGTTGGCGGCCTTCCGCAGCGCGAGTTGCTCGTCGGCTATGGTCTCGGCGTTCCGCATCAGTTGGGCCGTGGTCGACTCGTCGAGCCCGCCGACGCCCGCCGTGTCCTTGAACCCGTCGCCCGGGGGCAGCGCGAACGGCTGCGCGAGGGTCAGGCCCTTGAACGCCTTCGCGGCCTCGGCGTAGATGAACGGGCTCACCCGCCACAGCCGCGGGGGGTTGTCGAGCGGGGCCTTGCCGGCGTCGGGGCCGAACAACAGGTGGTGCGGGACGTGGTTCCCGGTCCGCAGGCTGCCGGGCGCGGTCGCGCCGGTCTTGCCGGCCTTGGCGAGCTCGCGCTCGACCCACCCGGTGAC